>PLUT01000296.1:2973-18746 GCA_003162875.1 Granulicella sp.
TGCCAGTTGGTGTTGGTGGTGAACGACACCGCCGTGTTCCACGCAAGATAAGGCTCAACGCCCGCCAGGTGCTGCGGATTCAGCCGCACAATCGGAATCACGCCCTGTAATCGCTGAATCGCATACGACAGCAGCAGCGTCGCGCAACTGAAGATCAGCATCGCCGCGCCATACTCGGTCCAGCGCATCTCGGCGTCAGGATTGATGCCGGTGATGCGATAGAGCAGGCGCTCCACCGGCCCGAGAACCGGATCGAGCAGAGTCTTCTGCCGCTCGTAGACGCGGGCCATGTACAGCCCCAATGGCTTTGCTGCAAGCAACACTAGGACGAAGAAGACCGCAATCTGCAACCAACCGTTAGCCGTCATCAGAATTTCTCCGGACGCAGAAGCGCAAAGACCAGGTAGACCAGCAAGCCGGCGGTCAAGAGGAGTAGAAGGATGTTTTCAAGCATTGTCGCCCCCGCCTTTCAGTGACTGGCAGCCGTGGATATACGCCACGGCGATGACAAAGAACACAAGAGAAACCGTAAGAATGATCAGGTCGAGCATCTGCGCCTCCAGTTACCAACTGCCTTGTTTCATTCCCCACCAGTACACAAGCCCAAGCGTGGCGGTCGTCTGTGATTTGCTCGACACACCCGTCTGGTCCGTCAGGAAGAATGGTTGATTGATTCCAGTTCAAAACATCTGCCTTGAAGCCTCTTTAGGGGGTTGCCTCAATGCAACGTGCAACGTGCGAGTGGTACAAGCCGGTTCCTTCAAAATCTTTATGCAGTAAATCAATAGGCAAGTAAAGGGCCAGCCGATCTGGGGTAAATATCCACTCGGTCCAGGTAGTAACTACTTCCGGCGAAACCAATCAGCAATTGCGTCTATGACAAAGACCGAGCCGGTCACAACCGCCATGACTACAGCGAAATAGAGTGGCGCTCTCATCGGCTTTTTAGCATTTTTTACAACTTTCTTTAGCGTTTGGGACCGAAAAACGCAATGATGCCGAGGGTTGCGGTGTTTTGATAGGTCCTGGTTGGCGTATATGGCGAAATGCTCAAATCGTTGCCATAGCTGAAGTACTTCACATTCGACCAGTCGACCCGGTATTCTGCGCGTACCAGAAGACCCGCGAGCCACTTGTACTCGTACGTACCGGTGAACTCGTTCAGATTTTGCTTGGTCCCGGTTCCAATAGGAGCGGTAGCAAGTGGAGAACCCTGATCGGCAAGGTACTCGTAACGTCCAACCAGCGCGCCATTGGCCGAAATCTGCCCGCGGGCCGAGACGGCAACTCCTTGAACGTGCCGTGAAAAAGCATTGTATGCGGGCGACTCATACGGGCCGTATGCAGGAATTGCGGGCGTGTGGTTCTGGGCGTAGTCGTAGTTGACGTACATGTTGAACTTCGCATTCGGCGTAAGCAAAAGGGTGTTGTCGATCAGGTTGCGGTATCCCTTTTGCGTTCCGGCATAGGAGGGCGGCGTGATTCCGCTGTTTTCCGGGCCGACGTAGTAGTTGGTGTTCCAGGTGTACTTTGGCTTCACCAGCGAGCTGGTCAGGCCGATGGTCACGCCCCCGTTGTTGTCGGTCACGTTGTTCCAGCCGTTTACCACCTGCACGCCTGCGGTCCAGTTCTTAGTGACAGGCATCGAAGTGCGAATACCGAAGTGGTAGTAGGGAGTTACGTCGGTGAAGAGGATTCCGTGGGAGTAGCTCCAGTTGCTCATCGTCTCGATGACTTCCTGGCCTGCGGACGTGGCGAACTGACCGAAATCGAGTTCAAAACCCTTTGCTCTGGGCGGTTTGACGCTGATGTAGGCCTGTTCGATGTAGTTCAGGGTCTGGTCGCAGCTCGAGCAATGAATCAGCGAGTTGGTCCGGCCGAAGATGATGTCCAGATGTGCGCCGACCGGGTCGGGATCGTGATTAAGTGTGACCTTCGCCGCCTCCAGGTTGAACTGGTCCAAATCGTCGAAGTTGTAGCCGCCGTTGGTCTGGTTGGCCGGGCGGTTGGCGTTGTAGCTGAAATATCCATCGATGTAGCCACTGAGATCCACCGATCCGACGCTCCAGACGGGCGCGGGAGCCGAAGCCGGCGCGGCCGCTGGTGTGGCAGCCGGCGGCGGTGCAGGCGTGGTGGTCTGCGCTACCTGCGTATCCGCTGGCGCGGTGGAGGTTGAGACGTCGCTTGCGGCATAGGATGCGGCGGTGAAGGCCGCGAGCGAGGCCAATAGAATAAAGTGGCGAAGGAGGCGTCGTGAATTTCTCGGAGTAATAATGGCAGTCTCTCTTTCATCCGCAATCGAATTCTCGATGCAGGGGTCGGTCAGGGTCCAGTCAGTCTCGATGAGGGATCGAGTTTTCATCAACAAGTGCCAGAACCGCAATGGATGTGTATCCGATCGCGCACTGTCTGAGCAATAGCGTCCACGACCGCTTCTCCGTCAACGGAATAACCATTGTGAGTCGTGAGTTCATTCAACAGTCTGCCCAATGGGGGTGAACGAAGCCGTAAGTAAGAGATCAAGAAAGTGCAAACAACATAAATAAAGGTTCACATCTGCCGCCCCTTTGAGCAGGAAGCGGCTATAGGTTCCGCTTCCTCTTTTCTGTTTCACGGTGGTGGCGGACCAATACACGCAGCATGTATATGTTGAGGGCAACGCAGATCACAGCCAGGATTGTCATCCCAGGCGATAAGGTTGCGCCACCGACGGACAGAGTAGCTATCGCGCTCATAATCCGAAGACTAGAGCGCCACGGCTAATAAAGTCCTGACGATTGTCTAAATTGTTCCTAAAGGAAATGAGATCGTCTTGATATCGGATCTGAGGTCACAGGTGAACGCATGAAGCGCCGGAGGCAATGCACCTATCATTTCCCAGAGGGTAACTGGAATCTGTAACCAAGCCATGGCTCAGTCACGATGTAACGAGGCCGGGAAGGATCGGGTTCGATCTTCTTGCGAATCTGGTTGACTACGACATGCAGATACTCAACCTCATCGCCATAGTCCGGCCCCCAAACAGCCTGGAGAATCTTCGCGTGGGGAATGGAAACATTCGCGTTGGCAATCAGGTAGTTGAGTACTTCAAATTGCTTGGGAGTTAGGCGGACATCCGTGCCGCGGGTTGAAACGTGGTGACTGTCCAGATCCACGGTGATTCCGTCGAATGTGATCCGTTGAGTGCCCTGTCTTGGTCCCATCGGGGAGCGCCGCAGAGTGGCTCGGATACGTGCCAGTAGTTCGGGCATGCTGAACGGTTTTGTAACGTAGTCATCGGCACCTGCGTCGAGAGCTTCAATTCTGTCCGGTTCCTCCTTGCGAATCGTCAGCATGATAATCCCGACGTCGGAGTGCTCGCGAATAGAGCGACACGCTTCTACTCCACCAATTCCCGGCATATTGCGGTCTAGGATGATCAGGTCGTAGCGCTCTTCACGAAGTTTTTCCAGAGCCGCTTCACCGCTTCGCGCGTCTCCTACGATGTAGCCCTGTTTGGCTAGTGCCGCTTTCATCACGCGCCGCAGTTGCGGCTCATCATCCACAACCAGAATCCTTGCCACCTTCATGATTGTTTCTCTCCGTGGAATACGGGCAGCGTCAGCGAAAACTGCACGCCGCCTTCTGCTGTATTCTCCACCCGCAACTTTCCGTGATGCGCGACCACAATGTCGCGTGCAATGCTTAACCCCATTCCAGTGCCTGGAGTGCATTCTTGCGTTTGTCTCCCTCGATAGAAGCGCTCGAAAATAGCATCAAGTTCGTCTGGGGGTATGCCCGGGCCATGGTCGCGAACCCCGATTAAAACTGTATCGTCGATCTGGTTTGCATAGATCTCGATTGGGGTCTCGGGAGGAGAATACTTAACGGCATTGCCGAGCAGTTGCCGCAGGGCGAGACCAATCATATCCGGATCGGCATAGACAGACTTAATGCCATGCTCAATCTCAACCTTCAATGGGCGACTGTCCAAAAGGGTTCTCATACGGCGAAGAGAAGTGTGGATGATGTCTGGCACGAGTAGCTGACGACGCCTGATTCGTGGTTTGCCTGGCTCGATTCTGGCCATATCCGTGGTTTCACTGATCATCTCGCCTAGTCTGTCGGCCTCCTCTTCAACTACGGCCAAAAAGTCATCTTCTTCCGCATCGTGGCTGTATTCGGAGCGCACGGTCGTAATGGCGCTCTTGATGGACGTGAGAGGAGTGAGGAAGTCGTGGGCCAAGGCATCGAGAAGAGTGCTCCGCAATCTTTCATTTCGTCGTGCCACCTCCATCCTGCTGATAGTCACCTGTTGGTCGGCATGTTCGATCGTGATTGCGGCCAAATTCGCGATGGCTTGTGCAGCTGGTTCTGATAGTGCCGGGCCGATCGCGCCCAGACTGCCGAGATTCCTTCCTCCAAGCGCGACCGGGACAACAATCATCTCAAAGCCTGCCGGATGGAGTGCCTTTCGTGACACGAACCATGCGGCTTCACCAATAGCAACAGAGCGCAGCATCTCGTTCTCGAACCTTTGGTCCCCGCTGTCAGCCACATGGATATCTCCCGTCGATCTATCGCAAAAAGCGACCGAAACGAAGTCAAACTGCTTCTTAACGCTCATCGCTATCTGGGGTCCAAGTTCCTTCGTCGTATCAACCAGTATCAGAGATAAGCTCAGTTGATAGAGATGCTCCACTTCGATTCTTCTGGCCTGGGCCTCCGCAGTCCGCCGCCCGGATTCTGAAGACAGTGTGCTGGCAGTGATAGCTACCACCATAAAGACAAAGAGTGCTACCCAGTTCTGCGGATCGGCAATCGTAAGCGACAGGATCGGCGGAAGAAAGAAGTAGTTGAGACAGAGCATCGCCGCTACTGAAGTCACAATCGATTCGGTCAAGCCCCATCTGGCTGCAACTACGAGTACTGCCAGTACATAGGCAAGGCCTGCGATTAGACCATTGACGTGCAGCACGGAGAAGGCAATCCACGTGATTGCAGCATCAAGCCCTAGACAGACTATGGACCTCAGCACTTGCATGCCAGGACGCTGAGCGATTGTCTGTGTCACGGAGTTCATATAGCTGGTGTCGCGAAGATGATTCTAGCTCCGAACGGCCAGTCCAAAAGGCCTGCTCTATTCGCAAAGGTAAAGAGTCTGTTCTTAATGTACGTTGCGAGCTGAAGTAGACGGTTAGAAAACTACACCTTTTGGAACAGCGTTTCTGGGGTCTTCCGCCATTTTGTTTTCATTGGGATACAACCCATGCTGCGGCGAGCTTTCCGGTATGGAGAGTGCTGATTCTAAATCAGTTGCTTTGTTTCAAAAGGGTCAAAGTGATCCAATGAGCTGTTCCAAAAAGACGCCGAACACGATGAGCCCAATTGCCGACGCGCCAGCAGTTCAAATGTGATTCGCCCGAGCCAACTGTTGCGAAATCGCCAATGCTTGATTTGAGACAATCGGTTCTGGAAACGCGGTAAGGCCTGTTCTCGTAAACCGAGAACTCAGCGGAGACCGGCCGGCGCGCCTCGCAGCACATGTGTGAACGCCGACCTCTGCCTCTACACGCAGAGATCGGATTTATTCCTTGGAGAGAGCAACGCTTCTACAGGGAGTTGACGCCCGGAACCCACGGAGTCGGCCATCACACTGACGGGTTATCGATGCGATTGAAGCTTCCACGGGTGGGTTCGTGATCTGCTCCGTATTCCACAAATGAGAACTACAGGCGGAAAAAGTAAGCGCAGTCTTATTGCTCATGGCATGCGTCTGAGCTGGGCGCTTACCGCTGAAACGAGTTGCGCCGCACCCTTGCTCGGTCCGCGAAAACAGCGCGCCCGCGCCTCAAACGTAACAACGCAACCCAATTCGTAGCTACTTCTTTTTAAGCAATCGAATTTCG
Source organism: Granulicella sp. (assembly GCA_003162875.1). Lineage (GTDB taxonomy): Bacteria > Acidobacteriota > Terriglobia > Terriglobales > Acidobacteriaceae > Edaphobacter. Next base: position 8,862 of record PLUT01000296.1, read on the forward strand.
CCCTTGGCGAAGGTCCCATAGCGCCGCGCACAATGCATCGATATCTTCGATCGTGTTGTAGAGCGCCAGGGACGCACGGACGGTGCTCTCCAGTCCAAAGCGGCGCAGAATCGGCTGCGCGCAATGGTGTCCGGAGCGGACGGCAATTCCGTTGCGGTTGAGAAAGTCGCCTACTTCCTCCGTGCGGAAGCCCTCAAGCACAAAAGACAGCACTCCCGCCTTCTCCTTTGCCGTGCCGATGATGCGCAGCCCGGGAATGCGCTGGAGCGACTCCGTTGCACGGACGAGCAGTCCATGCTCGTGGCGTGAGACATTCTCTATTCCTATACGGTCGAGGTAATCGACGGCTGCGCCCAGGCCGACCGCATCTGCAATGTTGCCGGTGCCTGCCTCGAACCGCTGCGGCGCGGGTTGGTAGGTTGTCTTCTCGAAGGTGACGTCCTGGATCATGTTTCCGCCGCCCTGCCAGGGAGGCATGTGCTCCAGCACCTCGGGCGTTCCGTAAACCACGCCAATGCCCGTGGGCGCGAAGACCTTGTGCCCGGAGAAGACAAAGAAATCGCAATCCAGCGACTGCACGTCGGTGCGCATGTGCGAGACCGATTGTGCGCCGTCCAGCAGGACTTTCGCCCCGTAGCGGTGGGCCGCCTCGATCATCTGCTTCACGGGAGGGACAACGCCCAGCGCGTTCGAGACCATCGGCAGTGCAACCAAGCGCGTCCGCGGGCCCAGCAGCTTCTCGTATTCATCGAGCAGCACCTGGCCGCTGTCGTCCACGGGGGCGACGCGCAGGCGGGCGCCTTTTTCCGCGCAGAGCATCTGCCAGGGAACGATATTGGCATGGTGCTCGAGCCAGGTAATGACGATCTCGTCGTCCTGCTGCACATTGCGGCGACCCCAACTCTGCGCGACCAGGTTGATGCCTTCGGTCGCACCGCGAACAAAGATGATCTCCCGGACCGAGGGGGCATTCAGGAAGCGGCGGACCTTCTCGCGGGCGGACTCGTAGGCATCGGTGGAGCGCGCGGCTAGCTCATGCGCAGCACGATGGACGTTGGAGTTCTCGTGCTCATAGAAATACTTGAGCCTATCGATCACGCTTTGCGGCTTTTGCGTAGTCGCTGCGTTGTCCAGCCAGACCAGCGGGCGGCCGTTGATTTTCTCGCGCAAGATGGGAAAGTCGCGTCGGATGGCCTGGACATCGAAGGGATAGGACGACAGGTTCAGCACCCGAGGGACATCAACCTCAAGGCCGGACTCGACACCGGGTGGACTGGTTGTGCCTGCCGCATTTTCCGGTGAGAGAGGACGCGCATCCTGAAGAAAGCCGAACCAGGGCGAGCCGGTCTGCTCGGGTGGTTGCGAACGTCCGAAGACGCCGGAGCCCCATGGTTCGTCGCCGTGGCCCGACGAATCTGGTTCGACGCCGGGGAGTGCAGGTGCAGGGCCGGGCGCAGCGGGAGGGTAGGAGAAGAGCGGCCGAGCGTCCTCAAGAAAGGAAAATGCCGGGAGGGCAGATGAATCGACCGGAGCAGCCGCCGCAGGAAGCGCAGGAGACGGAGGTTGCGTTACCTCAGCCAGTCGTGTCGGCAGGCTTTCGTCATTCTGGGTCACGCCCGGCGGGGCACCGTCGGCAACAAGTTCGCTCATCGGTTTCGCTGCCGGATAAGGCGTTTGTGGAGCGCTGCTTTTGTCACTGAAGATCGGTCGCGCGTCCTGAAGGAAGGCGAACGGCGGTGCAGCAGAAGCGGCCTCGTCGGCCACGCCAGACAGCGGAGGCGCTGTCGCTTGTACCGGCGCGGTGACCGGCGCAACAACTGCGGGACCAGCACTCGCCGGGACGCTCGGGAAATGCGGGTTCGACGGGAGAGATATCTCCGGCGGCGCAGCTGGAAACGTAGCCGGCGCAGAGTCGAATGGCGTGGCGCGCTGCGCTGCGTCGACCGAGCCCGCGCGGCCTGGCAGAACATCGAGCGCCGGCAGGGCGGTGAAGAACTCATTCGCCATGCGGGTGAGCACCGAGGGATCGAGCCAGTCAGGTGAAGGACCAGAAGCGTGCACCGGAGTCTCCAGCGGAAGACTGGAGACGGCCGGCTCGGGCGCTAACTCGGCAGCAGCGACAGATGGCCTGGCCTCACTTGTACTCATGGTACTGTCCCACGTCTACGTTCTCGAGCGCAGCGATTGCGTCATCCGTCAGCACGGATGCCGAGCAGTAGAGAGAGATCAGGTAGGAGGCGAGCCCCTGATTGTTGATGCCCATGAAGCGGACAGAGAGCCCTGGGCTCTGCTCCCCGGTGAGGCCCGGCTGGAAGAGGCCGATCACGCCCTGCTTTTTCTCGCCCACGCGAACTAGAAGGATCTTCGATTTCGACCCTTTGCCTGTGAGCCGGATTTTGTCGGTCGGGATCAGCGGGAGGCCGCGCCAGGTGAGGAACGGGCTGCCAAACAGAGTGACCGTGGGTGGCGGAACCCCGCGGCGGGTGCACTCGCGGCCAAATGCGGCGATGGTGCGAGGATGCGCAAGGAAGAACGAAGGCTCCTTCCACACCTTGGTGAGCAGCTCATCAAGGTCGTCCGGAGTTGGAGGGCCCTTGCGTGTGGAGATCTTCTGCGACTCCGGCACATTGTTCAACAGGCCGTAGTCCGCATTGTTGAGCAGCTCGTTCTCCTGTCGCTCCTTCACGGTCTCGATGGTCACGCGAAGCTGCTCGCGCACCTGATCGTACGGATTGCTGTAGAGATCGCCGACCCGCGTGTGCACATTGAGCACTGAGTTGATACCCGCCAGCGTGTATTCCCTTGGGGCTTCTTCATACTCCGCGTAGGTGCCTGGAATCGTCGATTCATCCACATGGCCGCACGAGACCTCGATAGCCTTGTCTTCCACCACGCGATTGCGGCGAAAGACTCCAGCCTCCAGCGGCTTCCAGTCCAGCAGTCGGACCAGCCATCGCGGCGTGATCGCGCCGTAGATTGGTGCAGTCTTGGTTACGTTGGCAAGCTGAGAGGCGGCTCGTTCCCCCAGAGAAGTGCGCGCTACATCTTCGGCCATACGGAAGGCTCCTTGCTACGACGATTCGTTGTTGGGACAGATTGTAAATCCATGCCTGCAGTCGAAAAGTGAATAGACCGCTCTTCTTTTCAGTATTTTCGCACTTTGCGGTCCACGCGGTCAGACCATGCGTGAATTCCTCCCTGCAGGTTGGAGACGTTCTTGAAGCCCTTCTGCTGTAGAAGCTCGGCCGCCTTTACGCCGCGCGGTCCCATCTTGCAGACAGTGACAATTTCAAGACCTCCGTTCAACTCACTCAGCCGTTTCGGAAGTTCGGCGAGGGGAATGAGCTGGCCCCCAATATTAGAAATCTCATACTCGTACTCATCCCGTACATCGAGAAGGAAGAGCTTGTCGCCGTTGTCTAACCGCTGCTTCAGCTCTTCTGCGCGAATTTCTTGAACACTCACTGTCTGCTCCTTTTGGGCCCCAAAATAGAAAACCCACCAGCCAGATCAACTCCTGGCGGTGGGTCACGTTGCGAGGTAAATTGCGCGGCTAAAAACTCCTAGTGCGGCAATCTCCTCATGCCAGAAGACATGGATGCGGCGCTGCGACAAGCGCAACAACGCATCTGGATCGCTCTGGCATTCATATTCATCGTCACTACTCTAGCATATCGGAACTGGATTCGTCATGGCATCCCGGCCTAAATAACACAAAAGTGGTGCATCCCGTCACGTTCACGCTGTTCCAGCCCTCCCTCCCAATCCAGATAGGTTAGCTTCGCGATAACCTTCAACTCACGGGAGTTAGAGACGACCTGGGCCATGATGGTCGAGCTCTCCGTCGCGGTGCTATCGACCAAGTGGGGCAGCTTGGGAGCCATCTCGACTTCCCCACACGTCGAAGATCAGGGCCTTCAGTCCCAGCGCCCAAACGGCGGTCAGAAAGATGCGCCGAAGCCATAGGTTGCCGATGCGAATCGCAAATCGGGCCCCCACCAAAGCTCCTACAAACATGGTTGCGCCAAGAATTAGTCCGAGCCGGTAGTTGACCAGCCCGTGCCACATAAACACGCCCGTGGCGACGGCGGAAGAGAAAACGTTCATCAGCTTGGTTGTGGCGATGGCCTCGACGAATGTGAACCTGAACACCGCGACATAAACCGCGGTCAGAATCGTGACGTAGCCTCCGCTGAAAAAACCGCCGTAGATTCCGAGCAGAAAGGTCAAAGCGTAGCCTGCAGTTTCTGCCCCGGAAGAAGGAGCAATCACCGACTCCTGCATTCCCGACTTGCGATAGAACAGTGAGAAAGCTGCGACCGCGATAACAGCAACCGACACGATCACAGGAACCGAGCGAGTGGGCACTCGTAAGAGCAGAAATGCGCCCAGTACCGAGCCGAGCAGCGTCAGACTGATCAGCAACGGAAGCCGCTTGCCCTTCACCTCCGGGCTGCGCAGGAACGGCAGAGTCCCGCCAACACTCATAAAGGTCAAGGCAAACATATTGGTTGCCAGCGCCGTGCGCGGCTCAATATGAAACTGGAGCATCGCAGGGACCGTGATCAGCGACGTGCTGCCCGTGACAACACTGATGGAACTGGTCAGAAAAAAGATGACCATGAGCCAGAACACTCGAATACCCGCCATACCGCTATCATAAGGCCCGTTCCCTCTGTGTCAGCCGGGATATGACCCTGGTTTATCAGCGCTCCAACCCTCGTAGCACAACTCCGATAGCGTCGGTAGGCCGAGCCGGCGGCATCAGCGACCGCTAACCTCCCACCGACTTACGACGGCAGATGCCAGGCAGTTGCCAGCAACGTTCAAGCCTGTCCTCCCCATATCGATAAGGGCGTCCACTCCGAGGATCATCATGACTGCAGCGGTCGACAGGTGGAATGAAGCGGCGGTAGCCAACAGTATCGCAAGGACAGCTCTCGGTACGCCGGCGATTCCTTTGCTTGTCACCATAAGGGTCGCAAGCATGACCGCAGCACCGCCCAGCGAGAGATGGATGCCAGATGCCTGTGCCGCGAAGATTGCCGCGATCGATAAATAAAGGCTGGAGCCATCCATATTGAAGCTATAGCCAGACGGAATGACAAACGCCACGATCCATCGAGGCACGCCGAATTCTTCCATGCGCTCCATCGCGAGAGGTAAGGCTGCTTCGGATGCGCTGGTTGCAAAGCCAATCGCGGCCGGCTCGCTGACTGCTTTCAGAAAAGCACGGAGCGGAATGCGGGTCATCAGAACAACGGGAAAAAGAACGAGCAGGATAAATGCGATGACAGCCCCATAAAAAGTGCCCACCAACTTCGCCAGCGGCAGAAGAGTGCTCAGACCCATGGTGCCGACTGTGTAGCTCATCGCTGCTCCAGCCGCGATGGGAGCGAAGTACATAATGATCTTAGTGAACTGAAACATCGCATCTGTCAGCGAGGTGAGAAGCGCAAGCAGCGGTGCTTTCTTCTCATTGGTCAGCAGAGCCAGAGCGATACCGAAAAGGATCGCGAATACCGCCACTTGCAGAATTTGGTTCTGGGCCACGGCGAGCGCAATGTTCTCGGGGAACATATTGAGGAGGAATGCCTCGAAGCCGGGGTGAGTGACCAGAGTTGCAGCGGCATCCGTTGCGGCTGTGGATGCGGGCAGGGCAATACCTTCGCCAGCGTGCGAAAGATGGATGGCCACGCTGCCAATCACGAGTGCAAGGGTGGTGACGACCTCGAAGTACAGGAACGTCTTCCATGCAATACGACCGAGGCTTCTCAGCCGTCCATGGCCAGCGATTCCTGTGGTCAGCGTGCCGAGAATGAGTGGGGCGACAATGACCCGCACGAGTCGCAGGAATATCTCCGCGAGAACATGAAGATGAACGGCAACGGCTGGCGCGTCTACGCCAAGCTCTGTGCCTGCCAGGATTGCGAAGAAGGTCCATGTCGTGATTGAGCGGCGTTGAATCGCCACAAAGCACATCAGTGCCAGCCCCGCGGTTCGGAGCACCGCGGCGACCGGATGATGCTCAGCAAAAAGTATCCCCACGCAATAAACGGCCAAGCCGGCGATAGCGATGACTCTAGAGCTGTGGAGGCGATCCGGAGCGGGAGGAGCAGGGGACATATGTTACTTTCTGAGAAAGAAGGCCGAGCGTGATGGCTGCGTTCGACGAGAGAGACCGGTCACAGGGTATCTCGATTTATAGCAGTGATCTTATTCGTCGAAATGGTGCGGGGCATCGAGAAACGTGCAATCAGTCGCTTTGATATATAAGATATTACTGGATGCCACAAATTACTTATCTTGAATGCTCGCGCTGCAAGTCCCGTCTCGATCCTTCCACTCCTCAAACAGTCTGCACAAAATGCGCTGGAGCACTTTACGTCCGCTATGACCTGAACCCAGCGAAGAGTATCGCAATGCGCGATGCGATCGGCGCGGCGAAGGAGGATCGCTCCTGGTCGGGAATGTGGCGCTATCGTTCCGTATTGCCGTCCGTAGAGCCGGTCACGCTGGGTGAAGGCTGGACGCCGATGCTGCGGACAGAGCCTTCCACATCTGAGGATGATCTGCATGGGTCTGGACGGTCCATGCCGCAACCCACACCTGTCGGAAATGTCTGATCGAAGCCTTGTTCAGGCATTCAAAGCCTTCGGAAAACTAGCGAGCGTCGAGGTTTACGAAATACGGTGCCGGCTCAACCGGTCGATGCAACTTCGCCCTGAAGTCTCAGCTGCGGCGGTCTCAGTTGATGCGAAATCGCCAATGCGCGTTTCCAGGTTCCTATGCATCTGTAATCATTCCATTCCTACCGGCGCTTGCCAATCTCGCTGCATCAGTTCGGCATTGTCGGCCATAAATCCTCCACGTACACGAAACACCGAATGAAGTGCCTAGTACACACTTATTTGTACGAAAACGAGTAGTTCCCGAACCGTTCAGCGTGGCAGTTCGGGGCTGTCCCGCCACAGTTCAGCCCCGGCCACTTTTGCGATTCTTGGTGTCAATTTGGTGTCAATCAGCGCCGACGGTGCCGGTTTTGCCGGTTATCCNNCACCATTTAGTTTCAATGACTTAGCGGCTCTGACCGTACTCATATCTTCCCCTCCAACCCAACGCCAACCCAAAACAGCTCAGCCGCGTTGTAGACGATGTCGTTGTTCGGAATCGAAATGTAAGGTGGTGTAGATCCGTGCTGCGCCTGTTCCCCCGCTAGGTGCAGGCGTGGTCACGGTGACGTTCTGGTTTCCGGGCGCAGCCAGCGCGTAGGCCGGGAAGGTTGCGTTAATCTCCGTCGAGCTGACGAAGGTGGACGGGATGCCCCTACGCCACAGCCCGTTCACTGCCTGTCCGTGTTGAGGTAGCGCCACCCAGCAATCCATAGCCGCGCAACCCTACCTCCCCTGCAACCCATACACATCCACCCTCCCTCGCGTCCCCACAAACACCCGTCCCATCCGCCACCGTCGGAATCGCGAACCGCACCGTCATCCCCGCGCGGTCCCGGTCGCTGTTCTGCTCGCTCGCCCGGTCGATCGCCGGCGTCGGAGTAATCCCCACCTCCGGCGTAATAAACGGACAAAGCACATCCTGCTCGGTCAACGTCCGGACGTCCTTCTGCGGGTCGATGAAGGCGGCCTTCCACAGCGGAGTATCGCGCGTGCCGTGCACGTCAAACGCGTAAACGCTGTCATGCTCGGTTGCGGCAAACACCACATCGCGCCGCCCACCTGCGATCATCAGTGCAGGAACATACAACGGCTCGGCAAACACATCCCCATCCACGGTCATTGAAAACAGCTTCCTAAAATGTTCCGCATTCAATCGTTCCGGAACGAGTGCCGCGCAACGTGGTGGCGGAGGCAATCGCTTCGATCAATAGCTGCGGTGCGCTCGGGGGCTACTTCGGCAGCTATTTTGTAGGATGGTTTCAGATGTTGACTGGGAACCCGCGCGCCAGCTATCTATTGATGTCGTCCTCTCTCGCGTGCTCCGCAATGCTTTTCGCCTTCTTGCTGGAACCACACAAGTCTGGAGTACTTGTTACTGAGAACTGGCCAGAGCCATGACAATCAACCCACACGTGGAAATCACCGCCCAGCAAATCTACGATGGGGCGGATGGAGCGGTCAACCTTTTTTCCGGGATAAAAACTCACGCGCCGGGCCCGGAAGGAATGCTGCCCATTACTCCAGAAATGTTGTTGACGCAGCCCTCGGGCAATCTCTTCGGACTGAGCCAAAGTGCTGGAATGGGTTGGGAACCGGTGCGCCTGCTTGACCCGGAGTTTCTGATCCTCAGCACTCATGGCGGAATGCGCGCGCAAGACGGAACGCCTATTGCGCTTGGCTTCCACACCGGCCATTGGGAGGTAGGACTCCTGGTAGCCGAGGCCGCCCGCGAACTCCGCAATCGGCACTGCATCCCATACGCAGGCGCATGCACCGATCCGTGCGACGGCCGCACTCAAGGGACGGACGGGATGCTGGATTCGTTGCCCTACCGCAATGATGCCGCTATCGTGCTCCGGCGACTGATGCGTTCGTTGCCGACGCGCAAAGGGGTTATCGGAGTGGCGACCTGCGACAAGGGCCTGCCCGCGATGATGATGGCGCTCGCTTCGTCCGGCTCGCTGCCGAGTGTCCTCATTCCGGGAGGAGTGACGCTCCTTCCCGAAGCGGGCGAAGATGCGGGCAAGGTGCAGTCCATCGGTGCGCGCTTCGCGCAACAGCAGATTACGCTCGAGTATGCGGCGGAGATAGGTTGTCGCGCTTGCGCCACGCCTGGCGGTGGTTGCCAGTTTCTTGGCACAGCCGCAACTTCGCAAGTAGTTGCCGAGGCGCTTGGGCTCTCGCTGCCCCATGCGGCACTTGCGCCTTCAGGCCAGCCCATCTGGCTGGATGCGGCCGCCCGTTCTGCGCGCGCGATCCTGCGCATGACTCAGCTCAAGATGGGTACCCGCGACGTGCTCACGGACGCGGCTATCCGGAATGCCATGGTGCTCCATGCCTCCTTTGGTGGATCGACCAACCTGCTGCTCCACGTTCCGGCTGTTGCCCATGCGGCCGGGCTGCGACGGCCGACCGCAGCCGATTGGGCCGCGATCAACCGCGAGGTTCCGCGGCTTGTCGACGCGCTGCCGAATGGTCCGAATAATTTCGCTACCGTCCAGGTGTTTCTCGCAGGCGGAGTGCCTGAAGTCATGCTGCATCTTCGCCGCGCCGGCCTGCTCGATTGCCAGGTCCGTACAGTCACCGGAGAGACGCTTGACGAGAATCTCAACTGGTGGGAACAGAGCGAACGTCGTCATGCACTCAAGGAGAGACTTAGCGCCCTCGACGGCATCGATGGCGAAGACGTGATCCTCTCACCGGACCGGGCGCGAGCACATGGACTGACATCGACGGTCTGCTTTCCGACCGGCAATCTGGCGCCTGAAGGGAGCGTTATAAAAAGCACTTCCATCGATTTTTCTCTCATCGACGAGACAAATGTCTACCGTCATGCTGGACCGGCTCGGGTTTTCACAACAGAGGCGGCAGCCATCGACGCAATTAAGCGCGGTGCCGTGACCCAAGGAGATGTGATTGCCCTCCTTTGTTGCGGACCTGCCGGTGCCGGCATGCAGGAGATCTATCAGATCACCGCGGCACTTAAGGCATTGGCGCATTGCAAGCACGTGGCTGTGCTCACCGATGCGCGTTTCAGCGGNNAGGAGATCTATCAGATCACCGCCGCTCTGAAAAACCTTCCATTCTGCAAACATGTCGCCGTTCTTACAGACGCACGCTTTAGCGGTGTGTCGACCGGAGCATGCATCGGCCACATCTCTCCGGAAGCTTTGGCCGGAGGCCCAATCGGGTGTGTGCGAGATGGAGATAC
>PLUT01000283.1 GCA_003162875.1 Granulicella sp.
GAGGGAATGCCGAATACTTGTTCAGAGATTTCTTAGGACAAAAAGTAGGGGGAGGTGGAAAAAAACAAAGCAACCGGCCGCGCAGGAACCGAGCTGCGGCTTGGGCACTTAGGGCAATCCGAACGCGCATTCGCCAGGCTGACGGCGCGCGCGGACGGAGACGGGTAACTCACCGCTCACCACTCGCGCGGCTGCTCCTTGGGCGTAAAATGGGCGAATGCTCCGCAATCGTCCCCGCCGCACCCTGGTTCTGTTTGTCCTTGCTTCGCTGGCCGTTTTTGTGTCGCTGGCTCCCATGTCCCTCCGCGCCCAGGACGACGGTCCTCAACCTCCGGAGAAGCACGGCCGCAAGTACAAGGCGCCGCCTGAGACCTCGCACATTGAAGTGACGGTGCTCAAGGACTTCAACAAGAAGCCAATCGATGGCGCGCATGTGATCCTGCATCCGGTGAAGGACGGCAGGGATGAGGGCAATCTGGAGATCAAGACGCACCAGGACGGCAAGGCCATAATCGATGTGATCCCGACCGGCAGCAAGGTGACGATCCAGGTGTTTGCGGAAGGGTTTGCCACCTTCGCCCAGGACTACCAGATCAACGAGGCCAGCCGCCAGATCGTCATTGCGGTGGTTCGTCCGCGGGCGCAGGTCTCCACCTACGTCGACAACCAGGGCAAGCCCGCGGAGGTGAAACCGGGGGTGCAGGATCCGGTCCGTCCCAAGCCGGCTGCTGGCGCCGGATCGTCCAGCGGCTCTTCGGCGACGCCCAACGCCTCGTCCTCCGGCGCCAAGCCGCAGAATTAGTAGGCGAGATGCCAGACTCTCCGACCTTTGACTCGTTCGGCGTGCCGGAAACCGCTCCCCAGCCTCTGGCAGGCAAGACCGCGCTGGTTACCGGCGCGGCGAAGCGCATTGGCCGCGCCATCGCGCTGAAGCTGGCCGCTGCCGGCGCGAACGTCGCCATCACCTACTTCGGTTCGCAGGCGGATGCGGAGGAAACCGTGCGCGCGCTCGCCGGGTTCGACGTCGAAGCCTTTGCCGTCCGCACCGACCTCAACGACCCCGACAGCATTCGCGAGTCCGTCGCCGCCGTGGTTGAGGAGTTTGGCCGGCTCGACATTCTCGTCAACAACGCCGGCGTCTTCGAATCGGCCGCGCTGGAACAGATCACCGTGGCCCAGTGGGACCACATGTTCAGCACCAACACCCGCGCGCCGTTCCTGATGGCCCAGGCCGCTTACCCGCACCTGCGCGCTGCGGACGGCGGCGGCCGCATCATCCACATCGGCTCGCTGGGCGGCACGCACCCGTGGGCCACGCACGCGCACTACTGCACCTCCAAAGCCGCGCTGCACATGCTCTCGCAGACCATGGCCAAGGCCTGGGCGCCGGAGATCAGCGTGAACTGCGTCGCGCCGGGAATGATCGTGCAGGGCGAAGTCGGCGAGGGCCACGCCCACTTCGCTGAGCGCACGCCGATGGGGCGCAACGGGACCGCCGACGATGTCGCCGAGGCCGTGCTGTTCTTCGCCACAGGGCCGCACTTCATCACCGGGCAGTTGCTTGGTGTGGATGGCGGGCTGGGATTGTAGGGCTGGGTGCCCGCCGCAGACCGGCCTACTTTCTTGTCAGCGCCGCGGTCACGCGCTGCCACCAGTTCGGTTCCTTCACCTCGTCCGTCAGTCCCTGGGGCTCCTCTTCCACCTCGAACTGCTTGCCGAGAAAGACAGCCAGCGGATTGGTGACGCACAATGCGTGCGCGTAGCTGGCGCCGTACTTCGCGGCGACCAGATTGTGGGCGTCGCGCATCCGCGGCGGCCGCGAGGTGGTGTTATGCGCGTCGGTGGCCAGGAAGTGCACCCAGCGCCGTTCCAGCAGATCGTGCGCCATGCGCTCCGCATGCCTGCCCTTGTGTCCGGTCAGCGAGTCCGCCGTCACCTGGACCAGCACGCCTCCGCGCAGCCAGTCGCGCATTCGCTCCGGCTCCTGCTGCAGCGTGGGATTGCGCTCCGGGTGGGTCAGGATCGGGGTCAGGCCGGCGAGCTGCAGTGCGTAGAAGGTTTCGGTCAGCCCCGGGGGAAGGCTATAGTCCGCCACCTCAACCAGCAGGTAGCCCAGCCCGTTGATGCTGAATTGCGCCGGGTCTGCCTGCGCCTGCTTCAGGTTTTCGAAGGAGAGGTGAAAGTCGCATCCGCTGCCCAGCGTCAGCGGGATGTTCTGCTCGGCAAGCCGCTTGCGCAGATCTTCGGTCTTGGCCGCATTGGCCTGGCGGTCGAAGGCGAAGTGATTGTTCGCGTGGGGCGTGCACGCCACATGCGTAATCCCCTCGCCGGCCGCCAGCCGCGCCATCTCGACCGAAGTCTCGATGCTGTTTGCTCCGTCGTCCACTCCGGGCAGAAGATGATGATGGATGTCTACCATTTCAACCGCAAGGGTAACACCGTCTAAGGTCACTTCGTGACGCGTATTGGGCTTCGCGTGTGCGTTCCCGATGGTCGCAGGCCAGATCCGTGCCGACCAACGGGAGGACCGCGCAAAGCTATAGAAAGGCGTGTGAACGCCCTACGCCGCGGTCAGGCTGCGGGCTATGGACTGGAACAGCAACAGCCCGTCCTGGGACCCCAGCAGCGCTTCGCTGGAGCGGTCAGGATGGGGCATCATGCCCAGCACGTTGCGTCCCTCGTTCAGCACGCCGGCGATGTTGTCGAGCGAGCCATTGGGGTTTGCTTCGGCGGTGAACTCGCCCGCTGCATTGGCATAGCGGAAGGCGATGCGGTCGTCGCGCTTCAACGCATCCAACGTCGCGTCGTCGCAAAAGTAGTTGCCCTCCATGTGACCAATGGGCATGCGCAGCACCCGGCCCCGCTCCAGGCCGCCGGTGAAGGGCGAGTTGTCCGCCTCCACGCGCAGATGAACCTGTTTGCAGATGTAGCGCAGGCCCGCGTTGCGCATCAGCGCGCCGGGCAGCAGGCCCGCCTCGCACAGGATCTGGAAGCCGTTGCAGATGCCCATTACCAGGCCGCCTGCGCCGGCGAAGCGGCATACGCTCTGCATGATCGGCGCAAACCGCGCGATGGCGCCGGTGCGCAGGTAATCGCCATAGGCAAAACCGCCCGGCACCAGGATTGCGTCGCAGCCTTCGAGCTCGTGCGACTCGTGCCACAGATACGTGACCGGCTGGCCCATCACGCCGCCCAGCACGTGGTGCGTATCGTGATCGCAGTTGGAGCCGGGAAACACCAGAACGCCGAACTTCATGAGGTTAGATTAGCATTGCCCGGCGCAAGCAAAACGCTGCGACAGGCTGACCCGTTCAGCGGTGGCGGCTGATGGTCACGCGGACGACGCCCTGGTCGACGCCGGGGTTCTGATCTCCCTGGCCCGCATTCGACATGGGACGATAGATGTACTCCGCGCGGTTTGCGCTGGGCTGGGCGTAATACCTCTCGACGCGTTCGGCACGGATGATCGTTTGCGGCATAAGACTCATCTTTTTTTGGAGTTCGGGCTTGCCTGGGCCAGGAATAATTGGGCCGCCCGGCAACCCGCGCTCCGCCCAGCGTATCATTATCAGGTACGCCGGAAACGAGTTGGTTGGCCCTAGAGCAGCATCGACCTCCAACCTTTTCTCGCACCATTCATTTTGGGGACACGCCGCATGTCAGATTCGCCAGCCGCAACACCATCCAAGCCGAGGGTGCTCGTTGCCGACGATGAACAGGTCATTGCCAACACGCTTGCCATCATTCTCAATCAAGCCGGCTTCGAGGCGCGCGCCGTGTACAGCGGCGAAAAGGCCATCGACGCCCTGGACGACTTCCAGCCCGACATGCTCATTACCGACGTCATCATGACCGGAATGACCGGCATCGAGGCCGCCATCGCGATCCGGGCGAAGCTGCCCAACTGCAAAATCCTGCTGTTTTCGGGCCAGGCGGCCACCGCAGACCTGCTGGAAAAAGCCCGCCAGGACGGCCACGAGTTCGAGATCCTCGCCAAGCCCGTCCATCCCACCGACCTGCTCGCCAAACTCCGCGGCTGAACTCCCACAAATCCGGGTGCCCCACATCTCGATTCTGAGATGTGGGCTCGTGCCTCAAAAACTCCCCGTAGCCTCCGGTCGCTTCCGCTCCTTCACCTTGACCGCGGGAACCCCTGCGTACACGCCCCATGGTTCCAGATCGCGGGTTGCGACCGACCCGAGCGCCAGCACCGAGCCCTCGCCCATATTGACGCCGGGACTGATCGAAGCCCGCGCGCACACCCAGGCATACGCGCCAAAGTCCATTCTGTAGGCCAGCAGCGGGAAGCGCGGATCGTCGTAGTCGTGCGTCGCTCCGCACAGGAATACGTCCTGCGAGACGATTGCGTGCGAACCGAAGCGCATCGGCGCCGGGTTGTAAATCTCCGCGCCATCGGCCGCCACCACGCAGTCGGCGCATTCCAGGTTCCATGGCGCCCACACCTTCGAGGCCGGATAGAAGGTGCATCCCGGCCCCAGCGTCGCGCCGAAGCACCGCAACAGAAATGCGCGCCACGCGTGCATCGGTCTCGGCGACGGGCGGTACAGCAGCGCGCGGCAAACATTCCACACCAGCCGCCGCGCGCGATCGCTCGCCGCAAACGCCGGCCGCAGATAGGGATCGGCCGCGGTCTCCGCCGGAATCCGCTCCGCCGCGTTGTAATGAACATCCTTCGCCATCTGCCTTTGTCCCTCAACTAACAACTAACAACTAGCAACTATCAACTATCAACTGTCTCTCTCAAACACCCGCACGATCGCCTTTGCATTCTCGCGCATATCGTACCGCTTGTGGAAACATTCGCGTGCGCGCGCTGCCATCGCCTGCCGCTCGGCGGGCGGCAGCTCGATCCAGCGCTCGAGCAGGCGCTCGGTGCCCGCGGCCGTGTCGGGCTCCATCCATCCTGCGCCGTCATCGGCAATCTCGCGCGCGATATTCACCTTGTCGGAGAGTAGCACCGGCGTGCCGCACGCCAATGCCTCGGCCGCGGCGATACCGAAATTCTCCTGGTGCGACGGCAGCACAAACGCCTCCGCCGCGTGAAACGCACCCCACTTCGCATCTCCCCGCAGCATCCTCGGCCAATGCACGCGGGCGGTCAGGCCGGCTGCGAGGGCTCCGCGCTCCAGTTCCGTTCGCCAGTCCTGCGGATCGGGACCCGCCATCACCAGGTTGAGTTCCAGGTCGTGCGTCGCCAGCTTCACAAATGCGTCTATCAGCAGGTCGCACCCTTTTTTCCGGTCGATCCGTCCCAGGAACAAGAGAAACCGCCGGTCTCGTGCCGCCGGACACGCCGCGAAAAATGCCTCACGCTGCAGCTTCGGATCGCCCTCCGGAGGAATCGTCCCGAACGGCGCCACGCACGGTGTCCACCGGTGCAGCCAGAAGCTGTGCGTGGCCAGCTCGGCCTCCGCGGCGCAGGTAAACAGCACGCGATACGCGCCGCGCAGCACCCAGTACTCCACCGGAAGCCAGTACAGCCACTTCTTCCAATGCTTTGCCGGGAACGCATGCTTGAAGTACGGATCGAGCATTCCATGGGGCAACACAACATAAGGAACGCGCCCGCCCATCGTTCTCCAGACCGCGTAGCCGCAGTACTGCCACATCCCGTGCACCACCACTCCGTCGAAGCGTGCGCGGTTCGCCTTCAACCACGGAATCAGCTTGCTGGTGCGGCTGTAAACGGAGTTCGTCGGCCCCAGCGGATGCACCGTGAACGCGATCTCGCTGAGGAAGGTCGCGTGCGGATCGTCCAGCGTCACCACCTCCTGCGCATAGCCTTCCGGTCCGTACTGCAGCAGCAGGCGAACCACCTCGGCAACGCCGCCGGCGGCTGGATCGAGTGTCGAAATGACGTGCAGCAAGCGCATCTGTCCTTCGCGAAAAACCTGAACCCCTACCTCAGAAACCCCGGCACCACGGAGGCCAGCGCCTGCCGAAGCCCGTGTACATCTTCCTCAAAACCCCAACTCCGGATACGCTCGCCCGCGCGTTGCCCCATTCGCTCGGCGGCGCCCGGCGTTTCCAGTACCCGCCGCAGCGCGTCAGTCAGCGCGTCCACATCGCCAACCGGGTAGATGCATCCATTCACGCCGTCCTCGATCAGGTCCGGCGCGCAGCCCACATCGTCCGAGACGATCGCCGGCCGCGCCGCGTTCATCACCTCATTCACAATCAATCCCCATGGCTCATGCCGCGACGGCAGCACGAACACCGTGGCCAGATCGAAGAAGCGCGGCAGTTCGGATTGGTTGCGGAAGCCGCAGAAGCGGATGCCGGCAAGTCCGGTGGCCTTGGCCTGGCGCTCCAGCGCCGCGCGCTCCTCTCCATCGCCCACAATCGCCAGGTACGCGCTCGATGCAGGTCCTGCCGTCTGCATAAGCTGTGCGTAGGCCTCGATCAAATGATTGCAGTGCTTGCGTGGCTGCAGTTTCGATGCAAACAGGATCACTGGCCGCCCCGGGTCCATTTCCAGCTCGGCCTGTAGACTCGTCCGCCCGGCCTCAGCCGCCCGCGCCTGCTCGGCGAAGTAGCGGTTGTCCACCGCGTAAGGCATGGGAAACTGGCGGACCTCGTCGCCGAAGTAGTGGCGCCAATACTCCGCGTTCAGCGTCCCGATCGGCAGGACGCCGTCCACCAGCGTCTTCAGGCCGGCAAAAAAAACGCTCTTCAGGGCGAGCTTGACCCCGCTGCGCCCGCGGTCGCGCAGCCACGACTCCGCCCGTAGCAGAACGGGAATCCCCAACGTCTTCGCCGCCAGCATTCCGTGCAACGCATTCACGGTCGCATAGCCATGCACCCACAGCGCATCGCAGGCCGGGCGCCCGTCCCGCTCGAGCAGTTGGCGGACAATGCCGCGGTTCAATGGGCTCGCGACGCTCACGTCTCCCCGGTCTCGCAGCTTTGGCAGGAAGACATGGCGGTATCCGTCCAGCAGCGGAACATCCCACTTCACCCCCACGCCGAACCCCGCGTCGCGATATCCCCGCACCGAGAAATCCGATCCGTACAGCACCACCAGGTCGATGTCCGATTCCTGCGCGATGCGCCGCAGCAGCGGCGCCTGGTATTGGATCGGGTGGCTCACCAGGCAGGCCAGCCGCACGCGCCGGTTCGCGAGGGGCGATGGCCGTTCAGACTCGGAGGTCATACAAGTCTCCAACTCCCAGGTTTGCTCATCTTCCGCCGCGGCATGCCACGCGCGAGCGCAGCCTTCTCCCCGCCGCCGCTAAAAGCTGCGGACTACGTACAGGAGGGAGACCAGCCCTATAACGCCTCCAACGCCGAGATTCTTCAGAACCGCCTTCATGTCGTCCGTGGGCAGGAAGACAATGTCGTTGGCCTGGAGGATTGGATCGGCGGCCTTGCCGTCGCGAATCTTCTTGATGTCGACGTCGATCACTTTGCGCTCCGTGCCCACGGTGCGGATCAGCCGGAGATCGTCATACTTGCCTTCATAGTTGATCCCGCCGCTTAGCGCAGCAAGCTGCAACAGCGTCAGCGGCGTGGCCTGGTCCAACGGAACCGCCCCCTGGTGCGAGAAGGCGCCCAGCACATACACCACGCTGGCGCGGGTCACCTGGATGATGTCGTGCGGATGCACGGGAAAGTTTGCCGCGGAACTGGCGGCCAGATCCGGTCCGAGATTCACCACGATCGGTTCGGCCACGCCCGGGCGCACGATCTTCACCGTATGGTTCGCGTTCGCCGGCAAGCCGCCCGCGGTCAAGAGAACGTCCCTCAGGCTCCTCTCATTGGCCAGCGGTATTTGTGCGCGCATCTCTCCCGTCACCATCACCGAGCCGTTCACGGTGTCGATCACTCGGATGGTAACCTCAGGCTGGTTAAAAAATCCTCCGGTTCGCAGACGGTCCGCGATCAGGTTCTGGGCAGCCTGCACCGTCAGACCCTGCAGCGGGACGCTGCCGATAAGCGGCAGTTCCGCCGTTCCGTCCAATTTCAGGCGGACGGTCGCCGCGTAGTCCCCTTGCATAAAGACTGCTACGGCGACCAGGTCTCCGGCTGAGAGGGTGAAATCCTCCCCCGGGTAGAGCATCGCCTGGTTGGCAATGGGCATCGGCGATGAGGCGGCGGGCTGTGCTGGAGCCTCGTTCGTCATCGCGCCGGGACTCTGCGTGCCGGTCTGTGCGCCGGACTGTGAGCCAGCCTGCCCGAACGCCCTTCCCGCCGCTCCCACGCAGCAGGACGCGAACAAGAGCCACGCCACCACGCTTTTTCGCAAGCTGGGCGCGCTCGTCCTTGGCTCGGGTGTGGCAGCGACTGCCCCTTTCGGCGGCGGCCCGCAAACTAGGTCCCCGATCGGGAAGTTGCTGTTCATCGCTTGGCCTTCCCTTCCGCGCTCGTATCGCCCCGGGCGCCAGGCTGCGTTTCCCAGCTGCCCCCGTCCATCGACCCGTAGGAGTACCCCTGGTAACTGTAATAACCGTAATACTCCGGCGAGTTCACGTCGACCGCGTTGAGCACCAGGCCGGCCATGGGAGCGCCCGACCGCACCAGCAGATCGCGCGCACGCCGCATCACGGTCTTGCTGGCACTGCCGAAGCGGACCACCAGCACCACCGCGTCCACGGCACGGCCCAGGATCACGGCATCGGTGACCGAAAGAATCGGCGGAGAATCGATAATGACGTGCGTATAGCGCGGCGCAAGCTGCTGCATCAGCGCCCGCATCGCCTCCGAACTCAGCATCTCGGTCGGGAAGGGAGGCACCGGGCCGCTGGGTAAAATGTCCAGGTTAGGCATCTCCGGGACACGCTGCAGCGCTTCCTCCAGGGTGGATCTGCCCGCCAGAACGGTGGTCAGGCCAAGCTTGCCGGTCAGTCCGAACCGGTGGTGTATGTTGGGCCGGCGCAGGTCGGCATCCATCAGCAGCACCCGTGCCTCGCCCTGCGCCAGAACGCACGCCAGATTGCTCGCCGTGGTGGTCTTGCCTTCCGACGGAGTCGCGCTGGTGAACAGGATGAACTTTGGAGGCTGCCCCGCCGCGGCCAGCAGCAGGGATGTCTGCAGGGCGTGGAACGACTCGGTAAACTGGGACTTGGGCTGAGTCAGAACATTGACGTTGCGCTGCGCGCTGGACATCCCCGCAGTCTGCTCCGTGCTGGCGCGCTTCGCCTTGGGAATGACCGCCAGAGAAGGCATTTCCATCAGTGCCTCGATCTCCGGGATGTTGTCCAGCCCGGTATCCAGGCTCTCGACAATGAAAGCGATCACGATGCCGCCCAGCAGGAACAAGACGGTGGTCGTCAGAATGATCGATTCCGGCGCCCTCAAGGTCGGACTCACGGGCGGGACCGCCATATCGATTTGGTCCACTTCCAGCGCATCCAGGCCCGCCTCCACCTTGGCCGTTTCCAGACGCTGCTGGAGGCCGTCATACAGTGCGCGGTTCTGGTCGTACTCGCGCTGCAACAGCGTATAAAGGACCAGGTCGTCTCCCTGCTTGTACGCCTCGACCCGCTTCGCGTCCAGTTCCCCCTCGATCTTGTCCTCGGCCGCCTTGGCCGCCAGATAGTTCTCCTTGGACTGCAGCAGGATCCGGTTTTGTTCCGTGTCCAGCTCCTTCTGCAACTGGTCGATGTGCGATTTCATGCTCTTGGCCGTCGGGTGGTTCGGCCCGATTCCGCTGACGGTGTTCGTGGTCAGCCGCGCGTATTCCGCCTTCTCCGCCGCGATCTGCGAGCGCAGTGAAGTCAGCTCGCCCGGAACGGTACCCGGCGTCGTCTCGATCGAGCCTTCGATCGTATTCACGTCCATCCCGGCCACCATGCGGTAGCGCGACTCCGCTGTGATGCGCGCGATCTTTGCCGCTCCCTCCGCACTTAGCAGGTCACTGAGCGACGCTTGCAGTTGGTTGTGCGTCGAATCGTACCCCAGCGTTCCCATCTTGCGCTGCAGCTTCATCATCTCTTCCTGCGCCGTTTCCACCTGGGACTTTAGGTCGTCCAGTTGCTTGGAGAACCAGTCGGAAACTTTCTGCGTTCGACTCGCGGGCACGTCCAGGCTGCGCTGAATGTATGCGCCGACCACCTTATTGACGATGTCCGCGGACAACTTCGCGCTCGGGCTCGTGTAGTCAATGTGAATCAGCTCCGTATGCGGAACCAGGCTTACCTGTAGCCCGTTCTTCAACGTCCCCAGCGCGCTCTCACGCACATTCGGGTTGTCCATGGAAAGATGCAGCGGACCGGTGGTGCCCCAGAAATCCGGATTGTTCACCAGGTCCATCTCGCCGGCAACCGTTTCCAGAAGCGTGTCGCTCTTCAGAATGAATACTTCAGTGTTCATCCTGGTCTGCGAATCGTCCTCGTAATCGTCGCTGGTGTCCACCCGGTAGGCGTTCGACGCTCCGTTGTGCACCTGGACGGTGCTGGAGGCCACAAAAACCTTGGGTTGGGTAAACGCTTTGTAGCAGCCATAGCTCGCACCGAGCACCGCGGCAAGGATCAGTATCCAGCGCCGCTTGCGCAGAGTCGCCACTGCCTCGGACAACGAAGTATCGCCAACGTCCGGCCCCGGACCAGGCCGCTGTAGCTCGGGCGCGCCCATGGGGGGGGGCAACTGCGTTTTTTCTGGACCCATTCCAGCTAGTCTACCCTGACCCGCCTCCCTGCGAGAAGAGGATTGCAACCCCGGTCAATGGGCCGTAACTCGCCGCAGCGGCGTGGGTTGCCTGTGCCGCGCAGGCGCCCGTCGCCAGTCGTCTGCGCCCCTCCCGCCCGGAACCGGAGTGGGGATTCAGTTTCCGTTGGCTGGGGAAATCCGCTAGACTTCAAACAGCCGGTGGCGAAGAGTTTATTTTCTCTGGAGACGATGAGCGAACCGATTCAAATAGCAGTGGTTGGTTCCGGGTACGTTGGCCTGGTTGCGGCGGTCTGCTTTGCCGAGATTGGCCACCAGGTAGTGTGCGTGGACAACGATCAGGGCAAGGTGGCGGCGCTCGAGTCCGGCGATGTGCTGATCCACGAGAAACATCTGCCCGAGTTGTTGAAGCGATACCACAACAACGGGATTCGTTTCACCACCGACCTGCACGAGGCTGCCGGCGGCAGCCAGGCGATCTTCATCGCCGTGGGGACGCCGCAATCGGAGACTGGCGACGCGGATCTTTCCTATGTTGAGGCGGTTGCCTGCGAGATTGCGCGCTCCCTGACCAGTTACAAGGTGATCGTTGAAAAGAGCACGGTTCCGGTCTACACCAACGAGTGGATCGGCCGCTCCATCGAGCGCAACGGGGTTCCCCGCCGCCTCTTCGATGTCGTCTCCAACCCCGAGTTTCTGCGCGAGGGCACCGCAGTCGAGGACTTTCTGCATCCTGACCGCATCGTAGTGGGAGCCGACAGCGAAGCGGCCGCCGCCCTGCTGGGCGCCATCTACGCGCCACTGACCAGCGGCGCCTACTACAGCCGGCCCCAGGCCATTTCCGGCTGCTGCTCGGCCAGCCAACCGCCGCCGCTGCTGCACACCTCCACCAAGTCGGCCGAGATCATCAAGCACGCCTCCAACGCCTTTCTGGCGCTGAAGATATCCTTCATCAACGCCGTCTCCAACCTGTGCGAGGCCACCGACGCCAACATCGAGCAGGTGGCGCGCGGCATCGGGCTGGACCGGCGCATCGGTCCCCGCTTTCTCCGTCCCGGAATAGGTTACGGGGGCTCCTGCTTTCCCAAGGATGTTGCCGCCTTCCGCTCGGTTGCCGAGCAACTGGGCATCGGCTTCAACCTGCTCACCGAGATCGAAAAGATCAACGCCCTGCAGAAGAAGCGTTTCCTGGCCAAGGTGCGGTCGGCTCTATGGACGCTGCGCGGCAAGCGGATCGGCGTGCTCGGCCTGGCCTTCAAGGGCGAGACCGACGACATCCGCGAATCGCCCGCCATCGACCTGGTGCAGATGCTGCTGGCCGAAGGCTGCTCGGTGGCCGCCTACGACCCTGCTGCGATGGAGCGCAGCCAGCAGGCGTTGCCCGCCTCCGCCCAGCTCCGCTATGTCGAAGACGCCTACGCCGCTGCGCGCGACGCCGACGCGCTGCTGGTGCTCACCGACTGGGCGGAGTTCGCCGCGCTCGATCTCAAGCGCCTGGCCGGTGCCTTGCGCTACCCCATCGTGGTCGACGGCCGCAACCTGTTCGACCCCAGGCTGATGCAGGAACACGGCTTCACTTACATCAGCGTCGGCCGCCCCGCCGTATACCCCGCCCGCGAGGTCGAGCTCGCCACCGCGGGCACTGTCCGAACTGTGTAGGTGCGATGAAGCAGAAGAAAATTCTCGTCACCGGGGCCGCGGGCTTCCTCGGCTCCCACCTGACCGACGCCCTGCTCGCCCAGTTCCCCGGGAACTCTGTCCTCGGCATCGACGACCTCTCGACCGGCAACCTGGCGAACCTCGCGCATCTTGCCGGCGAGCCGCGCTTCACTTTTCTGAACCAGGACATCACCCTCCCCTTCGATCCCGGCCCGGTCGGCTACATCTTCAACTTCGCCTCGCCGGCCAGCCCGGTCGACTACGACCGCCTCGGCCCGGAGACCCTTCTGGTCGGCTCCGCCGGCACCATCCACATGCTGAACCTCGCCCGCAAGTACTCCGCTGGCTTCCTCCAGGCGTCCACCTCGGAGTGCTACGGCGACCCCGAGGTCCATCCCCAGGTGGAGACCTACTGGGGCCGCGTCAATCCCATCGGCCCGCGCTCCGTCTACGACGAGTCCAAGCGCTTCTCTGAAGCCGCCGTCACCGCCTGGCACCGCTACTACGGCGTCGATACCCGCATGGTCCGCATCTTCAACACCTACGGCCCGCGCCTACAGGCCAACGACGGCCGCGTCATCTCCAACTTCATGATGCAGGCGCTCCGCGGCGAGCCGCTCACCGTCTACGGCGACGGCCTGCAGACCCGCAGCTTCTGCTACGTCTCCGACCTCATCGCCGGCATCGTCCGCCTCTCCCAATCCGCCGAGCACACCCCCGTCAACCTCGGCAACCCGACCGAGTTCACCATGCTCGAGTGCGCGCAGGAAATCCTCAGCGTCACCGGCTCAAAGTCCGCAATCGTCCATCAGCCGCTGCCCAAGGACGACCCCACCCGCCGCCGCCCCGACATCGCCAAGGCCCGCGCCCTGCTCGGCTGGGAGCCCACGGTCGCCCTCCGCGAAGGCCTCCAGAAATCCCTCGCCTACTTCCAGGCCTGCCTCGCCGCAGCATCGAAATAGCGCGCTCCACGATTGACCGATTGCGGCGCGTACTATGTTTCCATGCACCGTCGCCGCTACCTCGCGTTCATTCCCCTGGCAGCGCTGATCGCGGTTTTCCCTCTCATTCTCCATGGTCCGTCGTGTGGCCATGACTTTGAATTCCACTTGCGCAACTGGCTCGAAGTCGGTTCGCAGTGGAGGCAAGGCGTGTTCCTCCCCCAGTGGGATTTCACTGCGGCGTGGAACTCCGGCGAGCCTCGATTTGTGTTTTATCCACCCATTTCGTGGACCGTCGGAGCGCTGCTGGGGCTCGTCCTGCCGTGGGCTGCCGTGCCCCCCGTATTCATCTGGATAGCGCTGACATGTTGCGGCCTCACCATGTACCGGCTCGCCTGTGAATGGACGTCATCGGGCAACGCCCTCATTGCGGCTGCCTTTTACATGGGCCACCCTTACATGCTCTTTACGTTTTACGAGCGCGCGGCCTATGCCGAGCTTCTCGCTGCTGCATGGATTCCCCTTCTCCTGCTGTCGATTCTGCGCCCGCGCCTGACGCTCCCTGGCATTGCTCTTCCCATTTGTCTGCTGTGGCTCACCAACGCTCCCGCCGCTGTCATAGGCTGCTACACCCTTGCCGTTCTCGGGTTGGTTCGGGTCCTCTTCAGCTACCGCGATGCACAGGGCCCAAAACCCCGCCTGCGTGAGGCCGCGATCGTCGCCGCGGGGTGCGTCCTGGGCATCGGATGTGCCGCTTTCTACATCGTCCCCGCCACCATCGAACAGCATTGGGTCAAGATCAGCATGCCGTTCATCAGGGGCGTACGCTACCAGGACAACTTTCTTTTTGGCTACATCGGAGATCCATCGCACGACGCCATTCTTCGCACCGCTTCCTTCTGTGCAGTCGCCCTCCTCGCATTGGCCGCGGTTTGCATCGCGATCGCGTATTTCCCCCGGACAGCGACGCAACCCGCGCTGCGTGAAGCCACGCGTCGTCGCGCCATCCTCGCGCTCGGCGTTGCCACTTGCTGCATCGCATTCCTGCTCACTTCGCCCAGCGAGATATTGTGGCGTCACGTTCCTGAACTGCTGTTTCTGCAGTTCCCCTGGCGGCTTTGCGCTGTCCTGGGTGCAATATCCGCTGCACTGCTCGCACTGGCGCTGCACCCGGTCAGGCTGCACGCCGCAGCCGCGGTCGCAATCGGCCTTGGCTTGACCTTGGCGTTGACCCTCGGTGGCAACCGCTTCTTCAGGCAACCGTGCTTCCCGTCCTTCTCGGTAGCCGGAATCGTGGACAGTTTTTCCAAAGGAGGGCGCTATGACTATACCGATGAGTACCCTCCGGTTGGAGCTGACGGAGAGAAGCTTCAGCACTCCAATCCATCTTTCTGGTTGGCAGCGAATCCAACCGACCCGGCGCCGCAAGCCGCTCCCACCGGCTATTCGGTTGCGCTGGGCGCCCGGCTCCATCTCACCGTCGCAGCACCGGTGCCGAGTTTCGTTGTGCTCAACCTCCGCGATTATCCGGAGTGGAGGATCACCATCAACGGAAACCCTGTTGGCGCACAGCCACACCGCGATGACGGCCTCATCGTGCTGCCCATCGCCGGCGGCATTTCCCATATTGCCATTACCTATGGTCTCGCCCCTGACAGAATCGTAGGGTGGCTCATTACACTGCTGTCCGCCGTTGTTCTGTTGCTCTTGTTGCGCCGAACTCAGAGGAGGACCCTCCCTGCTTCCCCTACGGCGCGGTTGTGCTCAGCTTCGGGAAGAACGTCAGCTGCACCGTGAATGTGTTGTCGCCCTGCGGCCCAGCCATGTAGATCGGCGCCACCCAGCGCTCATGCTGGAACCACGCATGCAACTCCACATCCGGCCGGAGTCGCTTGACCACATCGACCAGGAACTGATTCTGCGTCGTCCCACCTGGGATAAAGTCTCCCGGCGTCTGCTTGTGCAGGAATTCCACCTGCACCCACTCGTTGCCCGACAGGTGGTATGTCAGCCACGCTTGCCCGCCCTTGGCCTCGCGCCCGATCCAGTCGCCCAGAATATAGCCCTTGTTGGTGTAACCCTGCTTCTGGATCGTCTCGATGTAATCCATGTTTCCGTTCTGGCACGCCAGCGTCGAGCAGTCCGTTGACACGCCCTCCACACGGAGGTCCAGCTTTGGCGCTCCTGGAAACCGCGAGAGATAAATACCCGGCCTGTACGCCGCACGCCGCGGCGCCGAAATCGGAAACAGGTCGTCATGCGTCTCCGAATCCAGATAGAGCGTGAGATAGTTCCGCACCCACGGCAGCCGGTAGGAGAAGCTGAAGTCGGAGAATCGCGCCCCCGGATCGTCGCGCGAAAACTTCACTCCGGTATTCGTGTCGTTGGTGTCGAAAAATCCCTTCAAAAACGTGTGCAGCGTCACCGGCTCGTGGCCTTCGCCGCCGAAGATGATTGTCCGCTGCAGGCTGAACTGAAAATCGCGCGTCGGCTGGAACGCCACGATCTCCGAGTGCGTGTAATCGTCGTTCGGATAAGTATGCCCCTTCAGGCTGCCGTAAAAGAAGTCATACCGCACCGGCCCCACCAGCTTCGAGAGCCACCTGATGTGCAGTGGCTCGATGCGGTTAATCCGGAACGAGTAGATATTCTCCGCGTTGTTGGACCACGCCATGCCCCCGCCCATCGCCGGCCCTAGCCACGCATCCGATTTGCCGCCTGAAATCTCGTGCCCCAGGATGTGATACGACAGCGTCGCCTCCACCAGCCGAAATGGATTCTGCGCCGCGATCGGCCCCATCGGAATCGTCGCCTGCGGGTAGTTGGGCGGCGCGAACGGCACAATCTGGTCGATGGTGGAAAGCTGCGTCGAAAGCGCCTGCGAATAACCCGGCCCGCCCGGCGCATGTTGGTACTCGCCGCGCACATACAGCGAGAACGGCCCCTGCTCGTTCAG
Organism: Granulicella sp.; assembly: GCA_003162875.1. GTDB lineage: Bacteria > Acidobacteriota > Terriglobia > Terriglobales > Acidobacteriaceae > Edaphobacter. The sequence continues at coordinate 16,183 of PLUT01000283.1, forward strand.
AGTCGAAAATCCCGTGANNCCCGTCTCGTGCGGCCGCCCGTAGTCGTTGAAGAACGTCTGCCCCAGGTGGAAGCTGTCTTGCAGAATCGGCCCCGCAACCCCTTGCATGCGCGTGTAAACCGAATCGAGACCGTACACCATTCCGCGCGGGGCCTTGCTGCTGATGCCCTCGTCGCTCAGTTCGTTCAACAATTCCGCCAGGATGTCCTGCGCCCGCTCATCATCGCCGGTGAGGATCG
>PLUT01000281.1 GCA_003162875.1 Granulicella sp.
GGTGATCGTGACCGTGGCAGTGAACCTGTTCGGCTACGTGGTCATGCAATTGTGGAACTGGCTGATGCCGGCGATCTTTGGGCTGCACGCCATTACCTTCCTGCAGGGGCTCGGACTGCTGGTCCTGGGCAAGATTCTGTTTGGCGGATTTCACCGTCACGGCGGCGGCTGCCACGGCCGCGGATGGAAGCACCGCATGGCCGAACAGTGGGAGAAAATGACTCCCGAAGAACGCGAACGGTTTCGCGCGGGCATGCAGGGGCACTGGGGCTGCGGGCCGCAACGCGACCCTGAGCCCGGCCAGGGGCAGGTCTGACGATGCAGACAACGCAGCCGCCGGAAGCGCCTGCGCCTGCGGTTCATCTTGCGGCGCAGGCTGAAGGGGAGCCCGCAAGCATGGTGCATCGCCAAACGCTACAGCAGATGTCGCTGGAGGAGCTGCTGTACTACGTGCTGGTGGGCGATGGGCGCCGGCTTGGCGCGGAGCCAAGGTAGGAGCCGAGGTAACTGCCCGAGTGGAAGAGTTGTGGCGCTGAAGAGGATGCTGAAAAAGCGCTTTTTCGTTAAGGGCACGGATTCATCCGTGCCGCACGCAGGGCGCTTTTTCGTTAAGGGCACGGATTTATCCGTGCCGTAAACGCCGCATAATCCTCGCGGCTTCAGCCGCTGAGGTCACTCTTTGCAGCCGCAGACGGCTTTTTCAGCAGCCGTTGAAGCCCCGCGCCCCGAATCGCTACTTCTTTTTCTTCTTTGCGGCAGCGCTGGGTTTCTTGGCGGGAGCGGCTTTGACTGCCGGCGCTTTGGCGGGCGCCGCCTTCGCGGGTTTGGCTTTGCCTTTGGATTCCGCGGCTTCGGCGGTCGCGGCTGCTTCGATCTGCTGGCGCAGCGCGTGCAGAACCACCCGGAACATCTCTTCTTCCGGCGCCGGCTTGCCGGTAAAGATCTCAAACTGGCGCGCGCCCTGCTGCACAAACATCTCGATGCCGGTGATGAATGGTATCCCCTGCTGGCGCGCCAGGTGGATCAGCGGCGTCTCCAGCGGGTTGTAGACCAGGTCGAAGACCAGGCGGGTGTTCAGGTCCTTGGCTTCCAGGATTGACTGCGCCTTGTTGCCGGCCATGCCCACTGGCGTCGCATTGATGACGATGTCGAACTGCGTCTTGGCGAGCGCGTCCTTCTTGATCGTCTTCGAGCCCGACTGGCGCGCAAGTTTCTGGGCGGTTGCCGCAGTGCGGTTCAGGATAAAGACCTCGGCACCGCGCTCGCGCAGGCCGAACACAGCCGCCCGGGCTGCCCCGCCCGCTCCCAGGACCAGCACCTTGGCGCCGCGTAGCGCGATGCGCTTTTCCAGCGGAATCAGGATGCCTGCGACGTCGGTATTGAAGCCGTAGAGCTTGCCATCCAGCAGGCGAATGGTATTGACCGCGCCAATTCTCGCGGAGAGCGGGTCAGTCTGCTCCAGGTGGGGAACAATCTCCTCCTTCAGCGGCATGGTGATCGAGGCCCCCTGGATCGGAATCTCGTGGACCAGTTTCAGCAGGTCGCTCAGCCGGTTGGTCTGCAGCGCCAGGTAGACCGCGTTGACCGTCTCCCGGCGGAAGGCCGTGTTCATCATGATGGGCGAGAGCGAGTTGCGGATGGGATTGCCGGCGACGCCGTAGACCTTGGTGGCCGCGTCGACGTGGTCGATGCGGTAGGTCTCGATCAGGGTGCGGGCGGCGATCTGGCCGGGGCCGGTCTCCTCTCCGGGCGTGGCGGCCGCGAAGGTGAAGGCGCTGCCCGCCCGCAGGCCCAGCACGCGCGAGATGACGCCCGCGTCCCCCATGCAGATGCCGATGATGTTCGTGTGATCGTTCATGCGCTCCAGGAAGCGGATCAGGGTCACATTGTCCACCAGCGCCTTGGCGGTGGAAACGATCTTGACGAAGTCCGGATTGAAGGGGGCGATCCGGGCGTAGATGCCGTCCAGGTCCCTGGTAGCGTCGAAGTCGTGGTGGCTGATGATCAGCGCTGCGCCGGTGTCCCGCAGTTTCTGCACGCCCGCCTTCTTCAGCGTCTGCGCGGACTCCAGTTCCAGGTCCACCAGCAGAAAGCCGGCCTGCGCGGCCTTGATCAGTATTTCCTGTTCAGCGACGACGCTGCCGGGAAACTTGCCGCCATTGGCGGCGCGACGGCAGGTGGCGATGGCGGTCGCCGCCATGTTGTCGGCGAAGAACTGCTTGAACTTGGGCAGCGCGAGCAGAGGCTTGTCCAGGTAGTCGAGGCGGAACTCGAGGAACGAGTTCTCCTTCACTGCGGCGGTGGCCTTCTCGATCATCTCGGCCGGCGTCGCGCCGATAATGGCGACGCAGACCTTGGTGAGGCGAGAGCGGAGTAGCTGAGGAGCTAGGGTGGGCACATTCGTTCTCATAGACGCAATCGCGTATCTTACAGAGCAGGCGGCCAGGATGCAAACTCTATTGAAAACACAGGGCTTGCTAGTGTGGTGTCTCAATAGTTCGTTCCATAATTGAGGTGTCATCCTGAGCGCAGATTGGCGCGTATTTTGCGCCAATCGGAGTCGAAGGACCTGCGGTTGGAACCTCGACTTATGCATCTCCTTCAGAGACACCACACTGGGCTTGCCCTCACCTTTCAGTGCGGACTGTCATAGACTCGCCCGCCCGGCTAAACTATAGACGCCTAAGGAGAACCGAAGGTCGCCCGGGGAATGCGTCTTTTTGCGGCCGGTGGTGGAAATCGGCGGTCGAAATTGCCCGGGAAATGAGTGAGTTATGGATTGGGCCGAGAGCGCGGACGCGATTGCGGAGGTCGATGAACTGCTGGCGCAGGTTGGGCTGGACCACGGCCGCCGCAAGACCCGCGCAGGCGCCTGGAAGCAGGGCGAGCGGCTGGCGCGGGCATCCAAATCGGCGTTGGGACCCCCAAAAAAGGCGCGCCCATCGGCGGGACGAATCCCGGTGGTGCGCGCGGCGGGTTGGGAGAAGGTTGCGTGGCTCCGCCATGGGTTCAGCACTCGCGCGGGCGGTGTCTCGCCCATTTACGGCAAGGGCTCGTTGAATCTGGGATGGACCCAGCAGGATGACCCGTCGAATGTGGCCCGCAATCGCAGCCGGTTCCTGGGCCAGGTCGTCCTGGGCCAGCTCGCGGGTGGGGCGCCCGCGCGCCTGGTCACCCTGCGGCAGATCCATTCCGGACTCATCCGGACCGTGGAAACCGTCGACGCGGCCGATCACGGGCTCCAGACGCCGGATGGTCGCGCCTTGCTGCGCGGCGATGGAATGATGACCGACGCGCCCGGCGTGATGCTCGCAGTCCAGGTGGCGGACTGCGTCCCCGTGCTGGTGGCCGACGTGCGGCGGCGCGCAGTGGCGGCATTCCACGCGGGTTGGCGCGGGACGCTGAAGCGCATCGTCGAGCGCGGTATCGGGACCATGCGGCTCCGCTACGGATCGCGGCCGGAGGACCTGGTGGCGGCGGTGGGGCCCTCCATCGGGGCCTGCTGCTATGCCGTCGGCGAAGAGGTGCGCCACGAGTTCGAATCGCAGTTTGCCTATGCGGATCAGCTGTTCCGCGAGGTCTACGACTCGGACCCGGTGCGGGAGAAGTATCCGCTGCTCTTCCTGACGGCGCGCGCCCCGGGGCACTCCAATATCGGACCGCAAATCCACCTCGACCTGTGGGAGGCGAACCGCCGGCAGTTGCTGGACGCGGGATTGAAGGCCGGCCGGATCACGGTCATCGGCGAGTGTACGGCCTGCACGCGGCTAAAGGGTGGAGCGTTGAAGTACTTCTCTCACCGCGGGGAGAGCGGGTTTACGGGCAGGTCGATGGGCGTGGTCGGAATCGTCCAGCCCAACCCCCAACTCAACCCCCATCCCAAACCATAGCTCACCCGATCACACAGCCTTTTTGCATGCCATTGGCAGACCTAATCTCCCACATCTCCGTCCCACAACCTCTGCCCGGCACCATATAATCCCCTACAAATGGTCAACTGGCTGGTCATCGGGATTGGCGACATCACGCGCAAGCGGGTGTTGCCGGCGATCCTGGCGGAGCCGCGCAGCCGTCTGCACGCGGTGCTTACNNCTGGACCAGGCGCTCAGCGATCCCGCCATCGACGCGGTCTATGTAGCGTCGCCGGTGGCGCTGCACGCCGAGCAGGCGATCGCCGCTCTGCGCGCGGGCAAGCAGGTGCTGTGCGAAAAGCCGGTGGCTCTCGACCTCGCCCAGGCCGAGCAGATGGCGGCCGCGGCGCGCGACTATGGACGGCTGCTGGGGATTGCCTACTACCGCCGGCTCTACCCCAAGCTGCTGCGCGCGAAGCAGTTGATTGCCGACGGAGCCATTGGCCAGCCCCTGCTGGCCGAGGCCAATTACCACGGCTGGCTGGAGAGCCCCGAGCGCGCCTGGCTGAAGGACCCGGCGCTGGCGGGCGGCGGGCCGCTCTACGATGTGGGATCGCACCGCATCGATGCCTGCAACTTTCTCTTTGGCAAGCCGCGCCGCGCCACCGGGATGCTCTCGAATGCGCTGCACGAACTGGCAGTCGAGGACTCGGCAACCGTGCTCATCGAGTATGCGGGCGGCGTTCACGCCGTGGTCGACGTGCGCTGGAATTCGCACATCCAGCGCGACCAGTTTCGCGTCATAGGAGTGGATGGCGAGATCAGCCTGGACATGCTCAACGGGCCGGCGCTGCGCCTGCTCGACAGCCGGGGCAACCTCCGCGAAGAACACCTGCCCGCGCACGCCAACGTGCATTACCCCGCGGTAGAGAACTTCGTCGCTGCGGTGCTGGATGGCGCGCCGCTGGCCTGCCCCATCGACGAAGCGATGTGGACCGACTGGGTGACCCAGCAGGTCATGCACGCCCAGTCAACGTCCTAGCGTAGTGCGTCGGACTGCGCGCCGTTCCACCATCACCAGCCCTCGCCCTGCTGGTTCGGTCTACGTTCCCAACGCCAGGTCGATCAGGGTCTTCTCTTCCAGTTCGTGCGCCTTGGCGGAGCCGGTGGCCGGGCTGGAGCTGGCGCTGCGCTTCACGCTGAGCACCGCGCGGTCGCCCGCCATCCGCTGCAGGCGCGGCAGCACGTGGAACAGCGCGCCCATGTTGGCAGGCTCCTCCTGCACCCACACGATCTCGGCCGCTTCAGCATGCTGGTCCAGCGCGGCTTGCATCTCTGCTTCGGGCCAGGGATAGAACTGCTCCAGGAAGACGATGGCGACGCTCGAGTCCTTGCGCTTCTCGCGCTCCACGCGCAGGTTGTGGCCGATTTTTCCGGAGCAGACCAGCACCCGCCGCGGCGCCTTCACGGAGTTGTCGGGGATCACGTTCAGGAAGCGTGGCGCGGCGAAGTCCACAAGTGTCGACGACGCGTCCGCGTGCCGCAGCATGCTCTTCGGAGTGAAGACGATCAGCGGCTTGCGCCACGCGCGCACAGCCTGCCGGCGCAGCAGATGAAAATATTGCGCGGCGGTGGAGGGCTGGCAGATCTGCATGTTGTCGTTGGCGGCAAGATGCAGGTAGCGCTCGATGCGCGCGCTGGAGTGCTCGGGGCCCTGGCCTTCGTAGCCGTGCGGCAGCAGCATCACCAGGCCGGACAGCAGGTTCCACTTGGCCTCGCCGGCCGCGACGAACTGGTCGACGATGATCTGCGCGCCGTTGGCGAAGTCGCCGAACTGCGCCTCCCACAGCACCAGGGTCTCGGGGTAGTCGCGCGAGTAGCCGTACTCAAACCCCAGCACCGCGGCCTCCGACAGCATCGAGTTGTAAATCTCGAAGCGCGCCTGCGTCGCGGAGATGTGCGCGAGCGGCACGTACTTCGCCTCGGTCTCCATGTCGATGACGACGGAGTGGCGGGTGTTGAACGTGCCCCGCTGCGAGTCCTGGCCGCTCAAGCGCACCGGCGTGCCCGCGCTCACCAGCGAGGCGAAGGCCGTCAGCTCGGCCGCTCCATAGTCGAACGCGCGCGTGCCCGCGGCCATTTCCAGCCGCTGGTCGAACAGCTTCTTCACCTTGGGATGGATGTGGAAGCCTTGCGGGACCGCCGTGGTCAGGCGCGCCAGTTCGGCGACTCGCTCAATCGGCAGGCAGGTAACCACCTCTTCGTCTTCGGGAAGCAGCGGACCGCCGTGATAGCGGCTCCAGTAATCGGGCAGCGTGGCCAGCTTAATCTTGGTGCGCGTGCGGCTGGCAAGCTTCTGGCCTTCCAGAAACTCCTCCTGCACGCGCTTCACCTCGGCCTCGGGGTCAACGCCGATGCGCTGCGCATACAGCTTGTACAGCGGCGGGTGGTCCTTGATGGCCGCGTAGCGGCGCGGCTGCGTCACGGTCGGGTCGTCCACTTCGCTGTGACCGTGCCGGCGGTAGCCGATCAGGTCGACGACCATATCGGTGTGGAATCGCTGGCGGTATTCCGCGGCGATGCCGGCCACGCGCACCACCGCGTCGGGGTCTTCTGCATTCACGTGGAAGATGGGGATGGGCAGCCGCTTGGCCACGTCGCTGGCGAAGCGCGTGGCGTTCGATTCCTCCGGCGTCGCGGTAAACCCGAGCAGGTTGTTCACAATTATTTGGATCGTCCCGCCCACCTCGAAGCCCTTCAGTGCGCCCAGCACGAGACACTCCGCCAGGATGCCCTGGCCGGCGAAGGCCGCGTCGCCATGGATGGTCACCGGCAGCACCTGGTCGCGGCCGGGCGGTTCGCTGTGGCGGCCAATGCGGGTTTGCTTGGCGCGCGACCGGCCCATCGCTACCGGGTCGACTGCCTCCAGATGGGATGGATTGGAGACTAGGTGCATGCTGATCGCGCGGCCATCGGGAGCGCGGTATTCGCCGGTCGCGCCCATGTGGTACTTCACGTCGCCGCCGCCCAGAACGCTGCGCGGGTTCACATCCTCAAAGCGCGCGAAGATCTCCGCCGGCGAGCGGCCCACGATGTTGGTCATCACGTTCAGGCGGCCGCGATGGCTCATCGCGAGCACGCAGGTATTCACTCCCAGCCCGGAGCTGGAGCCGAGCACGGCCCTCAGGAATGGAATCAGCACCGTCAGCCCTTCCAGCGAGAAGCGCTTGGTGCCCAGGTAGCGCGATTGGATCACCTGCTCGAACAGGTCCGCGCGGATCAACTCGCTCAGGATGCGTGCCTGATCCGGCCGCTGCGGCGGCTCCTCCATCTGCTGCTGCAGCCACTGCCGCCGCGCGCTGTTCTCAATGTGCATGAACTCGACGCCGATGCTGCCGCAATATACGGCGCGCGCGGCAGCGGCCGCCGGGCCCTCGGGTGCGGGCGTCGGCAACGGCTCCGGCGTCAGGTACTGGCCCAGCGGATCGAGCGCGGCCTGTAGGTATCCCCAGCGGCGGTAGATGTCGAAGACTCGCTCGCGCTCGGCCCCGGACCCGGAACCTGACCCGGACCTAGACTCATGCCCGGTAACGGTTGCGACGGTCGTGTCCTGCTCGTTGGTGGTGGTCATCAGTTTCTTTGCTCCATCACGATGCTAGTCGCATGAATATGCTAGCCGCATGAATCTGCATTGAAAGGGCGCGACTTCAGTCGTGCCAAAATCAGCCAAAAATCAGGTTTGAAAGGGCGCGACTTCAGTCGCGCCGAAAACAGCCAGCAAAATCAAGGGCTTTAAAGGGCGCTGAAAAAACCGCGGTGCCGCCTTGTCGGAGTAGCAGCGGCCTTTAGGCCGCGGTAAAGGATCAACAAAATCAAGGGGCTTTAGCCCCGGGCCTTTGGTTCGTCGAGCCGAGTCCGCCTTTTTCATCACCCTCTTTAGCCCCTGAGGGAAACTTCGTAGCGGCTTGATCGCATCGATGCAACCACTTCTAACCATTCGATGCCGAAAGCGCTCTGAAGTCATCCCTCCAACCCGAGCACCTTAACGATAATCCGTTTTGCCCGCTGTCCGTCGAACTCCGCATAGAAGATGCGCTGCCAGGTGCCTAGGTCCAAGCGCCCGGCGGTGACGGGAAGCGTGGTTTCGTGGTGCAGCAGCAGCGACTTCAGATGGGCGTCGCCGTTGTCTTCGCCGGTACGGTGGTGCTTGTAGCCCGGCCACGCGGGCGCCAGCTTTTCCAGCCACGCGGCGATGTCCTCGATCAGCCCTTCTTCATTGTCGTTCACATAGATCGCCGCGGTAATGTGCATGGGCGACACAAAACACAGCCCGTCGACCACGCCGCTGCGCTCGACGATGGCCTCGACCTGCGGCGTCAGGTGCACCATCTCGTAGCGCTTCCTGGTGGTCAGGGTCAGGTATTCGGTGTGGGCTTTCATGGAAGGCATGGAATCTCCCTGGCGCTGCAATTAATATTTCCGCGCCGACTGCAAGTGAATGTGTCGTGGTGCGCTTCGAACGGACTACGACGCGGGTGGGACGACGCTGGTATCGCGGGCCCAGCCTTCGTTCTGCAGAGTGAGGCGTTCGAGTACCACCGCCGGCGAATCTGTTTCGAGGTTGCAGACGGGCTCGTAGGAACTGGGCCAGCACTGGTAGATGTTGAACGAGAGAATGAGTTGGCCTGCTCCGTTGTAGAGGTCGAGCGTGATGTTCTTGCGGAAGCTCGAGGTCTGGGCCGGCTCGGGCGCGCCCAGATTGTTGAGGCTGACAAGCAGGTTGGCCCAATCCTCGAAAGTGGTGTCGAGCGTGCGCGGGCGTTCGATGGTGATGGGCTGGAAGGTAGTGGCGCCAGGGGAGAGGCTTTCGACAGCGGGAGCGCTGCCCGCGCGGAAGGGAGTCACCTCGGTGGTGCGGAGGATGGGGCCAATTCTAGAGACGCCGGAGACGTACTTGCCGTCCCACTTCACGCGAAAATCCAGACCGTCGTACGAACCGAGTTGTGGCACAGAGCGCCTCCTCTGGTGCTGCGTATGGTGCCCGGGAATGAACGGAGTGTACCGCGGAATTCTCTCCGCGGCAAAGCGTGACCCTATACTGAGTGGCACCGGGCGTTTTTTCAGAGGCGAGAAGCTTTGGCGTGAGTGCTGAGAAAGCGCTTTTTCGTTAAGGGCACGGATTTATCCGTGCCGTAAGAGCCGCAGAATCAACCGGGCTTTAGCCTCCGAGGTCAATCCTTTCGCCCCGTGACCCTATTCTTCATCACCCTCATGGAAGCCAATGCACTCTTCTTGTCAGCGGTCGGAGGGTCGGCTTTCACCGCTGATGAAGCCGGAGCGCGCTCCCCTTAAGCAATTCACCTCCAGAGAGGACCGGGATTGAACCCGGCTCCCTGAAGGTGTCGTCCCGGCCATCCCCGCCAGACCGGGGATGACCAAGGGTGATCGGTTAGAGGGTCAGTTGCTTGTCTGGGATTCAATCCTCATTCCATAGAACGATTTGTGCACGAAGAACATCGACACCAGGAAGAATGCGACTGCCAGCACGTGGGTCAGCAGCGCATTGCTCGAGTGGAGCGTCACGGCAAGCTCGACGGCAAGCAATCCGAACAACGTCGTGAACTTGATAACCGGGTTCATTGCCACCGACGAGGTGTCTTTGAACGGATCGCCGACGGTGTCTCC
>PLUT01000099.1 GCA_003162875.1 Granulicella sp.
ATGGTGTGATACGCCAGCAGTCGGCGATAGTTTTTCTGTACCAGAATGAACGGGACGGAGACCCCCATGGAGAGCAGGCCGAAGAGAAGCAGCAGGTGCCCAGGGTACTGTGCGCCGAGGCAGCGACTGGTCAGGATGTAGAAGCGAATAAGGCAGTAGAGGGCGCAGTTCAGCAGCGCCGAAGAAAGGATCGCGGCGGAGGGCACCGGGGCCTCGCTGTAGGCGTCCGGCTTCCATGTGTGCATCGGCGCCAGACCGGCCTTGGTCCCATAGCCCATCAGGACCAGCACGAAGGCCAGCCGCATCGACGTCTTATCCAGTTGCGCGGCATGCTGCGCCAGCACCGACCAGTTCAACCCGCTCAGCGCCTGGGAACCGGTCAGGCCGCGCCCAGCATAGTAGGTCACTAGCGTGCCAAACAGCGCCATCGATAGACCCACGCCGCCGATGATGGCATACTTCCAGGCTGCCTCCAGCGACGTGACCTTGCCATAGAAGGTGACCAGGAAGACCGAAGTCAGCGTGGTGATCTCCATGGCCGCCCACATCACTCCCAGATTGTTGGCCACCGCCATGAACAGCATGGAGAAGACGAACAGCGGCGTCAGCGTGTAGTACATGCGGAGCTGTGCGATCTGCTCCCCGCTCGCATCGTCGCCCAGAGCTCCGCTCTGCTGGTCGTCGCGCAGGTAGCCGATGGAATAAGAGGCACAGACCAGCGCTACCGATGCGGTGAGAAGGACCACCAGCGCGCTGAGCGCGTCGGCATAGAAGAAACCGTTTGCCAGCGAGACCGTGCCGGCGGCCAGCACGCGGGCGGCCAGCGCGACGGCGACCAGAAAGACCGCAGCGAAGCCGGCCAGATTGACCGCTTCCATGGCCGCTCGACGCCGCACCAGGAACGACGCGACGGCGGTGACAATGGGGACCAGCATTAGAGCGATGAGCAGCATTTATCCTCGCAGCCTCCGCAACCGGCTGACATCCACCGACTCGAAGGTCTCGCGGATGCGGTAGACCAGAATGCCCAGCACCATCGCGGCCACCAGCACATCGAAGAAGATTCCCAGTTCCACGATCATCGGCATCCCATAGGTCAGAGAAATGGCCGCGAGAAACAGCCCATTCTCCAGCGACAGCAGCGCCAGCACCTGGGTCAGCGCCTTGCGGCGATTGATCATGGTAAAAAAGCCAATCAGGAAGAGAGAGATGGCAACGGCAAGCGCGTTGTGACCCAGGCCGGGCTCGCCCGGCCGGTAAAACGACTCCGCAACCACATAGCCCACCAGCGTGAGCCCGCCCGCAATTACCACGGAGAGCGGCCCGTTCACAATCGGCTCGATCTCTTCGTGGATCCCCATGCGCTTCACCAGGCGCTCGAAAAGGACGGGCACCAGAACCACCTTGACCACGAGGGTGAGCGCTGCGGCGACGTAGAGATGCGGCGCGTGGTTGAACCAGGCGATGGTAGCGGCAATCATGGCGAGGAAAAACGATTGGGCCGCGAAGATGCGAATGTGGATGACGATCCACCGCTGCGCTACCATCGCAATCTGCAGCACCAGCACCAGCGCCGCCATCAGGGTGACGATGCGGTCGCCGATTTGCAGATCGAGTACGTGGGTCATAAGCATCAGAAGAGGAACGTGGAAACAAGGGCAAGCGATCCCAGGGTGAAGGCCACCGCCAGAAGTTCGGGCACACGGAAGAGCCGCATCTTGGCGTTCACGGTCTCCAGCAGAACAATCGAGCAACTTAACAACAGCAGTTTCGCCAGCAGCCAGCCGATTCCCTCCATTGCACCCAAGCCGAACCACGTCGGCTGCAGGCCAAACGGCCAGAAGCAGTTGATCAACAGAGTCATCAGGACGAGCTGCTTGATGGAGGCCGCCCATTCAATCAGGGCAAGGTAGGGGCCGGAGTACTCCAGGATCATGGCTTCGTGGATCATGGTCAGTTCCAGGTGAGTAGCTGGGTTGTCCACCGGTATCCGGCCCGTCTCCGCGATCAGCACCAGCACCAGCGCGGCGAACGCAAACATCTGCGCGGGGGCTAGAAAACGCCACTGCTGGCCAATGGCGGCCCCGGCGATCTCGGTGAGGCCGGTGGAGCCGGCACCGATGGCGACGGTAAAGATGGCCATCATCATGGCCGGTTCGGCCAGCGCAGAGATGGTCATCTCGCGGCTGCTGCCCAGACCGCCGAACGAGCTGCCGCTGTCCAGTCCGCTCAGCGCCAGGAAGAAGCGGCCCAGCCCTAGCAGGTAGATCACAGCCAGCACGCCGCCAAATAAACCGAGCGGCGCATCGGCGGCGACCATGGGAATCATCAGCCCCGCTAAGACGGTGCTGAAGAAGACGACCCAGGGCGTAGCCGCGAAGATCCAGGATGCGGTCTCGGGAACCACCATGCCTTTGCCAAAGAGTTTGCCCAGGTCCCGGTACGGCTGCAGGATGCCCGGGCCGCGCCGTGTTTGCATCCGCGCCTTCAGCGTTCGGATGACTCCGGTCACCAGCGGCGCCAACGCCAGCAGCAGGAAGAGTTGCGCCACGTTCTCGATCAGCCTCGCCATCATGCGCGCACCCCAAACAGCAAGAGCAGAATCAGCGTAATGAAGATGTAGGCAAGATAGAGGTTGATGCTTCCCGCCTGAATGCCCTTCATGCGGTTCGCAACGGCCATAATCCACTGCCGCAGCGGATCGTAGAGGTGTTTTTCAAAGGTGGGTTCGATCTCGCTCTCGAAGCGGATTGCGCTGGGGTAGTAGGGCGATACTTCGTACTCTGCCTGGATCTCCCGGCGCGGACGATAGAGGGCGGAGAAGATCATGCGCAGCGGCTTGGAAAATGCCGTGGCTGTGTATTCGTTGTCGTCGGTCAACCCGGGCAGTCCGCAATCCCACGCCGGCCCACTGACGCTACGACGCCTCCAACGCATGGCCAAGGGAAGCGCGAATGCTGCTCCGGCAAGCAGAAAGAACAGCGCAATCCCGACTGTGGATATGGTGCCGCCATGGGCTGTCCCCGGCGATAGCGCCAAGCCGCGAGCCGTCACCAGCGCCGAACTTGCACGAACGCCAAGGGCCTGCTGCGTGATGGGATCGAAGACCCTGACGAACCAGGTGGCGCCGAGGCCCAGCGCGACGCATCCCAGCGCAAGGACCGCCATCCCGGTACGCATCGGGAACGAAACCTCCTGCGCATCGGCGGCTTCCTCGCTGCGCGGCAGCGCGAGAAACGGAATTGCGAAAGCCTTGACGAAACAGGCGGCCGCTAGGGCTGCGGTTAATGCCAGCAGAGAGCCGGCGATGGGAAACATCAATCGCGTCAGGCTGTGCGTGGTGCCGAAGCCGGCCAGCAGCGCCTGGTAGGTGAGCCACTCGCTCACGAACCCGTTCAACGGAGGAAGGCCGGAGATGGCCACCGCGCCCACCAGAAAACACAGTGCCGTCACGGGCATGTGGCGGATCAGTCCGCCCATCCTCTCCATGTTGCGCGTGTGCGTGGCCTGTACGACGGAACCTGCGCCCAGAAAGAGCAGCCCCTTGAACATGGTGTGGTTGAACGTGTGATACAGGGCTGCAATCAAAGCAAGGGCGGCTAGATTCGCGTAGCCCAGCGAGCGAAACATCAGGGCTGCGCCGAAGCCCATCAGGATGATGCCGATGTTCTCAATGCTGCTCCATGCGAGCAGGCGCTTCAAGTCGTTTTCCATCAGCGCGTAGAGCACGCCTAGCAGGGCAGACGCCACACCCAGCCCCAGCACCAGAGTTCCCATCCACAGCGGAGGCGGGCCGTAGAAATCGAAGAAAACGCGCGCCATGCCATAGATGCCGGTCTTGATGACGATGCCCGACATCAGGGCAGATACGTTGCTGGGCGCAACAGGGTGGGCTTTCGGTAGCCAGATGTGAACCGGCACCAGGCCTGCCTTCACACCAAAGCCGAACAGAAAGAGCAGGAAAACGGTGCCCTGCTGAAGCGGTGTCAACCGCGATGCCAGCAGGTGAAAGCTGGAGAAATCCAGACTGCCGCTGGCGGATGCGAGGACCAGGAACGCGATCAGCAACAGACCGGTGCCCGCGTGCGACATGATCAGGAAGAGCACCCCGGCGTTGCGCGTTCCTTTCTTTTCGTGCTCGAAACTGATCAGGCAGTAGGACATCAGCGCCATTACCTCCCACGCCACCAGGAAGAAGAACGCGTTCGACGCTGAGAAGACCAGCGCCAGGCTCAGCAGCAGCAGGTTGAAGAAGAACCCAAAAGCGCCCAGGTTCCTGCGCCCTTCCATAGCACGCAGGTATCCGAAGGAATAGAGAGAAACGGCTGCTGCCAGCGCCGCTAGCGTCACATTGAAGTATGCCGACAGCGGGTCCAAGCGGATGGCCCAGGAGAAGACTGGGTTGCCGAACGGAAGGCTGATGCCCGCGGAGCTGCCACTGAAGATTGCAGCCGCCGATCCCACCAGAACCAGAAGCGAACCCCCCAATGCTGTCCCGCAGCCAACACGGCGAGCGGCGGACGGCTGGCGCCAGAGAGCCAAACTGGCCATGGCGCCTGCAAGCCAGACGACGATTCCGCTCAGGAACAGCTCAGTCATCACCGGGCAAACGTCTCACTTTCCACTTCCTCGAGCATCTGAATCGCGTCGGCCAGGTTGGTCTGGAAGTACCGACGCATGACGTCGAGGACCTCCAAAAGCACCGGATTTCGGATGGAATAGAAGACCTGGTTCCCGTCCTTGCGGTTGGCCACAATCTGGCGGCTTCTCAAGATCGCCAGGTGCTGAGACAGGTTCGACTGTTCGACTCCTAGCTTCTCCTGGATGGCCCGTGCGGAGAGTTCCCCGTCGCGCAAAACCTCTAGGATGGCGATACGAGTGGGGTGAGACAGGGCCTGAAAGATGCTGGCCTTGTATGTTCGCAGCTTCTCTTGCATATTATAAGAATATTCTATATTCCTAATATACGCAATAGCTAAAGGCCCAAAAATGCGACTGCACGCTCCGCAAAACCCGGCCTATCAATGGGAAGGGCTTGCCAGCAGGTTGACCAGGCACATCCTGCTACTTCTGAAGGGATCCCGCCACGGAGAACACCTGGGGAGCCAGGACGACTCTCAGATCCGGATTGTAGTAATCGGACAGGGTCGCAGGGGCAGCCTTGGCGTGGATCGAGTATCGCGGCGTAAAGCGAAATGTAAAGTGCGATCCCGCAGCCTGAGGAGACCACAGGTAAAAGACGATGCGATCGGGCTGCAATTCATAGCGCGAGATGGTCCAGTTATCGAGCAGCAGAGCCAGCGAACTGCGGTCTACGTCGGCGCCGGGCGGCAGACCCACTTCTGCGAGCAACATGCCGTAACTCGGTGAGCCGAACCGCCGGGCATCGACAGTGCAGTCGATGGGTTTGCCCACCTGCGCGCCAGTTGTGGTGCAGCTGTAGCCAAAGTCCAACCCTGCGTCGCTACCAGGCTGGGTTTTGCTCGTCGCCGCCTCACCCTGCCATGGAACGTAAAAGCTTGCCGTCTCCTCAGCGCTGGCGAGGGATGCATCTCTCCCCGTGGTAAAAGCCAGCTCATTGTGGCCTGGTTTGAGCAGTCTTGTAAGGTCGAGCGAACGGGGAGCTGTCAGGAGCCGCGGGTCAGCGTGTAGAGCCTCCGCGTCACTGCCGGCAAGCGGAACCCCATTGACCGTCAGTTGGATGGGCTGCGGCCCCGAGGGTGCCTTCATCTGTTCGATTGCCAGAGGGAGTAGCGCCTGCAGCACACGCACGGTGGCCTGGCCGCTGTACCAGATGCCATAGCGGTCCTGGTTACGGAGGAGGAAGAAGAGCGCATCGTTGATGAGTCCGGCTTCTGCGGTCGATGGCTTGCGTTGCCTTAGCGCGCTGAGGACTAGAGCGGAGGTCTCCAGTTCGCCAGCGTGACCCCATCCATAAAACGGTGAATAGCCCAGAGGGGTCCAATGTGCGCCATCCTTGCCGTGGACTGCTGTCGCTACGAGTTCCGTTCGCAGGCGAATCACGGTGGAAGTGTCATCGGGCGTTAGCTCCGCGAGTCGAAGCCTCAGTGCGTTGGCATAAGGCGCATGCACTGCAGCAGCCGAGTTGGCGGACCAGGCAATGGCGGCTGCTACAGCGCGAGTTACACGGTCATGAAGCTCTTTCGAGGCATCCTTCCCAAAGGCGTCGCTGGCGAGAGCCTCCCCCAGCGCTCGGGCAAGATAGAGATTGAGATCGGCACTAGTGTTTCCGTACCGAGGCTTCCAACTGCCGTCCTTCTGCTGTTTGGCGAGCAGCCAGTCGACCGCGGAGGTGATCTGGTTGTGATCGACCGCGATATAAGGTGCAGCCTCGGTGAGAAACTCGATCCCATAAGCCGTAAGCGCCGGATCGGGATCGTGGTCCCTGCCGCCCCAATAGGTCAGGCCTCCGCTCGCGTCAAAGTAATCCCCGAGCCGGTCGTAGCCGAGTTGCAGGTACGTCTGCGCCTCGACCGCAACCGGATCGGCCGCAGCGCTCTCCGCGTGGCTCGCCTTCAGGAGTTCCAGATAAAGCAGGCTAGGATACGTGGATGAAATGGTCTGCTCAGCGCAACCGTCGGGACGCTCCAACACGGCCTTCATGGCATGCAGCACATGGGCGCCAAGGTTGGGGTAGAGCAGCAACTCCGCACGAATGGAGCCGGGAATTGCGTCGGCGGGCAGGTCGAGCGTCATCGTAGTCGACCCCTCACTCAGCAGTCCCGCGGTAGTGACGGCACGGGGTTCGCCGTCCGGATGAACGCGCACCGTCTTCTCTACAGCATCGCCTTCATGCGCATTCGCAGCGCTGATGCGAAATGAACCTGCCTCCGACGCCGTAGTCGCGCGGAAACCGAAGACCAGGGGCGTCGAACCGTTCGCGGGCACGCTCGCTTCCATCCTGGGTGTCGTCAGCAGCGTAAGCCAGTCGGCGGCCTTCACGATCACCGGCAGTGAAAGAGCATGATCCGTGTAGTTGCGCAGGTTCACCGGCAACGAAATCTCGTCGCCCACGGTGAGCACCTGCGGCACATCCAGGTCGACAAAGAAGGGCTGGAAGGTCTTGAACGTCTGGTCCAGTTCGCCAATGCGACCGTCAACCGTGGATGCCAGTGCATGGAGTTTCCAGGTCGTGAGGCTGTCCGGTAAATTGAAGTGGAAGCTGGTGTGGCCGTTGGCACCAGTCTCCAGCGAAGGCGCCCAGTAAGCGGTCTCCTCGAACACGTGCCGCAGGCGAGGCGTGAAGGTGGGCTCGGAGATGGTCGCTTTGCCGCCAGTCGTCCGTGTTCGTCCAAAGCTCGATGCAACCCCACCCAGTGTCGCGTCAGTTGTATCGAGCGAAGGGGCCGCGGACGAAACCGTGACCGTCTCTGTTGCGGAGCCGACTTCAAGTCTTATGTCGACTGTCGTAAGCGCCGCTGGGGAGACTGCGATCTCCTCCACGGTGCAATGCTCGAAGCCGGGTGCAGTGACCTCGACGGTATAAGACCCGCCGTCAAGATCGGGCGCGAGATACGTCCCATCCACCCCAGACTTGAAGGTTGCCACCGTGACGCCGGACCCGGTCTTGATCGTGACCAGAGCGCCCTGAATGACTGCTCCAGTCTGGTCTGTGACCGTGCCACCGATAGCACCGGTGTTGCCCTTGAATGTTCCGCCATCGACGACCTGCGGCTTCAGGTCACTGCCGCTCTGTTCACTGATGGGGTGGAGGAACTGGGCAACCATTTCCAGTACATCGGGATCGCCAGCTAGGTTCGCAGGACGCAAGATCTGGATGGCACGATACAGGTGGGTGACCGGCTTGCTCTTCACCTCGAGGCTGGCGCCGGCGGTAACATTTTCCACGCGCGTGTAGGCCATCACCTGGTTCGTGCGCAGTTGGAAGCGCTGGCCCAGCGGATCGCGCAGCGCGTCGAAGTCGATTCCCGCGGCCGAGAACGCCTGACGTGCCTCCGACTCCGTTGCAGGAAACACATTGCCTGCCGCGGCCCACTGGCCGATTGCGGCCTCCATCTGCGCTTCCGTTCGGGAGAAGTAGTCGATTGACGGGCTGCTCCAGGTGGACGCACCCTCCAATCGCCCGTTCTCCTGCACCTGCGCATCGTGCCGGAACACGTGAACGTTGTAAAAACGGCGTCCTACCCCGATCTCATACAGAAAGGGATTCCCGTCCGGGTCGAAGGTTGAATCCAGATCAAGGCCGCCGGTCCGCGCCAGTTGCTTCAGGGCGTCCACTGTTCCCGGCAGCGGCTTGCCCGAGGCGACGGCATCGTGCAGCATCTTCGTCAACCGCTCTCCGGGCAGCGCGAAGATATTGCGCCGTTCCACATCGATGGTGAAGTCATCCTCCGTCCCGAAGCGCTTGTCCGGACCGGCGCTAACCATTCGCAGGACTTCGTCGTTCCACTCAACCGCGGTCTTCACCCGGTATGGGGTATCCCAGGGATCGAGCAGCGACGCCGGGTCCAGCGTCGCCGCATTCGCAAAGGTGCGGACGCCGTCCAGCGTCCCCGGCAGGCGCGCAGGCCGCGCCGCCAAAATCGCGTCGCCGACTGGCTTCAGCTGCTTCTGCATCAGGGCGCTCAAGTCATTGCGCACATCATCGTGGTCTTCCGCTTCGACCTTGAGTTCCACCGGGATGTTGTATTGGAAGGCCGCCTCGGCGACGAGTTGCAGGTCGTCGGAGATCGGCTGCGACATATCCGTCTTTGCCAGATCCTCGTACGAGATGCCGGCAATCTCATTCGATGGATCACGCCACCAGGTCCAGCCAAACCAACGCTGATTTGCATCTTCCTCGGTCATTGCCCGCTGTTCTACTGCGGTGTCGATCACAGCGACTCCCACCGCTCCGGGCGCGGCGAAGCCTCCGGCCGCGCGAACCTCGAGCCCCGCATCCACCGCGGCCCCCGGCGCGTATGACGTCCGCAATCCCGTCACCTTCAGCTTCAGCTCGCGGTCCTCGGGATAGAAAACCGTCTTGTAAGCGCTCCAGCCGCGCCAACTATAACTATTCCCGCCCGACTCCCTGTCCATCGTGTAAGCGATCAGCGTCACAAAGCCGCGGAATTCATTGCCCATCAGCACCGTGATCGGTTCTGCCGGATGCATCATATGCACCTGCTGATGACTGATCACCCCTTGCTCCGACAAAGCATCCACGTCAATTACCCTGCCCGGCGTGCCATGCACTGTTGCCTCAATGTTCTGCCCCGGCTTCATCAGGGATGCAGCCACAGTGATCCAGATTCCGTTCGGACGCTCCGCATATCCGGTCCCGTCGAAGACCGACGTCCGCTTCTCCGCATCGAGCGCGGTCAGGCGAAGATTGAAGCGCGGTGGCTCATCGCTCGCCGGCACGGAAGGATAGCGCAGATGTACCCGGGCAAGGCCGTAGCGGTTGGTGCTGACCGTCGTGGCACGTGACGGGCGCGAGTCCTCGTCCATCCAGTCAAGAGAAACCTTGCAGGCAGTTGGGGTCCCGTCCGCATACGCTGTACTGACGATGTAATCGCCTTCGCGGTCATTCCCGCCGATCTCGTTCAGATAGATGTGAACCGCGTAGCGAGTGAGCCGGACCGTGAAGTTACGCGGCTCCGTGCGCCCCGTGCTGGCGTCGGTGACATACGCCCGATACTCAATGTCGCGATAGCGCTGGTAATCCGTAGTCTTGAGGTCGCTGAAGTCCTCCTGGACGTTCAGTTTCAGCTCCGCGTCACCGTGTTCGTCAAGCCTCGCCGTCTGCTCTGCCTCTTCCGGTTCCGGCGTCTTCTTCGCCGTTCGGTTCCACTGATACTTCTCAGCGCGAACGATACGCACCGCTCCGTCCGAAACCGGCTTGCCGAAGAGATAGCCGGCATGAACCCGGACCACGGGTGCCTGGCCATCCAGGTAGAACCCTCGATCCATCGACGCTGATACTGCGAACTCGGGCAGATCGTAGCGACGGATCGCGATGGTCGTCGACATGGATCCCGAGGAATCAGATGAATCATCGAGGTCGAAGTTAGCTTCGTAGTCACCGGGGGCAAGTTGCGGCCCTGTCTTCCAGTCATAGCTCGCGATTCCGAATCGGTTCGTAGTCAGCGGTACCTCAAGCAACGTTTTGTTATCCGGATCCTTGATCGTCAGCGTAAGAGCCGAGCCCGTCGCGGCGTGGCCTGCGCTGCCGAATACCAGCGCCCGCAGGTGCACCAGCTCGCTCGGCTTGTGCAGCGGCTTGTCGGTATCGATATGGATCGTCGTACTGTCACGTATCTCGACGTCCGCGTCGATCGACGATTTGGCCTGTGCACCGTTTTCGCCAGTCAGCGTGCCTGTTACAGTAAGCGTCGCCGTATCGCCCGGCTCTCCCTGAATGGGATAGACGAGAACGGCCTCTCCCGACGATCCGGTAGTCGCTGTTCGAACGACTGTGTGACTGAAGGGCTTCGCTTCCTTTGTGGGTTCGCCATCATACTTCAGCGTGCCTTCCAGCCGAACTCCGCGAAAGCTTCTGAGCGTAACCGGATTGCCGGCATAGACTCGTACGCTGAGCGGCTTTCCGGGAACCAGGTTTTCCGGCAACGCCAGCCGCAGGGTCAGCAGATCGGGCGCGATCGCCCCTATCGATAGAATTCCGCTCCGCGGAGGAGCATCCGCTGTCTCGATACGATAGGCGATGCGGTACCAACCCACGTCGTCTGTGGGCTTTCCCTTCTCATCCTGGGGCCATGGGAGAGTCAGGCTGACCAGCCGCGCACCTTGTTGAAAGTTGATCGCCGTCTCCGCGGAGGCTGTGCCGGTGGGAGACAATGTCCACACAGCCGCGCGACCACTGGTGGTAGCCGGAGTGGCGAATGGCAGCTGAAGACGAATCGAATCGCCGGCGAGAATGGCTCGCGCCCTGGTCTCATTGATGGCAACCGGAACACTTGTGTTTTGGGAGCAAAGAGCGGTAGGGCTGGCCAGAATCATTCCGGCAAACAACAAAACGAGAAGCGACCGCCTTGTCATGGCAAGCCATCCTAGCACGCGGGAGTTAGCGCCGCGGGATGGCCGACAGCTAGTTCGGGAGCCGCAGTCAAGGAGTTTGCCACACGTAGGTAACTGTTTGACGGAGGTTTGAGTCGACAGTGCGCTCGACAACGCGCTCGGACTGCAGGTTGGCGAAGGCGTCGGAGAGCGAGCCGAGGTTGCGGGAGAAGAAGGTGGGGGTGGAGGCAACTCCGACCATTCCGTTGGGTGCGATGGCGGCGGCGTTGCGGGGATCGCGCGCCTGGTTGTTGGTACCGTCGATGAGTGAGGTGAGCCGGAGGTAGGGGGCGCGCTGGCTGGAGTGATTGAAGACGGCGATCAAGGTGGCGGAAGTCGTTGTCTTTTCGGGCGAACCGGCGGCTAGATTGTGCAGAAGATCCGAGAGCAGGGCCTGATCGTCGGTGAGAAGGACGAGGTTTCCCTGCGCCGGCGTCGACGAGATGGCGAAGAAGAGCGGGCGCGGACCGGTGAGGGCATAAATGGCAGTGCCGGCGACGTCGCTGGGCTGGAAGTTGATGCCGATGCTGGCTGCGGTAAGAGAGCCGCGAAGAGTCTGCTGAAGGGCAGATGCCAGGGCCTGCGGGTTCGCGGAACCGACGGCGTGGAGGACGACAGCGGAGTGGATCGGGACCCAGAGGCCGTCTTTTTCCGTCGGAGTCTGAGCCGAGGAGAGGGTGAGGACGGCATCGATGCCGGCGGATTGGAAGACCTGCGCGAGGCCGCCGGTGGAGGCGGACGGGGAGACGCGAGGCAGCGTGTCGATGCGGGTTTCAAGATCGCCGGCTGAGCCGATCTGCGGGGCGTCGAGGCTGGGATCGGGTGCGTATTCGGGGTCCGGCGGCGGCGCGGTGTAACTGCCGAGAAGCTTTTCCTGAATGGCGGTGATGGCAACGGATGGGTCCTGCGTCGCAATGACACGGAAGACACCGGTGGAGGGCGGCACAAGTGCGGCGAGCGGCGCGAGGTTGAGGTTTGCAGTCGCTGCCTGAGTGGAATTCGGGAGCAAGACGCGCTCTTCGCGGAAGCGCGCGGGTTCGACGTAGAGGTCGGAGGCGGCGGCGCGGAATTGGCGGATCCATGTATTGTTGCGCTGGATCCAGTAGGAGCGGAAGTGAGGATCGATGGCGATGCGATCGAGATTGAGCACCATGTGGAGGGCGGGTGCGGGCTTCTCCGCGGGGAGCGCGGCGGAGACGTCGCGGAACCAGGGTTCCTGCCGGATGGAGGTTGCGGGCGAGGCTGCGGCAATGAGCTTGAGTGCGTTGGCGATGAGATCCTCGCGGGTGGCGAGGAGGACTAGGTCGCCGGATGCGCCGGGGACACGGGCGAAGGCTACGGTGCCGTAGTCGGCGCCGGAGCTCCGGATGTAGAAGTCGGAGTTGCCGGCGTGGCGGCGCTCGAAGGTGCTGCGCGCCTGGAAGAGTTGGCTCCGATCGGCCTGCGCGGCGGGCATGCGGGTGATGTAGAGGAATTCGAGCTTGCCGATGTCGTACCAGGCGAAGACGGACTGCTTGCCCGCAACTTGGTTAAGGAGGTCAGCGCCGGCGGGAATGCCAGCGGCCTTGGCGAAGCTGTCCTGCGCGTCGCTGAGCCGGCCGAAGAGGCGAGAGTTCTGAAAGACGGAGTAGTTGTCCGAGGCGAGCCAGGATTTGCTCTCGGCTGAGCTGGTCCACTGCTGGAGGAGCGCGGCGAAGTCGGGCGACTCGATGGTGAGCAGCGCATCCTGCGGGATGTAGGCGGTGAGCGATGCGGGTGCGGCGGGCTGTCGCGCGGCGCGGATCTGGAACGCGATGGCGATCAACGCGGTGAGGAGCAGGAGAGCGAGTGCAGCGCGCGCTTTCATTGGCTTTCCTCCTGGTAAACGGTGGAGGCCGTGAGATGTGGACGAACCTGAACGGATTGATCCAGAGCGGCGCGCAGATTGGGGCGCCTGAGGCTGTTGCGTCGAGCGACCAGAACGGCTGTTTTGAGATCGTCGCGCCGCCGCGTCAACTCTGGTTGCGGGGAATCTTTGGCGAGGGTGACTGCGATCTCGGCGTACGCAAAGGCGGATTCGAGGTTGCCGTCGCGTTCGTTCGCGGTGGCGAGTTGCGTGGCAAGGCGGATGCGCGTCGCCGGGTCGAGGTCGTAGAAAGCGGCCGGCACGCTTGCTGGCGGAACCGTGACGTTGTCCGGTGAGTCGATGGATGCGCCGCGGACGGGCGTGGTTTCATCGGGCACGGTGTCGGAGTAGTCGGCGGGATCAGAGTTGTCGGCTGTGTCGGCGTTGGGATAATTGGGGGCCTGCCGGTACTTGGGAACCGTGTTTTGGAGCGCGCCCAGAATGGCGAGGCTGGCAGAAGGATCGGCTGTGGCTGGTTGCTGGAGAAAAATGTCGATGCGCGCACGATCGGCGTTGGGACCAACGGGAGCGATGGCGATGGCTTCGCGGAGGAGAAGTTCGCGGTCGGAGGTGGATGTTGAAGCGATGGCAGCGGCGGCGATGCGGGCTTCGGCAGAGTAAGGTTGGCGGGCAGCCGCAACGGTGGACGGATGAGCGATGAAGGATAACTCCCGGCTGCCGAGTTCGGTGGTCTGAGAGGTCAGCGGTGCGAGCGCACGGGCAGCCTGAACGCGCAGATCGTAGGGGGCGGAGGTATCTCGGGCGACGGCGGTGAAGTTGGTGCGGGCCAGATCGCGTGCGTTGGAAGCAAGCTGGGCCTGGGCGAGGCGGAAGCGATAGGAGACATCCCAGGGAACTGACTTGACCAGCGCCTGAAGGAACGGGATGGCCTCGGCCGGATGGTGGTCTTTCTCCAGGAGCGAGGCGGCGTAGTCGGTATTGATGTAGGGGTTGGATTTGTCGCCGAAGGAACCGTCGATTCTAGCGGGTTCGTCGGGCGTGTACTCGGGCTGGCCGGGGACAGGGAAGGTGATCGCACCATTCTCGTAGTTGGAGGGGTGCTGGAGGGTCAGTTGACGGAGCAGTTCGAGCGCGTCCGGCAGGTCGCTGGTGTCGAGACGCAATTGGGCGAGTGCGAGGAAGTCGGTGGGGACGAGGCTGTCGTTCTGTCGCTTGTATTCGAAGACGAACTCCTGCAAGGGGCGAATGGAGGCGAGGTTGGGCTTGTACGCAGGCGTAGGCGTCATCAGGCGGTAGACGGCGGAGCCAAAGGAGTTGTCTTTTGGCACGGAGTCCGGGTTCGCGCGCCAGGCGTCAATGAGAGCTTGCAGGCGATTGGAGCGAACCGCGAGAACGATTCCATTCATGTCCACGCTACCCTTGCGGTCGTTGTCGGAGAGGGAGGAATCGTACATCGCCTGGGCTTTTGCTACTTGATTTTGGGCAAGGTAAAGCTCGATGAGTTGGCCCTGGTATGCGGACAGGCTGTGGGTGTACGGGTCGCTCGGCGGATTCTCGCGGGCGAGTTCGATCTGGCGAAGCAGGATGGGCTCGCGCGATTCCTCGGCAAGCCATGGTTCGCGGCTGATGTCGTCGAGGATCTGGTTCGGGTCGGAGGCTGAGTTGGCGACGACGATGATGAAGTTTGCGCCTTCCGCGGGCGTGGCCGAGGCGAGATAGATGGACTTGAGGAGTTCGTTGGAACGGTAGTTACCATTCTTTGCGAGGTAGGGGCCAAGGATAGTTTCGATCTCAGGGCGGCAGGTCGCGGTAAGGTGAACCTCGCCCAGATGCCGGGTGACGGTTTCGAGCGAGGTGAACCAGGACTCGGGGTACATGGCATGCTGCTGCATGCGGGCGAGGATGGCGAGCGCCTGATGCCAGTGGGTGAGCGCGTCGTCGCGCCGATTGGCGCGGTAGAGAGTGGTGGCGAGTTCGTCCTCGATGGCTGGATCGGAGGGGGAAAGTTCGAGCGCGTGGTTGTACTCGGCGACGGAGGCGTCGATGTTGCGGGCCTCCGCGTAGGTGCGGGCGAGGTTGAGGTAGCGCGCGGGAGATGCGGGCGAGCCTTCGAGTTCGGCGGAGAGAAAGTCTTCGGCGCTGGGCAGGGTGTGGGACGAATCGTGGACGGTGGCGAGAAAGATTCCGTAGCGGCTGGCGTAGTAGAAGAAGGCGTCGCCAGTGAGCTGGCGCGAGGGATCGGCAGGTGCGGCGAGGCGCGCGGCGATGGTGGAGTTGGCCGCGAGCGATTGATTGAAGTCGGCGAGATTGACGGGACCCGACGCGGGGCCGGCGAAGTAAGTTTGGACGAGCGACGCCGAGGCAGGACGCCAGACCGGACTAAGCGATTGCCCGCGACTGGCGACGGCGGCAAGCGCCTGTGCCTCGGAGCCGTGAGCCACGGTGTAGTTGAGTGCGGCGTCAGCAAGGTTGATGTCGCTGTTTGCGGCGAGCGCGGTGAGGGCGGCGGGATCGCGGCGCAGCAGCAGATCGAAGTAGCGGACGCGAAGCTGCGCGTTGCCACTGAGGACGAGGGTGCGGGCGAGGCGGGTTTCGTTGGGAGTGTCGCCGGCATCGCGGAAGGCCTGCGCGGCCTGGGTCAGGACTGGGCGGCGGCGTTCCACAAGCAGGCGCGCTGCGTACGCTTCCAGGTCGCGGGCCAGCGCGGCGAACTGAAGGCGGCGCTGCTGCAGCGAGACGTAGAGGCCGACTTGCGCGTTGTTGCGCTCGTCGCTGGAAAGACTCTGCTTGCGCCAGTCAGCTTCGCGGTCGGCGAGGCCGGCGGCGGTTGCAGCCTGAAGGGCGAGGTCAGGGTTGGAGTTGGGCTGCGTGGAGTCGTGGAGTTTGTCGAGCGCGAGGGCGAAAGCTTGTTTTTGTTCCGGCGTGTAGTAGGTCTGGACAGCTTTACCGAGCGCGTCAATCGCGGCTCTGAGATTCTGGTCGGCGGCCTGGCGGCGTTGCGTGGCGAAGTTCTGGCGGAAGCCCGCGGCTTCATCGCCGGTGATGTTTTCGCGGGCGAGTTCGGCGGCGAGGACGGAGGGTGAGGTGGCGGAGGCCTCGGCCGCCTGCCGGGCCGCGGTGAGGGTGGCGAGGGCGCGGTCGGCCTGGCCGGAGCGCGTCAGGACGCGAGCGTAAGTGACAGCGCCATTTTCCGGCTGCGGGTAGGTGTAAACGGGCGACCGGGTAAGCAACTCGGATCCGGCGAGGGCTACTCCCTGTTCGGCAAAGTTGCGGGCTTCCGCGAGCAGGTTCCAGCGTTCGAGCTGCGTGGCGACGGTAAAGAAATCGTCGGCCGCTTTGGCGTGGCCGTCGATATAGGCTGCCTGGAGAGCTTTGACTGCGTCGACGGGACGCTGCTGGCGGGCGCGGAGCTCGGCGAGGCGGACCATCCAGGAGGGATCGTGGTAGGTGAGGAGGTAGAGCCGCTGGAAGTCGGCAGCGGCGAGTTCGGATTGTGCCGGATTGGACTGGCTGAGGCGCATTTCGATATCGGCGCGTGCGGTGTAGAGGTCGACCCGATCCTTGCGAATGTCGATGGCGAGCGAGTAGGCGGATTCGGCTGCAGGGAGGTCGTCGAATGTGGTTTCGGCGGCGGCGAGCAGGATCATGAAGCGGGAATCGCGCGGCGATTGCTTGACGGTGGTGTGGAGGAAGTCGAGAAGCTGCGGCTGGCGGCTGTGTTTGAGGGCGTAGAGGGCGGCTTCCTGGCCGAGGCTCGCGTCCTCAGGAAATGCCGAGAGCAGCGCGATATACTGATCGGCTGCGCCGGGGAAGTCGTTGAGGCGGGTAAGTGCGGGAATGAGGCCGCGACGCAGGAGCGCGATGTCCTGCTTGCGTGCGTCGGCGGTGAGGCCGGGGGCGTTGCGGGCAGCGTCGAGTTGGGCGAGGTAGAACTGTTTGAGACCGGCGTCGTCGTGCACGCGGGCGTAGCTGGTGGCGATGATGTCTAGGACGCGGGCGTCGTAGGGAGTCTCGGCGAGCAGGCCGAGGGCGAGCGTGCGGGCCTGCGCGGAGTCGTTGGCGTCGTTGGCGCGGCCGGCGGCTTCGAGGGTGAAGTCGCGCGCAAGCGAGGGGGCGGCAATTTTGGCGGCATCGAGCAGCGTGGAAATAGCGCGCACAGGCTGGTTGGTGCGCNNGGGGATGTCGTCGTGCGACTCGAGCGAACGGGCGAGCGAGTATTGGAGCTCGATCTTTTCGACGGGGTCGGCTGTGAGCGCGGCTTGCTTGGCGAGGGCGCGCTCGTACACCGCGGTGAGACTGCGGGCCTGCGCAAGAGTACCGACGGCGGCGGCCTCGTCGAGGGTGGAGGCGCGGTCGAGGGCCTGGTTGAACAGCGTGGTCAGCAGCGGAGTGAGTTCGGGGGCGTGATGCTGCGCGGCGAGGACGTCGGCGCGGAGGGTGAGCGCGGCGGTGTTGGCGGGGTTGTCGGCCACGGCTTTCGCGGTCGCGGCGTCGACGCTCGCTTTGGTGGCGGGTCGGGTGGCAAGTTGGATCAGGCGCGCGTTGGATTCTTCGGACCCCAGGAAGCTCTGCGCGGTGGAGCGGAAGTTGCTGTCGCCGGCGTCGGAGGGTGGCTTGAGCCATGCGTCGATGACGCCCAGGGCGGAGTCGAAGTGACGCGGGATCTCAATGGGATGGATGACGGCGTCGGTGTACTCGGCGACGGCCGCCGCGAGGTTGTGGCGGTTCTCTTCGATAGCGCCGGCCTCGTATCCGAAGAGCGCGGGCGAGTGGAATCGGCTGCGCGCGACGTTGACCTGGGAGAGGGCGTCGTCGAACTGGAAGTAGTCCCAGAAGATGGTGGCGCTGGTCAGGAAGCCCTGCGTCGAACCGGGGTGGAGTTCGGGGATGCGGCGCCAGTAGGGCGCAGCGGAAACGAGATCTTCGCCCCCGGTGCTGGTGGCCTCGGCGTAAAGGTCTCCGAGCGTGGCCAGACGGTCTGGGCTGTCGGGTGCGGCGGCGAGAAGGTTCTTCTCCAGCGCCACCGCGCGCAGTGTGGAGTTCGGCTGCGGATCAAGATAGGCAAGCGAACGATAAAGCGAGACGGCTTGGTCGCCGGTGTCGGGGTCCGCAGGGTAGAGGTCGGCGACGGAGCCGAGCAGTGGAGCAGCTTGCTCGAAGTGGGAAGTGAAGATGTCGATCTCAGCCTGTTCGCGGAGCGCAGCGGGGTTCGAGACTGACTGGGGCGTGGAAGGCTGACTGTTGAGGGACTCGAGTTGAGAGAGTTCGGACTTGAGCTTTCCGGTGCGACTGAGGTAGGTGAGGAATTGGTCGCGGAGATCGTCGGACTCCCACCATTGGCGGCGAAGCAGAGCTTCGTAGGCGGCGCTGTCGCGGGTTGCGGTTGCCTGATAGGCGTTGAGCAGGTTGTGGGTGAAGACGAGGTCGTGGGGGAAGCGTTTGGCGGCATAGAGGTTCAACTGCAGCGCGAGCTGCGGGCCGATGGGCTCGCCGGTATTCACGTTCGCGAAGAAGTGGTCGAGGTCCGTTCCGGAGAATATCCCGGTGACGCGGGTGGTGAGCTCGGAGAAGGCTTCGCGCTTGCGCTCGCGCAGATAGAGGCGGGCGAGCTTGTCGTAGTACGAGGAATCCTGGAACTTCGCGAGGGCCTGCTGGAAGATCTGCTCCTCCTGCGCGGAGAGGTTGTTCTGCTGGAGGAAGTTGGCCAGCCGCTCATAGAGAAGCGGGTCGTTGGGATTGCGGTCGAGCTGTGCTCGCAGCACCGTGAGCGCGCGGGGGAGCTGACCGGTTGCCGTAAGCCGGCCGAGATAGCGGTCGAGGACGGCGGCATAGGCGGTGCCTTCGGGCAGCGATTTGCGTATTGGCATCTGCGCCAGCGGCTGGGATTTGAGCTCCTGCGCAGCCGCCGCGTCACTGTCGACGGACTCCGGGTCCTGCACTCGGACGTAAAAGTTGACAGTGCCGGGTTTGGGAACGGGCTGCGGCGCTGTTGCCGCGGAGGTCAGGGGAAGGCCGGCGGTTTTGGCGGCGAGTTCGTTGAGCTCGGCTTCGTAGAGGGCGAACTCGTCGGCGGTATCGTTCTGGCGAGCGCAGGCGTCGGCCATCAGGCTGGCTACATCGAGGCGTTCGGGAGCGGAAGGAAACGAGGCGAGGTATTGTTTTCCGGCGGAGATAACGGTTGCAGGTTCGCCGTATTGGGAGAGCGCGCGGATGAGCTGTGCGTGGAGCGCGGGGCGTTCAGGCGCGGCGGGAAAACGCCGGTCGAGATCCGCGAGCAGTTCTGTGGCTTTCGAGCGATGGAAGTAGCTTTGCGCCCCCGAGGTTTCAGACTGGTACTCGGACTCCGGGCGTTCGCCGTTGAGCCACAGCGAGAGGATGCCGTTCCAGTAGCCGGGCCCCTGGTCGAGGGTGGCGATGTCGCGATACAGCGTGAGGGTCTGGGCGCCGATTGCGAGCGGCTGCTCGGGGGCATCAAGAAGGATGTCGATGAGGCCGGCGAGGCCAACCTGGGCAGCGGGTTCGCCGTTGGGCACGGCGCCGTCCGTCGAAGCCAGCGCGTAGTTGTAGCGTGCGGCCTCGGCGTAGGAGTGGATGGCTAGGCTGAACGTTGCAAGCGTATAGAGATCGGTAGGCGTCCAGGCCGCGTTGCGAGCGTCACGCGTTATACGGAAGCTGTCGAGGGTTTGCTGCGCAGAGGTAATGCGTCCCGCCTGCTGGTCGTAGTAGAAGATGCGGGCGAGCGCGTTGAGGGCTTCGGGGCCATCCGGGTGCGCGGCAAGTTGTTCCCGGGCCACGGCGACGAAGGCGCGCTGGCGGTGAGTCTGGTCGAGCAACGCGAAGTACGACTGGATCAGCTCAGCCGGCCAAAGCGGCTGGAAGGCATGGTCATAGACGGCGAGGGCGGCGTCGATGTTGCCGCGGCAAAACTCCAGCAGAGCCTGGGCGCGGATGGGGGAGATGTTGTCCTGGGGGAACTGCCGGCTGTAGCGCTCGATGATGGATTGGGCGGCAGGCCAGTCCTGCTGCTCGATCTGAAACTGCAGAAAGGCGGCGTAGAGAACGGGCTGGTCAGGATAGCGGGCAATGAAGGCGTTGAACGTGGACGCCGTCTGCGTAGGCGGCAGGCCCTGCAGGTAGATCGCGCCGAGAATGCGCTCGAAGGCCACCCACGAGCGCTGGTGGGTGGGGATGATGTAGGTTTCGGAAGGGATGTCCGGGGCAGCAGCAACCTCGTTGAGGACCGCAATCTCCTGCGGTATGAGGAGGCGGCGCTGATAGAAGTCGGCGAGCTCCAGCCGGGCAGAGATGGGGTCGGGTGCATGGGTGACGTAGAGCTTCCAATCGGACTCGGCGGCAGCTCCGCCGAGGGCTTGCTCGTCGGCCCGGGCGCGAAGCTGGTAGAGCTCGGCGTTGCCGGGATTAGCGGCAATAAGCTGCGAGAGTTCGGTCGCAGCCTCCTTCGGCGGACGCGGATAAAGGGCCTGGACGGCGGGGAGCTGCATGGCGCGATAGAGGGCGGACTCGACGGTGGAGGCGCCGACGATGTGCTGCAGCCAGGCGGGGAACGTGGCGCTGGCTGCTGCGGGAACGATGAGCACGCCGAGGACGATGCCGGCGCAGAGAAGGCTTCGCCTGAGTTGCCGCGATGACGGCCACAACCTGCGCGCTGCTTTACGGGACGACATCGATCGAAACCTCCTGGCTGCCCAGATTGTGGGCGATGTCTTCAGCGGTGACGGAGAGGGTATAACGGCCGATGGGAAGATCGCTGGGGATGGCGAGTACGCCGGTGTTGGTCTGGGCGCGCGGGTTCCAGCGCAGAGTGGCCGGTGCGATGCCGTCGATGTGGGCCGTCAGGGTCCGCGTGGACGCGGAGGCGGAGGCACGAATCTCGAGCGTCCCACCGCGGTGCGCGCTGGCCAGCGGAAGCTGGAGTTTGACCACAGGTGGGCTGCTGGCAATCACGAAGGTCTTCGCCTCTCGATAGGTGTTGCCGTGAACGTCGCGCAGGATCAGGCGAACGCTGTAAGTGCCATCTTTCATCTCGGGCGGGGCGAGGAAGCGAGTCTCCCAGAGCCGGTTGGCCTCATCGCCGGGGGCTTGCAGGTCTTCGCTGGCGAGGTGCCGCAGCGGCTTGGTGAGTCCGAAGGGAAGGAGCGCGATGACTGAGGTGATCTCGGCATCGGTGCGGACGCGGAGGACGGGATCGCCGGGACGGATGACGCGCGGGCGGAGCAGCGAACGCGGGACGGCGAGGAAGCTGGTGTAGGGGGTGACAAACTTGTACCGGCGCGATAGGCGAATGATCTCGTCGATGGCCGCTTCCGATTCGCCTTCGCTATCGATCTGGGCAAGCAGCGCGTTGACCCGGGCCTGCGCCCAGATGCGCGGAAGCTGGGGATGCGAGAGGTCAATGGCCGGGAGCGGGGTTTGAGCGGTCGCGCTGAGCGGGGTCCCGTCCCGGGTAGCGCGCACGGTGAGGGTAAGAGGCTGCGGAGAGGGTTGATACTGGCCGACCCACTGCGCGATCGAGCCGGGGTAGACCGCATCGTCGAGCGGGTAGATGAGCGAGGTCTGCGCGGCGGACGACGCCGTCAGGGCCGCTCCCGCGATGGGGCTGCGGGTCAGCTTGGAGGTCCACGACTGCAGATGGAAGTCGACCGGCTCGGTGGAGAGCACCGGCTCCAGGAAGCCGTTATTCTGGGCGAGCTTGCGGAGGAGTGGAATGTCGGCATCGTCGCCGACGGCGAAAACATCCGTCTGCGGCGGATGCGGAGACTGCTTCCAGAGAGCGGCGTAGCGGGCGGCGATTTTGCTGCCGACGACGGTCTCTCCGCGGTCGGAGCCGCCGTCGGAGAAGAGAGCGACGGATGTGTTGGGCTGGGTGGATTGGGCGAGTGCGGCGGTGAGCGCTTTGAGCAGATCCGTCCCCCCGCGAAGGTTGCTGGAGCGAACGAAGTCGAGCGCCTGCCGGATCGACTCGGGGGTGGCGGCGACGGGCTGCGGCTGGAAGTTGGTTACATTCTGATTGAAGAGGAGGACGTTGAAGCGGTCCGACGGTTTGAGGGTATGCAGCGTGGCTTCGAGCGCCGCGTAACTGCGCTCCAACTTCTCCCACTGCATGGAGAGGGAGTTGTCGAAGAGCAGGACGACGGTGCGGGATGGGACGGAGGCAGACGAACTCGGCTGACCCTTGCTCCCGGGATCGGCGAGCAGGATTTGCGCCTCGAAAAAGCCTGGTTCCGGGGCGGACGAGCGCTGCGCCGCGACCGGTTCCCCGGCGGTAGGCAGCGGCGTGTGAGGATCGCGGTGCGTGATGATGGCGAGTTTGTCGGCGTCGGCCTGCGAGAGAAGCCAGTTGGCCGTGAAGTCTTCGTCGAGAGAGAGATTGCCGACTTGCATTGTGCCTTCGACCGTATGCGCGTCGTTGGTGGAGAGCGTGAGCGGGAAGCGCGTCGACGGCGCGGTGAAGGCCTCGATTGGATGCCCGGAGCGAAGGACAAAGTGGAGGGTAAAACTGCCGACGCTTTGCTGCTGGCCGGCGTCGGGCTTGAGCGAGAGTGCGAAGTATTGTTTGAAGTCGGAGGTGGCAAGGCGCTGGTGGTACTCGATCTCGAGGCGCTTGGTGCCGTAAGCCGGTATAGGGACGATCTTCGCCGTAAACAGCGACGTTGTGCGCGGGTCCTTGTTATCGCGCTCGCCGGCTTCGAGCAGTCCGGGGTCGACGGCCTGCAGGCGGGCCTGATCGTAGACCTGCTCGGCGCGTTTGCGCTCGAGGATGACGGCGGGGATGCGCACTGCTCCGTCCCAGACGGCGAAGTCCGAGACGGTGGCGGCGCCGGGGAGCGCGAAGCGGTAGGTGCCCTCTTCGATGGCGCCCGTGTGATTGGTAAAGATCTGGACGATGGAGACATGGGCGTCGCCGTTGTCGATGGCGATGTCGACGTGCATCTCGTCGAGCGAAAGGACAGTCGGGTCGGGGGCTTCTTTGTCGCGGGGAGTGAGCGTGCCGGAGTCGGCTTTCGCCGGAAGTGTGCAGCAAATGAGAAACAAGAGGAGAGGAAGCGTCTTCATGGGAGATTTGCCTCGGGAATGCGGACGAGGCCGTTTTCTGTGCCAATGTAGATCTCGCCGCTGCGGGCAGCGAAGGCAGTAACGTTGAGCGAAGGGAGGCCAGTGGTGACCGCGGACCACCGGCCGGTAGAGACGGAGTAGACCAGCATCCCATTACCGAGCGTCCCCGCGTAGACGTGCGAGGAGGTTGCGTAGAGGGCGTTAGGGTTGATGACCAGGTNNGGGCGTTAGGGTTGATGACCGGGTCGCGCGGTGTCCCGGAAGGCAGCTCGATGGGTATGAAGCGGCCCTGGCTATCCAGGGTTTCAAGGCCCGCGCCGTACGTTCCAACCAGCACGGAGTCGTCCGGCATGGGGAGCAGCGCAGTGATCCAGTTGTGCTTGAGCGCGGAGTTAGCGACGGTGAGATTGTGCTCGACGACGTTGGACCGGAGGATGGAGATGCCGCCGAGGGTTCCGGCGATCAGCTGGCCAGATCCTCCCGTGGCAGCGAGCGCGTAGACGTGGTTGTTGACGAGACCCTGGAAAGCGTAGAGGCTTTCGGCCCCGGAGGGACCCAGGAAGGTGATGCCGGCGGGTGTTGCCAAAGCGGTGCCGGCGCTCGTGAAGGTGACGTCGGTGACGTGGTCGGAGATGAGGCCGTCGCGATGGGTGAGGGTCTGGCGCGGTTTGCCCTGTGCGTCGAAGAGCACCAGGCCATTGGCGGTGGCGGCGGCAATCGTGTGGCGCTGGGGGTCGAGCACCAGGCGGTTGATGCAGAAGAGGGCATCGTCCTCCAGATGGCGGATAGCACCTTCCGGGCTGAGGAGGTCGATTCCATGGTCGAAGAAACCGACGTAGAGAGTGCCGTCCGGCGCGAATGCGAGGGCGGAGATGTTGGGGTCTGCGAGGGCTGCGGCTTCGGGCGGGAGCGCGGGTGTCCAGGCTGAGCCAACTCGCCGCAATAGGGTTCCATCGGCAAGGGCGTAGAGCGCGCCGGGCGCGGTGAGGAAGGCATCGACCCGCTGCCCAGACGCGGTCGCGGGACCGGCCGAGATGGAAACGCGGCGGAGGGAGGAACCGCCCTCCAGCGGGACCTGCTGGATGCCCTGGTCGAGGGTCCCGATGGTGAGTTGGTGTTCATCGAGTGTGAGGGCGTGGCCGAAAAGACCTTGCGCAAGCATGCGGACCGGGAGGAACGACGGCGCGGCGAGGTCGAACTCGGCAGTGCCGACCGGGGTGCCGACAAAGGCGTGGGTCGAAGACACGGCAATCGACTCGACCTGGTCGTCAGGCAGACCGGAGCCGGAGTTGGCGTGGTCGACTGTGCCGGCATGGACGTAGAAGACGCCCGAGTCGCGCGTACCGATGAGGAACGACGCGGAGTCGACGGCGGCCAGTGCCGTAATCTGGAGCGATGCCGGGTTTACCCCGGGGAGNNGGATGGTTGGGTTCGCGCCGGAGCCGGGTTCAAGCAGCAGCAGGCCGGCGCCGCCGGTGGCGAGCAGAAGCTGTGGCTCGCTGGTTCCACGGACGCGCCTGGCGGTCATGGCCTGGATGGGAGCGACAGGAAGCTCGAAACCGGAGCGGAGGTTGAGACTCGTGGTGCCGTCGGCGCGGAGGATGGTGAGGCCGGCCTGACCGCCGAGATACAGGTCGCCGAGGAAGAATGCCCCGGTGGTGTAGCTGGGGCCCGAGGCGATGGTCTCAGACCCCAGGCTTCGAGCCAGGTTGGAGGATGGGTCCAGAGTGCGCAGGGTGAAGGCGAGCTGGCCTTCGCTTGCTGCGGCTTGGGTAGCGTGGTTGAGAGCCCGGCGGGCACTGAAAACAACGGTGAGAGCAACCGTCGGCAAAAGGGCAACGGGGATTGCCAACAACAGCAGGCGTTTCGATTTTCCCAGTCCACTGGAGAGGTGCGGGGATTCCATTGCGGGCGCGAACTCCCGCTTCGCCTAAGACTCTGATGGCGAAGTGGACACAGCTTAGCACGGTTCCCGAACGCGAACGTCAACGGGATTGAACATCTGCGAAATGCCTAAGTAACGTAAAGGGATCAGGCCAGGATTGGTCGGCGGTGTCGTTGTTTGCGGGAGAGAATCACATGCTTGCCGCTTCGGGATAGGATCTTTTCACAATTTACCTGCACAGCTTGGCATACTGCTCCCGAGTCAGCTTCAACCAGACGGAACCTCTCCCCATGCTGATCTCCTGCTCGATTGCTTGACGGCCGGCGAGGTTGAACTCGGCGTCGCCGTGCTTGGCCAAGTCCAGGATTTTCAGTTCACTCTGGAACGCGAAGTGGCGGGGAAAAGAAGTCTTGCAGTCCTCCTCCAGGAACGACACCGACCAACCGTCCTTAGCCAGCATGAACTGCATCAGCGCTCTGTGGCACGGCGTACACCGCGCGCAATAGCATTCGCCGGGTTTCTGGTTGGACTCAGCCGACAGCGAGACCTTGCACCCGCAATAGATCTGGCAGGGCTGAGTTACGTACATAAAGTAGCCATCAGGCAAGGAGGCGCTCTTGGCGCCTTCTGTCTCGCATTCAGTAAGTGATTGATTGCAGATGAGATATTTGGTAGCGTTACCGGGGCTCGAACCCGGACTCTCCGCCTTGAGAGGGCGGCGTGTTAACCAGTTACACCATAACGCCATCGTCGCCGCTGCAGGAGGATGTTTCCTCCAGCGCAGTCTTTCAACTATACCAGCGGTTTGCCCCATTCTCAAGCCGGGCCAGAGGCCGCGCAGCAGGGCATCTCGAGGCAGATTTTCGCCATGCTGCGACCGCAGTGAAGGGCAACGGCAAGGGTGTTTCGGCAGCCGCGCTACAGAGGGTGATGAAGAAGGCCGGTGGCGGCGCCGGAAGAAGGCCCGAGGCTAAAGCCTCGTTGATTTGATCGACACATTCTCCGCGGGCTGAAGACCGCTGCTCCTCCATCTCCACACTCCTCCACGCCATCCCTGCGCCCTTCGCAGAAACCGAAAAGTGTAAAGGATGTCCCGAGACAATGTGTAAAGGATGTCATGCAACCGTACAGATTTATCCGTGCCCTTAACGAGAAAGCGGCTTTTCGGCATTCTCTGAAGCCCGCTGCTACTCCGGATCGAGCTGACGCTCGATTGCCATTCATCGCGATGAGGCTACGATGAAATGGGGCATCCGGCATTTGTGGCGCGACAAAAGACAATGCGGGGATTCTTCCTGCCCCAGCCAGCAAGCTCCCACCCCGGCGCTGGCCGGAGACTCCGTTCGCTCCGCTCAGAATGACAACTTTGGAAGGTCAGCGGCAAAAGGCAAATATGGCGAGCCGGCGGGTGAGTTCCGTTGAGGGTACGTCCCGCCTTTTCGTTGGGGTGCGCGGCTGGCCGCCGGGATATGATGACGGTGGCGATTCCTCGCGACCCTTGCTCAAGGCTTGCGATCAGGCAATCTGTTTTCGAAGGGTGGCTCGACGGTGCTGGATGCGCCAGAGCAGGATCGCGCCCAAATGGGAGCTAAAACAGCAGGATTCAAACGCGGCGCGGCGGTGACGGAGATGCCGTTGCGGCGCGACTCCTCGTACCCGAACGACTTCGCCGGCGATTACGGCGACGAGTCCGCCCCCGAGTTCGCTCGGCGCAGGCGGGGAGTCCGCCTCTCCTTCCATGGCGGCCTGATTCCCAGGACTTTGTGGGGCAGGCTGGCGGCGGGCGCGGCGCTGCTTCTGCTCACCGGCGCGGCCATCGCGGCGGCGTTCTGGGCGAACAGCTTTCTGCTGCACGACGCGCATTTTGTGGTGCCGGACTCGGAGTCGATCCAGATCGCGGGTAACAGCCATCTGACGCGCGCGCAGGTGCTCAGCGTCTTCGGCGAGGACGTGGGCCGCAATATCTTCCTGATCCCGCTGAACCAGCGGCGCGCCGAACTGGAGAGCCTGCCGTGGGTGGAGCACGCAACCGTAATGCGGCTTCTGCCCGACCGGGTGCGGGTGGCAATTCTGGAACGCACACCAGTGGCCTTCGTGCGCCAGGGTTCGCAGGTCGGGCTGGTGGACGCGAATGGCGTGCTCTTCGATCTTCCCGGGCCGGAGAGCTACCCCAGCGAGCAAAGACCGCTCGCCGGGAACCCCGTGGAAGATGCCAGCGGCACAGCCGCCGTTGCGCGCAAGGCTCCGCATTACTCGTTTCCCGTGCTCACCGGAATCTCCGCCGGGGACCCGCTTTCGACGCGGGCCGCTCGGATGAAGATTTATCTGGACTTCATGGCGGCGCTCGACGCAACCGGCGAAGGCATCTCGCACAAGGTGAGCGAGGTGGACGTGTCCAACCCCGAGGACGTGAGGGCGATCTTGCCCGACGCCGGCGCCGGGAGTGGGGGAGCGGACATCCTGGTGCACTTTGGCGATGAGAAGTATCTGGAGCGCTATCACCAATACCAGGCACATCTGGCAGAGTGGCGGACGCAGTATCCCAAGCTGGCATCGGTGGACATGCGCTACGAGCGGCAGGTGGTGCTGGAGATGCAGCCGGGCACCGCGGTCCCGAACGGAGACGCTGCTCCAACGGGAGCGGCGCCGGAAGCCGCGCCAGCAGCCGCGCCAGTCGGCGCAGCCGCAAAACGCAGACCGATGAAGAAGAACCCGGCTGCACTGGCAAAAAGATTGAAGGGCAAGCCCGCGGGCGCTGCCTCCCCGGGGATGCCAAGATGAATGCGAAGCAGGACAATTTGATCACCGTGCTGGACGCAGGCAGCAGCAAGGTCTGCGTGCTGGTGGCGGAGTTGCAGGATGGAGTGCTGCGCTATCGCGGGCACGGCATCGAACCGGCGCGCGGAATGCGCAAGGGTTTGATCGCGGAGCTGGGACCCGCGGCTGAGGCGATCAACCGGGCGGCGCTGACCGCGGAACGCGTGGCCCGCCAGGGGATCGAGACGACTGTAGTCGGCATTGGCGGCACGCACGTGCGCGGGGTGAACAGCCGCGGCGGCATCTCGCTGGGCAGCCGCATGCGCGAGATCACACGCGAGGAGGTGCGGGCCGCCGTGGACCGCGCCCGCTCCGTGGCGCTGCCGCCGGACCGTGAGGTGCTGCACCTGTTGCCGCAGGAGTTCATCCTGGACGACCAAGCAGGGATTCACGACCCGATCGGCATGGTGGGGAACAAGCTGGAGGTAAACCTGCACCTGTCCACCTGTTCGGGCGGAGTGGCACAGAGCGTGATCACGTGCGCCAACCGCGCCGGGCTTGAGGTTGCAGACACCATCTACGAAGGCATAGCCGCGGCCGAGTCTGTACTCTCCGCCGACGAGCGGGAGTTGGGCGTATGCGTGGCCGACATCGGGGCCAGCACCACCGAACTGGCAGTCTTCTTCGAGGGTTCCATCGCGCACACGGCCGTGCTTCCCATCGGCGGCGACCACTTTACCAACGACCTTGCCGTGGGGCTGCATGTCTCCGTCGAAGAGGCGGAGGAACTGAAGCGGATCTATGGGAACTGCGTGGTGACCGCGGTGCCGCAGGGGAATGAGATCGAGGTGGGCGGAAACCTGGCGCTCGGTTCATTGAGCGGACCGCAGACCGGGACCGGACGGCTGGTGCGGCAACGGTTTCTGGCGGAGATCCTGGAGCCGCGCGCGAGAGAGCTGTTTACCATGCTGCGCGATAACCTGCGCCAGGGCGGCGTACTGGAGGCGCTGGGCGCGGGTTGCGTCCTGACCGGCGGTGGAGCGCTGCTCGCCGGACTGCTGGACAACGCGGAAAGTCTGCTGCGGGTGCCAACCCGGGTCGGATCGCCGGTGCCGCTGTCGCGCATGCCGCCGGGGCTGGCCGGGCCAGAACTCGCCGTAGCCATCGGAATGCTGCTCTACACCCACCGCACCCAGGTGCGGCGCGCCAGCGAGGAACAGGGGTTGCGCTCAAAGCTGAAGGCGATATTCGCCGGTAGTTACTAAAGGTTAGCTGCGGAGAACTTCTGATTCTGCCATAGTTAGCTGGAGATAAAAACCACGCTGCGAAACCGTAGTGGTGCAGTTTGACAAGCGAACTTTCCTCCGGGGCTAAAGCCCTTTCGGTTCACGACACTTATCGGCGCGGAGACCCAGGACTAAAGTCCTGGGCTACCAGCCGTGCCCTTTCAAAGCAACTCGTACCAAGCGGCTGTATTCTTCAGTACCAAGCGGCTGTATTCTTCAGATGAAAGGCTAGCCAACGCGGGAGAAAAACCAGTATGTTTGGGTATGTCCTCCGGCAGCCGCAATTAGACCCTGGGCCATAGAACGCAGCGATATTCGGGAGTCCGATTGGCAACGAACAAGCTATCGATGTCGTGGCGAACCAAGTTGGTGGCCCTGTCCCTCGCCCTGTTTGCACCCACTGCCCTGATCATTCTGACCGGGGCGCGTCCCAGCTCGTTGCACGAGTACATCTCGAGCTGGGGGCACGGGCCGTGGGCGCAGTTAGGACACCAGGCGCTGGTGTTTTCGCTGATTGGCGATGGGCTGGCATGGCTGACCTGCCTGGCCTTGTGCTTTCTGATTGGCCGCCTGGCATACCGCCTGCGCGATCGCCTGCCGTTCGGCCTTACTCTTTCCATTCTCGCTTTGTTTATTGTGTGCTTCGGCCTGCAGCGGCTGATGGGGTACGCGTTTTGGACTCCCCTGGGCCGCATTGGTCCGGAACTGGAGATCGTCCGCGCAGCCGCCCTGGTGGTTGTCGCCATGGGCTCGGCGGTGCTGTATCCCTACGTGCGGGAGATGTTTGACGCAATCATCTTTGCCAACAAGGACCACGAGAAGTTCCTGGTGGCAGCAGAAAGCAGCCTGGACGCGTTCTACATCCTGGAGAGCGTTCGCGACGATGCGAAGAAGATTGTGGACTTTCGTTTCTCCTATGTGAATACCAACGGGGAGCAGAGGTTTGGCAAGCTGCGGACGGAACTGGTGGGGGAGCATCTGAGCGAAATGCTGCCCTATATGGTCTCCACCGGCCTGCTGGAGCGGTACAAGCAGGTGGTTCAGACGGGGCTGCCTTTCACCGACGAGCACCAGGTGGAGCGCGAAGGCACCGATCCCTATTGGATCGTGATGCAGGTAGTGAAGCTGGGCGACGGAGTAGCGGTGACCACCCGCGACGTAACCGAGGAACGCGCTGCCCTGCACCAGATCGCGAATCTTAATGAGTTTACCCAGTCGATGATCGAGAATGCGCCGTTCAGCATCATTGCCACTGACCCGGCCGGGACCGTGACGGCAATGAACCCCGCCGCGGAGAGCCTGACCTTGTATCGCAAGCACGAACTCATCGGGCAACACTCCATGGTGATGCTGCACGATCCGGGGGAGATGAGCGCACGCGCCGTGCAGTTGAGCAGGGCTCTGCGCCACCCGGTGCAGGCCGGATTCAACTCGCTGGTTGCGAAGCCGAGTGAGGGACAGACCGACGAACACGAATGGACCTACGTGCGCAAGGATGGATCGCGCATATGGGTGAACCTGGCGATGACCGCGCTGAAATCCGAGGACGACAAGATCGCCGGCTACCTGGGCATTGCCTTCGACATAACGGAGCGGAAGAAGCTGACCGAATACGTCAACCACCTGGCCCACCACGATCAGTTGACCGGGCTGCCCAACCGGGTGCTGCTGGAGGACCGGATGCGGCAGGCTATCCAGCGCGCCAAGCGCAACCGGCAAAAAGTTGCGGTGATGATGGTCGACATCGACTACTTCAAGCGGATCAACGATTCGCTAGGCCACACAGCGGGCGACAGCCTGCTCGATGCGGTTGCCAAGAAGCTCTGTTCGGCGGTGCGGCAGACGGATACGGTGGCGCGCATGGGTGGCGATGAGTTCGTCATCGTGATGCCGGAGTTCCGCGATGAGAAGGACGCGGAACGGTGCGCGGAGGCGATCATCCAGAAGGTTGCCACGCCGACCATGCTGGGCAACCGCGAGGTCAACGTCACGGTCAGCGTCGGTCTGTGCATCTTCCCCGACTGCGCGCCCGATGCGGACAGCCTGCTGAAGAACGCCGATGCGGCCCTGTACGAAGCCAAGGCAAGCGGGCGCAACGCATTCCACGTCTTCAACCAGAGCATGGTGGTGGCGACAGCGGACAAATTGGAGTTCGAGCAAGACCTGCGCCACGCGCTGATCAACGGCGAACTATCGCTGCACTACCAGCCCCAGGTTAACTGCGTTACCGGCGAGGTGATCGGTGTGGAGGCGCTGCTGCGCTGGAATCACCCGCGGCGAGGTCAGATTCCGCCGTCACAGTTTATTCCGCTGGCGGAGGCCACGGGACTGATCGTGCCCATCGGCGAGTGGGCCATCCGGACCGCGTGCTATGAAGGCATGGAGTTGCAGGAGAGCCTGGGGCGCGAGTTGATGGTTGCGGTCAACCTCTCGCCACGCCAGTTCAGGCAAAGGAACCTGGCGGCGCGCGTGGAGGCTGCATTGCGCGAGTCGGGACTGCCCGCTCGCAACCTGGAAATCGAGATCACGGAACAGACGCTGATGACCAGTTCGGCAGCCACCAGCGAGACGTTGATGCAGTTGCGCAAGCTGGGAGTCAGGATCGCGATCGACGACTTCGGGACCGGCTTCTCCAGCTTCTCCTATCTGCTGCAGTACGAGGTGGACCGGCTGAAGATCGACCGCAGCTTTGTCAACCGATCGGCCGACGATCCCAACGCGGCGGCCATCGTTCGCGCCATCATCTCGATGGCGCATGGGTTGAATCTGAAGGTGGTGGCCGAAGGCGTGGAGACCACCGGCCAGTTGAACTTCCTGCTGTACCGCGAGTGCGACGAGGCCCAGGGCTTCTACTTCGGCAAGCCGGTGCCCGCCGGCATGGTTCGCGAGGCGGCGCGCTTGATCTCCATCCAGCGCGACACGGAACCGCTGCGCGAAG
Organism: Granulicella sp.; assembly: GCA_003162875.1. GTDB lineage: Bacteria > Acidobacteriota > Terriglobia > Terriglobales > Acidobacteriaceae > Edaphobacter. The sequence goes on from PLUT01000099.1 coordinate 31,824, forward strand.
CCGCCAACTTCTAGAGCAAAATCAGCAACCCTACCGGCTGAAGCCTCTGCCGCGAACCATGGCAACCACCGCGTCGAGCGCCGCGCCCCATTCCTCGAAAGCAGTCTGCCGGTCAGCGCCGAGCGCCTTGACGTACAGGCTCACGGCGTAGCCCTCGCGCGGGCCATCCAGATCGACCAGCGCAGGCCGCAGCACGCAATCGAGCGCCGCCGCGGGACGATCGAGCGGAGCGGCGAGGCGAGTGAGCCGGCGCAACAACTGCTCGTGCTTGTGAAAGGAAGTCAAGAGGGAGCGCTGGCGTGCGACCAGGTCGATGAAGCTGGCAAATCCATAGGACAGATCGGCGGATGCGTCAGAAGCACTCCCGTCGAGATTCAGTTGCAGGTGCTCCAGTTCTTCGTCCGCGAGCGGCCACGCATCGCACTTAGCGGTGAAGACGGGCGAACGCGCAGCATTCAGCGCACGCAAGGCCTGCATCAATGGCGGATATTGCTCCGCCTCAGGGATGGAGTCGAAGCCGCAGGGGTTGGCGCGGAGGTCGACGAAGGCTGCGGAGCCGTCGGGGTCCTTCCATGGGACGACGAGGATGGGGTCATCGGCGGCGCATTCGACGGACCACTCGGCAAGCATCTCTCCATCATACAAAGCCG
>PLUT01000307.1 GCA_003162875.1 Granulicella sp.
TCTTGTCGCCATCCACCTTGCCGTCGCTGATGGCGATCGGATCGCCCTGTTGTGGGCTCTGCACCGTACCGGTCAGCGTGGTGCCATCCTGTTTGAAGGTAAAGGTGAGTTGGATGCCCGCGCTGCCGTCCGGGGCTTTCATTTCGGTGGTCCAGGAGCCGGTGATGCTGGTGGCGGCGTGTGCGGTCAGGGTGCCGAGCGCCATCATCAAGGCGGCGCAGATAAAAAGCAGTTTCTTCATAGATCGATCCCTCGCAGTCATTTCCCAGCGCGGCCATCATAGCCGATCATGCGGTTCATCGTCCCCAAGTTAATTCGCCCAGTGCGTATCCATTGATAGAGGTGTGGTTTTGCATTTGCTTTGAAAGGGCGCGGCTGGTAGCCCAGGACTTTAGTCCTGGGTCTCCGCGCCGATAAGTACCGCTCAGCTTGGCGTTTTTCCCCCGGACCGCTTTATGATGAGCACACGATGCCAAATAAGATTCGCTGGGGAGTTCTCAGCACCGCCAACATTGGTTTGAAGAAAGTGATCCCCGGCATGCAGCGGGGGGAATACACCTCGATCGTTGCCATCGCCTCGCGCGATCGCACCAAGGCGCGGGAGGCGGCAGCCAGGCTTGGCATTGCCACCGCCTACGGCTCCTACGAGGAGTTGCTTGCCGATCCCAACATCGACGCCATCTACAATCCGCTGCCCAACCATCTGCACGTTCCCTGGACCATCCAGGCCGCCGAGGCGGGCAAGCACGTGCTCTGCGAGAAGCCCATCAGCCTCACCGTCGCGGAGGCCAGCGCGCTGCTGGCCGTGCGCGCCCGCACCGGAGTGAAGATCGGCGAGGCGTTCATGATCGACTGCCATCCGCAGTGGATCCGCCTGCGCGCGCTGCTCGCCGAGGGCCGCATCGGCGAACTTCGCTCCGTCGCCGGATTCTTCAGCTACTACAACGTCGACCCCGGCAACATCCGCAATCGGGCCGATGTCGGCGGCGGCGCCCTGATGGACATCGGTTGCTATATGATCCATGCGTCGCGCTACGCCTTCCGCCAGGAGCCGGCGCGGGTGTTGGGCCTCGTCGAGCGCGACCCGCGCATGAAAACCGACCGCCTGACCTCTGCCATCCTGGATTTTCCAGCGACGGGAGCCTTCCTCGGCGGTCAGTCCATTTTCACCTGCAGCACGCAACTGGCGCCCTACCAGCGCGTCCACTTCATCGGCACCAAGGGACGCATCGAGCTGGAAATCCCGGTCAATGCGCCGAACGACCGCCCCACTCGCCTGTTCGTCGACTCCGGCAGCGACCTGTTTGGCGGCGGCATTGCCACGGAGACTTTTCCCGTCTGCGATCAATACACGCTGCAGGGCGATGCCTTTTCGCGGGCCATCCTCGACGACGCCGAGGTCCCGGTGCCCCTGGAGGATGCCATCCGCAATATGGCGGTGATCGAGGCGATCTTCCGCTCCGCCGACACCGGCCAGTGGGAGACGCCGCGCCACGGATGAGGTTCGGGATACGGGACCAAAAGTTGCACGCATCGCGGCGATACCGGAAGGTGTCTAATCGAAAGTGATGGCAACCGCGAGCGTCCCCAAGCCGGCTCCCGAAAAAAGCACGTTCGACAGTACGCTGGAGAGCGCGCAGACGACCATGGTCTTCGGCGAGATCGTCTCGCTGGCGCTGGATAGCTTTCGCGCCAGCAAGGCGCGCTTCATGCTCACCATGCTGGGCATGATCATCGGTTCTGCATCCATCATCCTGGTGGTTACGGTAGGACTTACCGGGCAACAGTATGCCGTCGAGACCATCTCCACCCTGGGTCCCAACAAGGTCGAAATGCAGTACAGCGGCGGCAGCATCATTGGGCCGGACAACTCCACCACGCCCGACTACATGACCATTGAAGACATGCATGCGGTACTGGAGCGGTTCGGCCCCGCGATTGTCGCCTCTTCGCCCATGCTGGAGGACCACGACCGCATCAGCATGGGCGGCGGCATCACCAAGGACGCCATGATCCTGGGCGTATCGCCGCAATACAAGGAGGTGCGTGGCCTGGTAGTGCTCGCCGGCCGCTTCTTCGACGATCAGGATTCCGCCGCACACGCCAAGGTCGCGGTGCTCAACCTGCCCCTGGCGAGCGCGTTGTATGGCAACGCGCAGGCCGCCATCGGCCACACCATCTCCATCAAGGAAGTGCCGCTGACCGTCATCGGCGTCTTCAAGGAGAGCATCCCCACCTACGGCCAGTCTGAGATCAACGACGAAACCCTGCTCATTCCATACGAAGTCGGCCACTACTTCACCGGGACCGACAACCTCAAGGAAATCTTCTTCAAAATGGCCGACGCCAGCATGGTCGAGCCAGGGGCCGCGCAGATCACCGCGCTCATCCAGAGCCGGCACCGGCCCAACAGCGTCTACCGCGCCCAGACATTTACTGAGATTCTCCACGACACCCGCAAGATCGCCAACATCCTCACCTGGGTGCTGACGCTGGCGGCGGCAATTACCCTGGTGGTCGCCGGCGTGGGAATCATGAACAGCATGCTGGCCAATGTACAGTCGCGCATCCGCGAGATAGGCATCCGCAAGGCGCTGGGCGCCACCCGGCGCGAGATACGCCTCCAATTCCTCACCGAAGCGGTCTTCCTCTCGCTCTCCGGCGGGATTATCGGCACGCTGCTCGGCCTCGCCGTCCCGCTCTCGGTGCGTTTCCTTACCCCGTTCAACATTCCCGTTGGCTGGCAGTCCGCGCCCATCGCGCTGGCCACCTCGGTCGTGGTGGGCGTAATCTTCGGCACCGTGCCCGCCAACCGCGCCGCGCGCCTGGACCCGGTCGAGACCCTGAAGTACGAGTAGCCGCTCGCCCTTCAAAGTTGTCATTCTGAGCGCAGCGTTCAAAGTTGTCATTCTGAGCGCAGCGAAGAATCCCCGCATTTGTCTTGGTTGTTAGCTGTTAGCTGGATAGCTCACAGCTGATAGCTCATTAATTGAAAAACCCCGCCACCCCAGGCAGAAAGTTTGGATGCGGGCTGAAGAGGCCGCCGCGGGCGCCGATCGACGGTCGTTGCGCGCGCCAGACAAGCAGAGCCCCCGCTGGTTTGCGGGAGCTCTGTGAACGTTAAGGCGTTGCGGTAATCCTGTTCAGACCATCAACCTTCGGCGAACGGCTCCGGCCAATCCTAGAATCCCGGTGCCCAGCAGCAGCAGCGACGACGGCTCGGGGACCACGGTCGTAGTCCACGTGAGCCTTCCGCCAACCAACCCGGTTGGGTACCCGCACTCGCTGTAATCCTTGATGTCGGACGCGAATATGGCGCTGCCAACAGTGCTAAAGTCGCTCAGGGTGAGCCCAGGATCGGTGATCGTAAAGTTCAGGGGACCAGCATAGGGGCTACTCGAACTCGAATCGATCGCGTCGAGGAAACTCCCGAAGGGGGTCGCGTAGCTCGAACTGGAAACCGTGTACTTACCCAGCGAGCTTGGGGCAAACGTGATATCGGACTTAAGCTGGGCCGGTGTCAGGCCTGCAATGTCGAACGCCAGCGCGTCGCCGGAACTCTTGCCGACGAAGTCGATGCCGGAACTGAGGACCTCCTGGACCGTGACTGTACCGGTGACGCTCTGGGTTAACGTCACCACCGCAAAGGTCTGCCCGGTGACACCGAGGCCATTCTGGGTCAAGTCAAAGGTTTCGACAGTGGTGGTTGCGTGAGCGACAGTAGAGATGGCGGCAAGCAACCCAAGAGAAAGGAGAGTAGTGACCTTGCTAAACACGTTTCTGAACACGTTCGTGGCCCTCGGGGCTTACTACTACCCCACACGCTGCTATGTGCAATTTGAGCGCCATCTGCGGTGTTTCTCAGGAATCCACCATACCGCTCAGAATGAGATACTTGCCCCTGTTTCAGGCCTCCTCAGATTAGGCATCCTGGGTAATTAAGTGCAATAACTTGCACACTCTTTGGAAAATCAACTTCCTATCGGGGGCGTGTTTTGTGTTAGGTAGACCACACAACGGGAGAGAGCGCCCCCATGCGATCCTTCCACCCTTCCGTCACCTGTGTCTCGAATAAGAGACACAAAAGAAGGGCATCATCCCCACGGTCTCCCATGGAGATGCGCCCTCCCGGTGACTGGTTTTTCGTTCCCGCTTACGCGGCCGGCTCAGTCGTCTCTTCGGGCTCTTCGCCCTTCACCGTCACTTTCAGGTGAGACGTGACCTCGCGGTGCAGCTTGATCGGCACATGGAACTCACCCAGCGACTTCAGCGGCTCTTCCAGCGAGATCTTGCGCCGGTCGACGGTGTAGCCCTTCTCCTCGAGCTGATGCGCAATGTCGCTGGACGTAACCGAACCGAACAGGTGGTCGTTTTCGCCCACCTTGCGCGTGAACACCAGTTCCACGGCTTCCAGCTTCTTGGCCAGGTCTTCCGACTCGACCTTTTCCTTGGCCAGCTTGCGGATGGATGAGCCCTTCATCTGCTCAATCACCGCCTTGTTCCCAGGGGTGGCCTGGATCGCTAGCTTCTCCGGCAACAGGTAATTGCGTCCATATCCGTCCGCGACCTTGACCACATCGCCGCGGAGGCCGAGCTTATTGACGTCTTCCTTCAGTATCACTTCCATTGAATTTCTCCAATCGTATCGGTCCGTCTCCGGCCCGGATTTCAAAAGTTTTACGCCGGGATCTTCATCGGCTCGGCGGTTGTGGTCGGCAGCGGAATGGCGTCGCCGAATTCGCGCATGACGCTCAAGTGCCCGCCGATCGCTTCCTGCATGTTCTTCTTCGTATCCTGCAACGTAGGACCGGTGCTGATGCAACTGGGAAGATCGGGAACGTAGGCGCTGTAGCCGGTGGGCGTCTTTTCATAGACAACCAGATACTCGCTGGTCTTTCCTTGCTCCGCCATTGTTACCTCCTCTTCAAACCTGCCTGCCTAAAAATACTCAGTTCAGTGCCGATTGCGACATCATCCGAGGGATGACCCGGGATAGTGACTGTGCCGGGCTTCTCAGGATGGCGAAAGTGGCGGTGGCTGCCTGTCGTCCGGACATGCTGCCAGCCATCGCGTTCCACCAGCTTTGATAAGGTCACGTACCTTCATTTCGCCTAGAACCGCGCGGCGAATGCCAGCAGGGCGATGTTGCGCGACTGCTTGATGGCCTGCGAAACCTTGCGCTGGTGGCGGGTGCAGACGCCGGTCAGGCGGCGAGGAACAATCTTGCCCCGCTCAGCGACAAAGCCCTGCAGCAGGCGGACATCGCGGTAGCTGATTGCGTCGATCTTCTCGGTGCAGAACTTGCAGACCTTCTTGCGCCGGAAAAACTTCCGTCCGCCTGCTCCTCCAGGTCCGCCGCCTGGGCCTCCCGGACCGCCCGCGGGACGGGGCGGACGCGAGCCTCCCGGACCTGCGTACGCAGGTCGCGGCGTGTAGGGCCTTGCTTCTCTTGGCGCTGGTGCGGATTGCGCCGGTGCGGATTGCGCTGGTGCGGATTCCGGTGTGCCTTGCGGTGTGCTGGTTTCGTCAGCCATTGTATTTTCCTCTTGGGACCTTTCCTCTCGGGGGTCTCCCTGTTGTGCCGTCGCCCGCTCCAGGTTCTCGGCAGGATTGCATGCCTGCGAGTCGCCTTTTTAGTGTCCGCCAACCAGGCCGGGGTGAGAGCGGGGATGGAAATTTGATCCTCAGGGCGAAGCAGCAGTGCTGCCCCGCAAAACGGAGCTTCCGTGCGCGCGGCCTAGGCCGGGGCTGCGACCGGCTCGGCGGATTTCGCTTCCGGTTCGGCGGAGGCAGACGGCGCTTCGGGAGCGGGCGTTTCCGCGGCAGCGGATACGGAGGGCGCGTCGGCAGCGGGCGCTGGAACAGACTGCGGCGCAATCGGCTGCGCGCTGCGCTTTACCCGGGAGTCGCGCAGGGCCTTCACCTTGGCCAGTCGCTTCTCTTCCTCGTCCATGCGCACGGTGATGAACTTGATCACCGGCTCGGAGACGCGCAGGCGGCGCTCGATTTCGCCGATCAGGCTGCCCGGAGCTGCAACCGTGAGCAGCACGTAAAAGCCGTCGTTAAACCTGCGCACGGTGTAGGCCAGCCTGCGCCGTCCCATCTTCTCGACGGCGGTGACTTCGCCGCCGCCCGAGGTGATGTTAGCCGAGAACCCCTCGATCAACTTGTCGAGGTCGGCCTCTTCAACGTCCGGACGGACGATAAACATGATTTCGTAGGTACGATTCATTCGGTTACTTCTTTCTGCGAAGTTCTGCTTCGCACCGCGCCGGCGTATGTTCTGCCGGCCCGGTCTGGAAAGTTTGACTACAAAGTTCTCGGTTGTCGGTTGTCAGTTGTCAGTTCTCAGTTGAGAACCGACCGCTCGACCACCTGCGCTTTGTCTTCCAACTGACAACTGTGAACTGACAACTTACAACTCGCTTCTATTGAACTCGCTCATCGCGGGACCAGGTCCCTTGGTGAGTATTGCCTCGACCGCGCTGCGAACCCGGTCGAGCACTTCATCCAGCACTGCAAGCTCCTGCTTCCGCATCGGGCTGAGCAAGTAATCCGTGCCGCCCGACTTGATCTCTCTGCCATCCGCAAGAGGCGGCTTGCCTACCCCGATGCGGATCCTCAACCACTCGTCCGTGCCCAGCGCGCCGGAGACGGAAATCGCTCCATTGTGCCCGTTTGCCGAGCCGCGCTCGCGAATGCGAATCGTGCCCAGCGGCAGGTCCAGCTCGTCATAGATCACGATCAGGTCCGGTATTGCCGATGTGGACGGGATCGGAATTTCGAACTCGCGAACCAGCGCGGCCACCGACAGCCCGCTCAGGTTCATGTACGTCTCCGGCTTGGCCAGCAGGACGTCGTGCCCTGCCAGCTTTGCCTTCCCCGTAAGCGCCCTGCACCGGCGATTCGCGACGGTCGCATTGCAGTACTCAGCAATACGATCCACCGCCAGAAAGCCGGCATTGTGCGGGGTGAATTGATACTCGATACCGGGGTTGCCGAGACCGATGATCAGTTTCACGCCGCCATTCCTCTGTCTTCAACTGACAACTAGCAACCAGCAACTGACAACTGTTCTTCTTACTTCTTCCTGTCGGACTTCTCTGCCTTGTCGTCTGCCTTGGCATCGGCCTTGGCATCCTTGGCATCCGGCGCGGCTTCCGCTTCGCCCTTGCCCTTCTTGGCAACTTCCGGTTCGGTCGGAACCGCGGTTGCGTCCACTGCCTCAGGCTCCACAACCTCTTCCTTGATCGCGGCGACGTGGGCAACCGTCAGGCTCTCGTCCGACAGAAACTTGATCTTGGCAGAGTGGGGCAGGTCGGAGACGTGGACCGAGCCGTTGATCTCCAGCGCGGAGACATCGACGTCCAGGTGGCCCGGGATATCGCTGGGCAGGCACTCGACTTCCACCTCGCGCAGCACATGCTCCAGGATGCCGCCCTGGGCCTTGACGCCCAGCGGCACGCCAATCAACTGGATCGGCACCGAGACTTGCATCGCCTTGTCCATGGCAATCCGCTTCAGGTCGATGTGCAGCAGCGCGCCCTTGACCGGATCATGCTGCCAGTCAACCACCATCGCCTTCACCTGGGCGCCCGCGACATCGAGATCGAAAATCGTATTGTGGCCTGAATCGGAATGCAGAATCTTGGTAATGATGCGCGGGTCCACGGTTACGGCGACGGACGCCTGCCCCGCTCCGTAAACCACTGCGGGAATCTTGCCTGCGGCGCGCACGCGACGAGCTGCGTTCTTGTTGAACTTGCCCTCGCGGGGCGTGGCGACGACGGCGGGAATGCTAGAGGTTGCTGCCATGATCAATCTTCCTTTCGGGCACGGGGGAAAACAGTTGTCAGTGCTCAGTTGTCAGTGCTCAGTTGAAGAACCGACCCCGCCAATGACGCCTCGATCTCCGCTCCCTTTGCGGCTTTGCCGCTGAATCTAAGACCGCACTTGCCTTTTCAACTGACAACTGAGAACTGACAACTGAACACTCGCTTCTAATTGAACAGCGTACTCACGCTGGTCTCCATATGGATGCTCTCGATCGCGCGGCCCAGCAGCCCGGCGATCGATAGCACCTTGATCTTCGGCACCAGCAGTGCGTCTCCGCGCAGTGGAATGGTGTTGGTCACCACCAGTTCCTCCAGCCGCGATGCCGCAATGCGTTCTACCGCGGGGCCCGACAGCACCGGGTGCGATGCGCATGCATAAACCTTCTTCGCGCCCTGCGCCAGCAGCGCTTCCACCGTTCCCACCAGCGTTCCGGCGGTGTCGATGATGTCGTCGACGATCAGGCACGTCCGGCCTTCCACATCGCCGATCACGTTCATCACCTCGGCCACATTGACGTCGGTCCGCCGCTTATCGACGATGGCCAACGGCACTTCCAGCTTCTTGGCGACGTGGCGCGCGCGCTCCACACCTCCGGCGTCCGGCGAGACCACGGTCAGATCGGGCAGGTTCAAATCCCGGAAGTAGCCGACCAGCACCGGGCTGGCAAACATATGGTCCACCGGGATATTGAAGAAGCCTTGAATCTGCGCCGCATGCAGATCGACCAGCAGCGCCCGGTTCGCACCGGCGGTGCTCAGCAGATCGGCAATCAGCTTGGCCGTAATCGCCACGCGCGGCCGGTCCTTGCGGTCCTGCCTTGCGTAGCCGTAGTACGGCATTACAGCCGTAATTCTGCCTGCCGATGCGCGCTTCAGCGCGTCGATCATAATCAACAACTCCATCAAATGCTCGTCCACGGGGCGGCAGGTGGGCTGGACCAGAAACACATCCACGCCGCGCACGTTCTCGAGCAGCTGAAAATAAACCTCGCCATCGGCAAACCGCTGCAACTTGGCTTCGCCCAGCGGCACGCCGACGAACTTGCAGATCTCCTCCGTGAGCGCACGATTGGACGATCCGCAGAAAATCTTGAAGCGCTTGTCTTCACTCAGCCGGGGAGAACGCTTCCGCTCCGCAGCCGGTTTTGCTCCCTCGGGAGCAGCCTTTGGCAATCCATCTGCCGAAAGCTTTGGCGCAGGCTGAGGATCTTGTTCTGGCTCCTCAGCCTGACCTGAAATAGGGGAAAGGACCGCAGTCGTGTCTTGGTTGCTCACGTCGAAACCCTCCAGGCTGGTTGACCTTGGTAGCTCCTGCTGCTTTACGTCTTACGGCGCCTTGTTGCGACGCCGCTACTTCGACCTGCGAAATATCAGACTCGGCCCTTCAAACTTCTTACTTCTGAACTTCTACGTTCGCGCCAATTTCGGCGCAGCCTGCAAAACCTCAAAATCCGTCTAACTTCCGCGGCATGTTGCTGCCGCCAAAGAACCCTAAGTTGCTTGTTCGCGGAGTTTCCTGAAGCGTCGACTGTTGGCTGGGCGACCAGGATTCGAACCTGGACAAAGTGCGTCAAAGGCACTTGACCTACCGTTAGTCGATCGCCCAGTGAATCCGCTTGACCGGCTACCTCAGCCGATCGCCCAGTACGTCACCGGTGTTCCCACCCGGCAAGCATCACTCTGCGAACATCGTGCGCCAATATTCCCGTCTCGGCAAGGTCTCCGTCAGGATGGCCTTGCAGCCGAAAGCTTGAACGCGCTGTTGAGCTGCCCTTGCATCTGCCTCGGACCGGTAAAGTCCGAACAGAGCAGAGCCTGAACCCGAGAGCGCAGCGTACAAAGCCTTGCCGCTCAAGTCATCCGGACGGCCTTCACGAAGCCCGTCAGCCGGTGGTCCCATCAATTCGTGCTTGATTTCACGCAGGAGGGGATACTGAAGAAAGACGACTTGTTCGAAGTCGTTTTCGATCCCGGTGCGGACAAGCGCGAGAAGTGGATTCCCGGCCAGACCGTTCAGTATGCTGCCCTGTTCAGAGGTTTTACTTTGCTCCTCTAAACCACCCTGTTTTGTCTCAGAGCTGGATGAACCTTGGCGGCTACGAACGATACCGGATGTGCCAGACGTTTGCGCTGCCCCAGGGTCGCCCCCAAAAACAGACGCGTAAACGTGACTCAACTCCTCTAGCCTATCGGGTTGCACAGGCGAAGTCAACCCGCCGCGCAGATCCGTTCCCTGTTCCCTGTTCCCTGTTCCCTGCTTTGCGCACAGCCCATCCCACTCCTGGAACGCACGCGGCGTCGACACTCCAACCTCCGGCACCGCAACCACGCACCACGTCGCCTGCAAGTCCGGCATCGGCGACACCACTTCACCGCGCCCCAGCCCCAGCACCGCGCCGCCGACCAGAAACAGCGGGACATCCGACCCCACCTCCGCCGCCAGCTCCATCCGCACCGCCTCAGGCAGCGCCATCCCCAACTCGCGCTCCAGGCCCAGCAGCGCGGCAGCCGCATTCGCCGACCCTGCGCCGAGCCCGCCCTGCACCGGCAACTCCTTTTCAATGTGAATCTTCACCTCGGCTGCCACGCCCATCCGCTGGAGCGCCCGCGCCACCATCTTCCAGGCCGTATTGCGCTCGTCCGCCGGTACCTGCGCATGATTCGTCGTCAGCAAAATCCGCGACTCGCCGGGCGTTGGGTGCCCCATGTCAGCCGGCTTCTCGCCTGGCGTGGGTTGTGCCTCGACGGTCACCACATCATGCAGCGCCAGCGTCTGATACAGCGTCGCCAGCCCGTGAAACCCATCCGCCCGCACTGGCCCGATCGCCAGCCCCAGGTTGATCTTCGAATACGAACGTACACGCGTAGCCATCGCCTGCCATTCTAGCGGCTTATGGCGCGACCGACCCGGATCAGCGCCACGGCGCGGAGCCTACTGTGCAGCAGGAGCAGCCGGAGGCGTCTGTTCCGGACTTGCAGGCGCCTTGACGAAATCAAACGTACAAGGACGCCCGACGATCCCCAGCCCTTCATTGCGCAGCCCAGTCCCCTCGGTGTCTTTGAACTCGGCTTTGACGTCCCACGTATAGCTCTCGCCCTTATGCGCGAATACCCCGCGAGCATAGGCCCGCGAGTTGATGATGCCCGAGCCGGTCAGCTTCGCCTTGCCATTCTCGCCGACCTTGCCCTCCAGCAGAAAGTAGCCCGGTTCTCCGGCCGTCCTGCGCTCTGCGCGCAGGTTGCCGTCCTTGATGACGCTGTCCATGTTCCAGGTGAATCCCTGCGTATCACCCTTGGGCGGACAGACGATCTTCGTGTGCCACGTCCCGTCGAAGTGCTCCCCGGCAATCGATGCCGCCGGCAACACCAGCAGCAC
>PLUT01000071.1 GCA_003162875.1 Granulicella sp.
CCTCTTTAGCCCCTGAGGTCGCCATCTTCCATCAGGAAATCCCGCGCATGCGGCTTCCGCATCTCACCAACTGGCGTTTTTTGGCGCCCGCGGCGGTTGCCGGAAGCGACGCCGAAAGCTGCGATCTTCCCTTGCAAAACAGGGGAGAGATAGCGCAAGATACCGAATACACGAGGTGCCAGTCATGGCCTTCTGTCGGGCAAAATCTCTCCTATCTCTCCTATCTCTTCCATCGAAGGGGTCGGCCCTCAGCCTGGGGGCGCTGCTGGCCGCAGGTCTGGCCGGCGCCGGCTCGCTTGCCCGCGCGCAGGTCTTTGTGGTTGGGGAGAAGTCGGCCATGGCCGATGTCTCCACCGACTTCCACCCCACCCGGGTCGAATTTTCCACCAGCCCAATCGACGAACGCGGCCGTCGCGAACTGATCCGCGACCTGTTGGCGGAGCAGGGCTTTGCGCATCGCGCCCTGCCGCTGGGTGAGGACCTGGTGCTGGTGGCAAACGGCAGCCTCAGGCCCAGCGGCGACGGATACAAGGCAATGCTCTACAAGAAGGGCCAGTCGGCCGCGCCCGGCGACCGCGTTGTCATCTCCGCGGTCACGGTAAAGCCCGACCGCATCGTCTTCGACCTGAATGGCGGTCCGTACCTCAAGCACCGGTTCCTGCGTCACATCGAGCTCAACGATATGCCCATCGTTTCCCCGGACGACGAGTATGTCACCGGATGCCGCGTCACCCTGCTCTTTGAAGGCGGCATTCCCGAGGTCAGCGCACCTGAGGTGAAGGCGCTGCTCGATCCCATCATCGACTTCGGGGTAAAGACCTCCGCGGAGGCGTACGCCGACAGCCTGCCGCAGTTCCTGAAAGACGCAATCAACCAGCACGATGTGTTGGTGGGCATGAACAGCAAGATGGTGCTGGCCGCATTGGGACCGGCGCAATCGAAGGTGCGCGAGCTGGTACCCGGCTCAACCGACCGGCACTACGAAGAGTGGATCTACGGGCAGGCGCCGCAAACCGTGCGCTTCGTGCGCTTCGAGCACGACCGGGTAACGCAACTGCGCATTGCCGCGCTGGGCAAGCCGATCGACACCCACGACAAGAATGAACTGCGCGGCTACCTGGACGGCGACAATCCCGATACCACCCGCGAAATCGCCCTCGGGGACGGCGAAGCTGACAAAGGTTCGTCCGGGCCGCCCACCATCCTGAAACCGGGCGAGGTGGCGCCGGGGAGTTCGCAGCGCGTGCGCTTGCCGGTCTCGCTTCCTGACACTCCGCCGGGCGCTCCTACAGACAAGACCACCCCCGCGCCTGCGGCTTCCACCCCAGCGAACAAGTCCGCTGGGGATCCCGCGACCCCGTCGCCAAACACCGAGCCGGGAAATCCATCGATGGCGCCCGGCGGGCCGCTGGATTCGTCCGCCTCTTCCGCAAGTCCGTCCGCCTCGTCCGCAAATCCGCCAGCAGCGGCGCCGGCGGACCAGCCTGCGGCCGACGCGCCGGCCGATCTGCCAACCACATCAACGCACTAGGGTCTGTTGCATAAACGCGATCAAGCCGCCACGAAATTTCCCTCAGGGGCTAAAGCCCTTGATTTTGCTGGCTGTTTTCGGCACGACTGAAGTCGTGCCCTTTCAAACCCTATTATGCAACCAGAACCCCTATACCGAGCGGGGACTACTCGTTGTTTGCCGGTGATCCGGAACGACGCCGCTATGGCTGTGACCGAGAGGAACGTGGCCAACCAAATCCAACAGAGTGGGACCGCGATTATTTTATGAAGGGAATTAGCCAGCACTCGCCAGCACGGCTTGTTGCGCGGCCAGCAGTTCGCGAATGCCCTTTTCCGCGTAGTCGAGCATGGCGCTGAGCTGGGCCCGGCTGTAGGACACGCGTTCGGCGGTGGCCTGGGTCTCGACCAGACCGCCGTCGGCCAGCATCACCACGTTCATGTCCACGTCGGCGCGAGAATCTTCCTCGTAAGCCAGGTCCAGCAGGATGTTGCCGTCGACGATGCCTACCGAGGTTGCAGCAATCATCTGCCGCAGCGGCGAAGTCTTCAGCGTGCCCGCGGCCACCAGTTTGCCCAGCGCCAGGGCCAGCGCCACCGACGCCCCGGTAATGGCTGCGGTGCGCGTGCCGCCGTCCGCCTGGATCACGTCACAGTCCAGGATGACGGTGCGCTCGCCCAGCGCCTTCATATCGACGATGCCGCGGAGGCTTCGCCCGATCAGCCGCTGGATCTCGTGCGTCCGTCCGCCGATCTTCCCGCGTTCCGACTCGCGCGGAGTGCGGGTCAGAGTGGCGCGCGGCAGCATTCCATACTCGGCGGTCACCCAGCCGCGGCCCGAGTTGCGCATCCAGCCAGGGACGCCCGCCTCGACGGTGGCGTTGCACAGGACACGGGTGTTGCCGGTCTCGATGAGGACGGAGCCCTCGGCGGTGGCAACGTAGTTTGCGGTGAAGCGGGTGGGGCGAAGCGCATCGGCGGCGCGGCCGTCAGGGCGGAAGAGATCGGTGGGCGGCAAGGGAATTGGGGCTAGGGTTGAGGCCATGGCGCGATTATAGTGGTGCATGCCGAAACTGGCCTCGCCGAAGAGTCCGAGTACGCGCGAACAACCCGCAGCCAGCCGTATGCGGGCTCGCGGGAGGGCCATTGCGGCGGGAGCGTCGGGTGATGGCTGCACGTTTCCCAAATTGGGAATCGGTTCCGCTTCGGGAATCTTAGAGGATCTTTATCTTTGTGGCAGTTACGCTGTCCCTTTGCAGGATGCCAGTCCCGTTTTGGGAATCGCAGGCCGACTCAGGACTCCGAAGTCTGCACGACCGGGTCTCATTCTGTTCTACTTTCAGTTGGTTACGAGGACTGTGCCAGTTTGGCACTCAACCTGATTAGAGGGAGAGTGCCTGGCTCTCCGCAATCCTTGGAGATGTGGGCTATTACGGGAGTTCGTGGAGTATCGCCGTGTGGGCAAAGCCGAGTTCTACCACCGCAGGGATGTATAGCAGTACCGGATCAATCACGCCTTTGCCAATTCGCGCCGCGGCCGCCGATCTTTCCGGCGGGCTTCGGCTGGCCGGCAACATCCCGTTGTCCACGGGTTCCTGGCCGTGCCCTCGCCGCCGGCCGCAGCCGCAAGCGGCGGGCATGCGGGGCGAGGATCTGCTCCACGATGCGCGCAACCTGATGTCCGCGCTGGGCCTCTACTGCGACCTGCTGGCGATGCCGGGCGTGCTCCAGCCGCGGCACCGCAAGTATGCGGAGGACCTGCGCCTGGTAGGGACGCGCAGCGAGGCTTTGATCGGGCGGCTGATGGAGCAACTGGCCCGCAGCGCGGCAGAGGTTCCTGCGCCAGAGGGTACGGGGCCAGAGAGTCCTGCGCTGAATCTGGGTGCTGCCACGGCGCCGGTGGACTCCTGCTCCCCGGCCTGGCTGCGCGTGCTGCTGCCGGCGCAGGCTCCATGCAGGGATGCGGGAGTTGCGCCCGCGAGTCTGCGCGGGACGGTCGAGCGTTGCCTCGGCCTGCTCACCCAGGTGGCGGCTGGCAGGGCGATCGAGGTGAGCTTCGGCGAGGCTGCCGTGGCGCCGGTTCGAATCGGGGAAGAGGAGCTGGAACGCATCCTCGTCAATCTGGTGCGCAACTCGGCCGCGGCGCTGGAACGCGCGGAGGCTCCCGCGGGTGCGGCAGGGGCGATCCGCATCGAGGTGGGAATGCTGACCGGCGGGGTGGGCGATCCCCAGGCCTGGCCGTTCCGGCGGGTGCGGCTTACGGTGGACGACGCGGGTTGCGGCATGGCGCCGGAGCAGATACAGCGGCTGCTGGGCGCCTCCGGAGTGCGCTCGCGCGGCACCCATGGAATCGGCTTTCGCATTGTGCGCGAGCTGGTCGCCGCCTCTTCCGGGGAACTCCGGGTGAGGAGCGCGCCGGGGATGGGCACCCGGGTGCAGATCGAATGGCCGCTGGCTGCGATGTCGCTGCCGGATTCGGCGCGGAGCCTGCGCCGGGCCTCCGCACCCGCTGCTGGAAGGCGGGTGTCATGCTGACGCCACCCAGGTTTCCCTATATTCCCGTGGCCAGCTCCGGCCAGCCCAGCTCCGGCCAACCCAGCTCCGGCCAGCCCAACTCCGGCCAACCCGACTCAAGCGATCCCCGGCCGGGCCAGCGCGAGCCAGTCCAGCGCGAACCGGCCCAGCGCGAGCCGCTCGCCGCAGCGAGTGCACCGCTTTCCGATGCAGGCGGGGTGGCCGGTTTTCTGCCGGAGCATCCGCAGGAAGGCTTTCATCGTCTGCCCGAGGACATGCCCGCGCTGCGCCTGCTGGTGGTGGACGACGACGTGCAACTGCGTCAGGCGTGCTGCGAGATCGCAGCCGGAATGGGCTTCATTCCGGTCGCGGCGGGCAGTGTCTCCGAGGCGTTGGAGCAGATGCGGCGGCAGCCGGCGGAGATGCTGCTGCTCGACCTGATGCTCCCCGACGGCGGTGGCTTGAGGTTGCTGACCGAGGTCAAGGAGTTTTATTCGCGGACAGCAGTGGTGGTAATGACCGCCTTTGCCACCGTCGCCTCGGCGGTGGAGGCAATGCGCATCGGGGCGGGCGACTACCTGACCAAGCCCTTCGCGCTGGAGGAGTTGACCGCAGTGCTGGAGAAGTCGGCCCGCCAGTTGCACCTCGACCTGGAGAGCCGCCGGCTGCGCGAGCGTTTGCGCACCCACCGAGGCATGGGCAACCTGATTGGGAGATCGCCCGGCATGGAGAAGGTCTACCGCATCCTCGCGAAGGTCGCGTTCTCCACCCACCCGGTGCTTATCCTGGGCGAGAGCGGCACCGGCAAGGAGCTGGTGGCGCGGTCGATCCACGAGAACGGGCCCGGCCGCGCGCGGCCTTTCATCCCGGTGGACTGCGGCGCGCTCGCGCCGACTCTGATCGAGAGCGAGCTCTTCGGCCACGTCAAAGGGGCATTCACCGGCGCCGACCGCAACAAGGAGGGCCTGCTGGCCGCGGCCAGGGGCGGCACCGTCTTCCTCGACGAAATCGGCGAGCTTCCGCTGGACCTGCAGGCCAAGCTGCTGCGCGCGCTACAGGAGAAAGAGGTGCGCCCGGTGGGTGCGACTCATGCGGTGCCCATGTCGGCGCGAGTGCTGGCCGCGACCAACCGCGATCTGATCGCGATGGTGGCGCAAGGGCTCTTCCGCAAGGACCTCTACTACCGGCTGAACGTGGTGAACCTTAAGATTCCGCCGCTGCGCGAGCGGCGGGAGGACATTCCGCTGCTGGCCGAGCACTACCTGGAGCGGTTCGAACGCGAGTCGGGCACGGCGCACCGGTTCTCCGCGGACGCGCTGCGCCTGATCGCGGACTACGACTGGCCCGGCAATGTGCGCGAACTCCAGAATGCGGTGGAGCGCATCTGCACCATGTCGTCAGGGCCGGTGCTGCATACGGTGGATCTGCCCACGCAACTGCAGGACTTCCACGCCCAGCGCCTGGCGGCGGACGCGGCGACCCCGGCCGGCGATGACCCGGAGAATCCGGCCAGTGCCATCGTTTCCATGGCCGACATGGAGCGGCAGGCGATCCTGAGCACCATTCGCCAGCTGCACGGAGACAAGCTGATGGCGGCGCGGTTGCTGGGCATCGGCAAGACCACGCTGTATCGCAAACTGAAGGAGTACGGCCTGACCGGCGCAGTCGATTCGCCGGACAACTGACCTGCGATATTCGCCCTTCGCCCTCTCCTCCCGAGCGGCGGTTGCCGCGCGGGCTGCTATGCTTGGGCTTGCCGGTATCCAACCGGGGAGTGCGCACCTCATGTCTGATTCTGTAAAAATTACGGTTCGACCCAACGGCTCGCTGCGGGTGGAGGGGCCGATTGTGCTGTGCGATGCCGAGGGCAGAGAGTGGGACCTTGCCGGCAAGTCCACCATATCCCTCTGCCGTTGCGGCCAGAGCGCCAATCGCCCGTTCTGCGACGGCAGCCACAAGCAGGCAGGCTTTCAGTGTGCGGCCAGCCCCGTGCCTCTGCCCGAAGCTTCTGTCCCTCCACCTTCCGTGTCCTAATCCCTTGCCCTGATTCCGTCTCCTGATTCCAGCCCCGTGAGTTGCATCCTTTTGAGTCGCAATCGAAGTCTTCCGAAGGCGATGGCGAACGGCCTTTCAGCCGGTGACACTTCTTCGCGTTCGCGTCCGCGTGTCCGGCTGGTGCTGGCGATCCTGCTGGCCGGCCTGGCGGCGGCGTCCTTTGCGATTCACCCGGTGCGCGCGCAGGATGCATCCTCACAGCCGGCCGCCCGGCCAGCGGCACCGGACCTGGCCCAGTATCAGGGCCAATACCGCAACGTTGCCAATCCGGACCAGGTGCATGCCGTCTACGTCGAAGGCGGCGCGCTTTACGAGGAGAGAGAGGGCCTGGAACGGCAGAGGCTCACTCCGGACCCGGCGCCCGGCCTGCCTGACCGCTTTCGCATTGCGTCGCCGCAGGCGCACCTGGTCTTCGTGCGCGATGCCACGGGCGCGATCTCCGGACTGCAACTGGTGCTCGATCGCGACGGCCGGACGGCGGATGAGGAGATTCGCTTCAGCACGGGCACCACGCGCCCCAGCCAGGCCCGCGAGTACACCCGCCAGCAGGCCATGATCCCCATGCGCGACGGCGTTCGGCTGCATGCGGTGATTCTGCGGCCCGTCCACACCGGCGGGCGCGAGACGCTGCCGATGCTGCCATTTCTCATCGCCCGCACCCCTTACGGAGTGGACGAGTTCGATTCGCGCAGAGTGAACCGGGACAAACCCGACCTTGCCGCCAGCGGCTATATCTTTGTGTACCAGGACATCCGCGGGCGCTACGGTTCGGAGGGCACGTTCGTGATGAACCGTCCCATCGTCGCGCATGCCACGGCCAACGATGTGGACGAGACCACCGATACCCGCGACACCATCGACTGGCTCGAGAAGAATGTGCCGGACAACAACGGCCGGGTGGGCGTCTTCGGCATCTCCTACGACGGCTTTCTGGCCATCATGGCCGGCATCGACGCGCACCCCGCGGTGAAGGCCATCTCGCCCCAGGCGCCCATGACCGATGTCTGGATGGGCGACGACTTCTTCCACAACGGCGCCTTCCGCCAGAGCTACGCCTTCGATTACGTGCAACAGATGGAGGCGCAGAAGACCGACGCTCGCGTCGACCTGAAGCAGGATACCTACGATTTCTTCCTGCAGCACGGCAACTTTGCCAGCGCCGCGGCGGCAGCTCATATGAGCGATCTGCCCACCGCCCGGGCCTTCCTCACCCAGCCTGGCTACACCAGGTTCTGGCAGGATATGGCGGTCGAAGGCCATCTTGCCGATGTTGCTGTGCCGGTGCTCGAGGTAGGCGGTTACTGGGACCAGGAAGACATGTGGGGTACCCAGGCCGAGTACGCCGCGCTGAAGCAGCACTCGAGCGATCAACGCGTCTTCCTGGTGCTGGGCCCGTGGAACCACGGCGGCTGGGCCGGCTCCGGCAGCAGCCTGGGGTCGGGGTTTGGCGCGCTGGACTTCCCCGAGGCCACCGGCACCGAGTTCCGCAGGACCATGGAGACGCCCTTCTTTGAGAAGTACCTGAAGGACAGGCCCGGCTTCGACCTCGACGATACGGCCAGCTACCGCACCGGCGTCGATCAGTGGGAGCGCTACGCCCGCTGGCCTCCGCAGGCCGGCTTTAGTCCGGCAAGCCTCTATCTGGAGCCGGGACAGAAGCTCAGCTTCGCGCCCCCCGCCGCGAATGGGGACGGGATTGCGGCAACCTACCGGTCCGATCCCGCAGACCCGGTGCCGTATCGCCACCGGCCGATTCAGTCGACCTATGCGAGCGGCTCGAAATGGTTCACCTGGCTGGTCGAGGACCAGCGCTTTGTCACCGGACGCAAGGATGTTGTCGCCTTCACCACGCCCGCGCTGGACCACGACGTGACCGTCACCGGCAACGTAACCGCGGACCTGTTTGCGGCAACCACCGGGAGCGATGCCGACTGGGTCGTCAAGCTCATCGACGTGGTTCCGGACAACGCCCCTTCACCCCAGCCGGCAAGCTCGCCGCAGGCTCCGGACGCATCCAGCGCGGGGTACCAGTTGATGATCGCGGACGAGATCTTTCGCGGCCGCTATCTCAAGAGCTTTCTTGAGCCCGAGCCGCTCACCCCCGGCGTCGTGAATGAGTTCAAGTGGAGCCTGCACGCGGTCGACCACACCTTCCTGAAGGGGCACCGCATCATGGTCGAGGTCCAGTCGACCTGGTTCCCGCTGTACGACCGCAACCCGCAGACGTTTGTGCCCAACATCATGACCGCGCCGAAGAACGCATACCAGGCGGAGACGATGACCATCTACGCCTCTCCGCAGTACCCATCGCATCTGGAATTCGACGTGGCGAAGTAAGGTCAGTTCTCGGGACTCAGAGGGTGCTGAAAAAAACCGTTTGGCTCAAAGGCACGGGCTTATGCAACGGTTTCATTAAGGGCACGGATTTATCTGTGCCGTAAACGCCGCAAATTCATCGTGCCTTTCATCCGCTGAGGTCACCGTTTGCGGCCGCAGATGGCTTTTTCAGCAGCCTCTTCAGTGCCCGGTTTCCGCGGTTTGCCGCGACCGTTCCGCTTTCGGAATGTTCAACTTACAACCAGCAACTGGCGACTGACTCCGGACGCCGGCCTTGCTGTTCCCTTTTTGGGAATGGCCAGACTAAAGTTTGTCTAATGATCGCCGATAAGAGGATCGTAAGTTGCATGCTATATGCATTGGAGGTTCCACAGGTCCTCGCTGGCACTGGCGAGCGACAGTCTTGTTTGACCTGAATCTGGATTGCAGATCCTGTTGAGGAGAGATTCATGCATGTACTGGTTGTCGAGGATGATCGCGCCCTGGGTGCATTTCTGAAGAAGGGATTGGAAACGGAAGGCCACCGGGTGGAGTGGGTGGAGGATGGAGAGGCCGCCCTGGTCTATTCCGCTGAGGGCCGTCCCGACCTCATCCTACTGGACCTGGGCCTTCCCAAGCGGGACGGCCTGGAGGTTCTGTCGGAGTTGCGGGCGCGGCATGACGACGCCGCCGTGCTGGTGCTTACCGGGCGCGGCGATCTCCAGGCGCGCGTGGAGAGCCTGGATATGGGGGCGGACGATTGCCTGCTCAAGCCATTCAGTTTCATTGAGCTGACTGCGCGTTGCCGCGCCTTGCTGCGCAGGCGCCAGCAGTTTGCCGACCCGGTGCTGCGCTGCGACGATCTTGAGCTGCACCGCGTCGAGCACAAGGTAACGCGCGCGGGCCTGACCATCGGCCTGACCGCGAAGGAGTTTGCCCTGCTCGAATGTCTGATGTTGCACCGCGGCGAATGCGTGTCGCGCAGCCAGTTGCTACAGGAAGTCTGGCAGATGCGCGAGGAGTCGGGCACCAATATCGTGGACGTCTACATCAATTACCTGCGCCGCAAGGTGGACGCGGGAGGGGTGCGCGATGTCCGCCGGAGGTTGATTCAGACCGTGCGCGGTATGGGATACAGAGTCTCCAGCCCGATCCAGGCTGTACCCGCACCGGAGGCACCGCGCCAACCTTCCATTCCCGCCCGAATCTACGCCTAGCCCCCGAGGCAGGGCGGAAGGCTGCCGCGAGGATGCGCCGGGAGACTGCCGCAAAGGAGGTATTGCAGGTTCTCCTGCCGGGCTGTACGGTGGAATTAATTGTGACTAGCATCACCGACGCAGTTGCTACTCCAGAATCCTACTGGTTCCGGAGCGAAAAACTGGACCGAAAGATAGGTGCAGAATCGTTGCTTGGTTGGTGTACTTTGGAACCCCCGGGAAAATGCCCAGCGGAGTGCTTCTCCGCCGCACTTTCCGGAAATGAAAGGTAACAGAAACAATGAGATGGCTGCGCACCTTGCTTGCGTATTGGCGCCGCTGGAACGAAGTGATTCAGTGAATTGCCTCGATAGGTAGTGCCTCTTCGGATTCGAGCAGTTCCCCGACGGTTCCCTTTGAGGGGAAACCAGTCGGAAGACGCTTGCCGTCGTCGGCCCCAGGAAACGCCTACATCAGGTGGACGGCATCCACATCCAGGATAAGATTGCGCCGCGGAATCGCCTCGGTTTCCGCGTAGGCGAGCAACTGTCGCAGCGTGCGGCCAAGGGCGTCCCGTCGCTCGGCCTTCAGTACAAAATGGAACCGGTAGATGCGCTTCAGCCGCGCAATCGGCGCGGCGGCCGGCCCCAGCACGCGAACCTTGTCCAGGCGCGCGGCGGCGAACCAGCGGCCCAGCGTGTTCGCCCACGCGGCGGCCTCTTCGAGCGTCTGCCCCTGCACTATCACATTAGCCAGCACGCTGGCGGGCGGGTAGTGCATCCATTGCCGGTATTGCAGCTCTTTCGCCACGAAACCACGGTAGTCGTGCGCGGCGGCGCATTGGATTGCGTAGTGCTCCGGATGGTAGGTCTGCACCAGCACCCGCCCGGGAAGTTCTCCGCGGCCTGCGCGCCCTGACACCTGGGTCAGCAGTTGAAAGACGCGCTCTGCCGCGCGGAAGTCGGGCAGGCCCAGGGCAAAGTCCGCGCCCACCACGCCCACCAGCGTGATGCCATGGATGTCGTGGCCTTTGGCGATCATCTGCGTGCCCACCAGCAGGTTGATCTCGCCCGAGTGCAGCCGGGTCAGCAGCCGCTCCATATCTCCGCGTCCGCGCACGGTGTCGCGGTCCATCCGCCCGATGCGGGCGTTGGGAAACAGCTCCTGCAGCCGTTCCTCGCCTTGTTGCGAACCCGCGCCCAGGTAGTACAGGTGCTCGCTCTCGCACTTCGGGCAGCGCGCTGGCACCGGTCGCCGGAAGCCGCAGTAGTGGCACTCCAGCCGGTCGCCGGGGTGCGCGTGCAGGTCGGTCCCGGTTACCGCTTTGTGGTACGTCATCGCGATCGCGCAATTTTCACATTCGATCTTCTCGCCGCAACTGCGGCAGATCACGGTGAAGGAGTAGCCGCGCCGGTTCAGCAGGATAATCACCTGTTCGCCGCGGTCCAGCGTGGCCTGCGCCTCGGCCATCAACGGGCGCGAGAAGATGTCCTCCTTGCCGGTTTCCTTGAATTCGGTGCGCATGTCCACCAGTTCCACCGTGGGCAGCGGACGGCGCATCACCCGGGTCAGCATCTCCACGCGCGCGTAGCGGCCGCGCTCGGAGTTGGCCCAACTCTCCAGCGACGGCGTGGCCGACCCCAGCACCACCACGCAGCCGTTGAACTTTGCCCGCATCACCGCGACGTCGCGCCCATGGTAGCGCGGCGTCTCCTCCTGTTTGTAGCTGCTGTCGTGTTCCTCATCGACCACGATCAAGCCCAGGTCCACCATCGGCGCAAAGACCGCCGAGCGCGTGCCCACCACGATGCGCGCCTCGCCGCGGCGGATGCGGTGCCATTGTTCGGCGCGCTCGTCAGGCGTCAGTCCCGAGTGCAGCAGCGCCACTTGAGGTCCGAAGGCCGCGAACATCTCTCCCGCCATCGCCGGCGTAAGCCCGATCTCCGGCACCAGCAGCAGCGCCGACTTGCCCGCGTCCAGCGCTCGCTGCATCGCCGCGAGGTAGACGCTGGTCTTGCCGGAACCGGTGACGCCGTAGAGCAGGATCGGCCGAAACGAACCCTGCGTCATCGCTGCGGCAATCGACCCGAGCGCCTCCATCTGCGCCTCGTTCAGCGCGTGTTCATGCATGCGCGCTTTGCCATTCGCGGGCAACCCGCCCAGATAGAAATCCTCCGGTGCATCCTCGATCGCGACCAGCCCGTGTTTCACCAGCGTGGCCAGCGTGGTTGCGGGCACGCTGAGTTCGCGCAGGACTGTGGATTCTCGCAAATCGGTCACCCGCATGCGCCCGCCCGCAGCCGCCAGTTCCGCCAGGATCGCCGTCTGATTGTGGTTCAGCTTGGGAAGGCGCGCGTCCGCAACCAACGCCGCGACCCGCTCCGTGCGTTTCGCGTCGCGTCCTTCGGCCAGCGCCTCGCGGGCCAGCCACTTCTTGCGCACCATGCCATCCAGCAGCGCCTTGTTCGCCTGCGTCGCCGAGCGCAGTGCCGACGCCTTCGCCGCGCTCCCATCTTCCAGGTAGTTCAGCACCGCGTATTCCCGGTTCTGCTGCTCCGCCGGCAAGCGCGACCGCCGCGAAGATCCCTTGGCCGCGCCGGCGTAGAGCACTCTCCGGCCGGCCTCCGCCATGCGGTAGACAAACTGCCGCTTCACCTCGGCTGCCAGCGGCATCATGCCGCGCAGCACCTCACCCAGCGGAGCGCAGTAGTACGCCGCAACCCACTTGCCCAGCTCCATCAGCTCATCCGGAAGCAGCGCCGCCTCATCGAGCACGCGCTCCACGCGCTTCACCTCAACATCGTCCACCGGCGCAACATCGTGCAGCCCGACCACCACGCCCACCAGCCGTTGCCCGCCAAACGGCACCATCACACGCGCGCCCACCTCCGCCTCAAGCTCTCCGAGCTCGTACGTAAAGGCCCGGTCCAACGGCACCGGCAACGCAACATCGCAGTACTCGCTCACCTCACCAGCTTAGCCGCCCAGCGCCTGTGACAATTGCGCCACCAGCGCCTCCACCTGCTCTCCGCGACAAACTCCCTGCGCAATCTCCGCAGAACCGCCGCCGCGCGCACCAGCGGCGCTCAGGACCTCACGCAACGCCTTCCCTGCATCCAGGGCAGACCCGGGCCTGCGCGCGGCTGCAACCGCGCCATCGGCGCCGCTCGTCACCCCGACCACCGCAGCCCGCCCCAATCCCGCGACCTTCGCCACCACGCGCTTGGCAAACTCCACATCCTTGCCCGCAAACACCGCGGTCACCACCGCTCTCTCGGCTTCCGCACCGACCAGCGCCACAGCCTCGGCCTGCGCCAGTTCCTCGACCAGCGCCTTGCGCTCCTTCGCTGCAGCCTTGCCCTCTTCAATCAGCGCCGCAACCCGCGCCGGCACATCCACCGCACCCACGCTGAGCACTCCAGCAGCCTGCCCCAGAGTCGCAAAATCCTGCCCCGCCGCACGCACCGCACGCAACCCACAGCAGAACTCCACCCGCCAGCCCTGCTTCACCTTCTCCACGCGCCGCACCAGCAGACCGCCAATCGCGCCCGTCGATCGCACATGCGTCCCACCGCACGCATTGAACTCCACACCGGCCATCTCGACCACACGCATCCGCCCACTACGTTCGGGCAGCTTATACAGCTCGCCCCGCGCCAGCATCGCCTCAGCCTCTTCGCGCGAGAACCACCCCGGACGCACCGCGCGGTCCTCATAGATCAGGCGATTCGCCGCCGTCTCCACGCGCCGCAGTTCGACTTCGCTCAACCGCTCCGCGCCCTCGCGCAGCGCCAGATCGATCGTCGCCGAATCCGCACCGAGGTGAAACGAAACCGTCTTTGCTCCCAGCTCGCTTAAAAACACCGCCGACAACAGATGCTGCCCGGTGTGCTGCTGCGCGTGGTCCATGCGCCGATCCGCGTCGACGCGCCCGGCCACCTCGGCGCCCTGCGGCAGCGGCTTGCGCACGAAGTGCCAGACCTCGCCGGCCTCATCCTCCTCAACGCGCTCCACCGCAACCTCGAGCACCGCGCCACTCCGAGCCGTCGCCACCAGCACGCCCGTGTCCCACGGCTGACCGCCACCCTCCGGATAAAACGCCGTCCGGTCCAGCGCAACCTGCCAGAGCTGCTCCTTTTCTCCCGCCTCATTCTTCGTGTGCGAGTCCAGCCGGACGTCTGTCACCAGCGCACGAAACTCGAGTCCGCCCGCATCTCCCGCGCAAGCGTCGTAATACAGCCTCTCTGCGACCGAACCAACCGCCACTACTTCGCCTCCCCTGCGTCCTTCAACGCGGCCTTTTGCACGGCCTTTTGCAAGGCCTCAACCTCGCGCCTGCTCCCAATAACCAGGGGCGTCCGCTGATGAATCCGCTCAGCCTGCACCTCCAGAATCCGTGTCGCTCCATTCACAGCCGCACCGTCCGCCTGCTCCGCGATCATGGCCAGCGGATTCGCCTCATACAGCAACCGCAGCTTGCCTTGCGGCGCCTTGTCCGTATGCGGATACAGAAACACCCCACCCTTCAGCAGCGTGCGATGAAAGTCCGCCACCAGGCTTCCGATATACCGCGCGCTGTACGCGTTCCCACCCAGCTCACCACGCAGCAATCCCAGCAGATACTCGCGATACGCAGCCGGCCAGCTCGCCGCATTCGCCTCGTTCGCCGAGTAGTACGGCCCCTGCTCGGGCATCTTCATCGCCTCAGCGGTCAGCAGAAACTTGCCGTCCTCATCGAGCGTAAATGCGGCGACACCGCTGCCTGTCGTGATTACCAAAACCGCCGCTGGCCCGTACAGCACATACCCGGCGGCGACCTGCTCCGTTCCCGGCTTCAATACCGAAGCCACCACATCTCCGTGCAGCCGAACCACGCTGAAGATCGTCCCCACATTCACATTCACATCGATATTGGACGAACCATCCAGCGGGTCGAAGATCACCACAAACTTGGCATCCCCATCTGTCCCGCCTTTGCGGTCAAAGACGACCGGACCCTCGTCCTCTTCGCTCACAATCGCGGCCACCTGCGGCAGCGCGCCCAGCGTCTGGGTCAGAAGATCGTTCGCAAAGACATCGAGCTTCTGCTGCTGCTCACCCTGCACATTCACTGCACCAAACGCACCATAGACATCGCTCAGCCCGGCCAGACGAATCTTCCATTCGATCTCCCGTGCTGCTCCTGCGATCGCGCCAAACACCTCGGCCAGCTGCACTCCAGCGCTCGCTGCCACATACTCTTCGACTGTCACCGTCTTTGCCATTGTTCTCCCTGCTTCAAACTCTCTCGTATCAGCCTACAATCCAACCTGCTATCGCGCCGCCGATTCCTGGTTCCCGCCGCCGCCTTCGCTCCGAACCGGGGAGCCTTCACCCGCAGAATCCCAGCCTGCAAAAGCCATTCTAATGGCGTAACCCTTCCCCAAAGCCTGGTTACGCACACGACAAAGACCGCAATCCTCCGCGGCCATTGTCGTTGTCCGTCTTCGCCGTCATCCTGGCCCTCGACCCCGGGCACCGCGCAGGGTGTTGCTATTGCCTCTACTTCGGCAGCACCAGCAACTCAATCCCGCTAGCCGCCCCAGCCTGATGAAACACCGTCTCGGTAGCCTTCTTGAAATCCTCCGGCCTGGCCTTGTCAATGTCGAGAAACACCTGCGGATTGCGGTCAGTCAGCGGGAACCACGAACTCTGCACCTGCACCATGATCCGATGTCCCTTCAGGAACGTGTGGTTCACGTCCTGCATCGTGAAATCCACGTCCGTAATCTTACCCGGGACCAGCGGCTCCGGCTTCTCCCAGCTGTTGCGGAACTTCGCCCGGAACGGCTCGCCGCGCACCATCATCTCGTACCCTTGCAGAAACACCGGCGGCGCTGCTGACCGCTTTGCCGACTTTGCCTCATCCGGCTCTGGATAGTCCTCTGGAAACACATCGATCAGCTTCACGTCAAAGTCCGAGTCCGTGCCTGTCGACGCGATCTTCAGCATCGGCTTGATCGGCCCGACCACGGTCACATCTTCGGTCAGCGGCTCAGTTTCGTACACCAGCACATCCGGCCGCGTCGTCGCAAAACGCTGATCGTCGTCCATATAGCGCTGCGGCACATCGGGTCCGGTCACGTACGGCGTAAACGGAACCGGATGCGCCGGGTCGCTCACGTACTTGTCGCTGCTCTCCTTCGCCGTCGGAGCGGTCCACGCCAGCCCACCCTGCGGTTGCAGATAGATCGTCTTCTCCACCGCCTGCTTCGGAGGCCACGCGTCATACTGCTTCCACACGTTGCTTCCGGTCTCGAACGTGTAGGCCTTCGGCAGCGGCGTCCACGCCGCGGCCTTCAGATAGTGCGCAAAGAACGGAGCCTCAATGTTCTTGCGATAGAACTCCGAAGTCTCATCGCCAAAGCTGATATCGCCCAGCGAAGCGCCCGTTCCGCGCGCCCATCCACCATGCACCCATGGCCCTTCGACCAGCGTATCGGCGGCCGCCTGCGGACTCTGCTGCGCAATCGCGTGGAAGATCTTCACCGGCCCCGACAGGTCCTCCGCGTCAAACCATCCGCCCACATTCATCACCGCGGCCGTCACTCCGTGCATGTGCGTCGAGATGTTCCTCTCCTGCCAGTACGGGCCATACGTCGTATGAATCACCTGGTCGTGGAAGTACGGATTCGTCCCACCCGCCGGCGAATCCAGCTTCGCCAGCGTCCCCATCTTCAGGTAGTACGAGTACATATCCTTGGTGCCGAAGTCGAAATCACTCTTCGGCTCCACCTTCAGCGGGTTCTTCTGCGGCGCGAAGAACTGCGCATAGAACGAGTGGTTCGCACTCAGCATGAACGTTCCGCCGTGGTACGTATCGTCGCCCATCCACAGGTCGGTGACCGGAGCCTGCGGGCTCGCCGCCTTGATCGCCGGATGCCCGTCGATGATGCTCGCCGCCGTATAGAACCCCGGATAGCTGATGCCCAGAATCCCCACCTTGCCATTATTCCCCGCGACATTCTTCAGCAGCCAATCCACGGTGTCGTACATATCCGTGGACTCATCGATGCCCTTGCCGTCCCCCTTCGTATCCCGGCTCGGCGTCATCTCGAACCACGTTCCCTGGCTCTCCCACCGTCCGCGCACATCCTGGCAGACGAGAATGTACCCACTCTTCAACATCACCTCATTGCCGGTCACACGGGGCAGCACGACATCATCGCCATAGCTGCCGCAGCTATACGGCGTGCGCGACATCAGGAACGGATACGGCCCCGCATCGGCAAACTGGCCCGCAATCGGCGTATACACCTGCGTATAGAGCTTCACGCCATCGCGCATCGCAATGCGGTACTCATGCTTTGCGTAGTGCGTCTTGAAGAACCCAATCTTCTGCTGCATCTGCTGCTGCGGCGACGGTGGCGGCGCTGCAGTGGCAGCCGTCGTCTGCGCGGCCGATTGCAGGCCGATCATAAGTCCGGCCACGGTGGCGGCGACCCAAAGCTTGCGATTGTTCATGATCCTCCATTTATATCTGCGCCATAGATTTATATCTGAGACATAGATCAAAAATTCGGAGCTCCATCAGCGCCACGGTGAGCTCGCTCGCCAGCGCGGTCAAAATGCGTCTACGCAACCGGCTCATCGCACGCTCTAGACAGCCGCGTGTTCCAGCTCCGACGCGTGAGCCTTCCCAGCCAGCCGCATCACCAGCCGCTCCAGCACCAGCTTCTTGTCTGCCGGGCTTGACCTTAGTTCCAGATCCGCCTTCGCAATCATCCGCAACCCGCGCGTCAACTCGCCGCGGTCCTTGTACCGCCGCGCCTGCGCAATCAGCGCATCGGCCGCAAACGGAGCTACGCGAAACCCTGGCCACAGCACCTGCCACATCGCGCGCTGGTCCTTCACCTGCTTTTCGTTCAGCACCAGCATCTGACGAAACGTCTTCGCCAGCGTAAACACGTGCCCGATCGCCGCATCCTCGCCACCCTCCGACGCGTTCAGCAATCCCGCCAGCAGCCCCAGCGCTCTCGGCGCGTCCTTCAGGCTGATCGCATCCGTCAGCTCATACAAGCTCCGCTGCTTGGCCGCCGACACCATCGTCTCCACATCCCCAACCTCCACCGACGTCCTGCTCATCGCGCCCGCATACAGCAGCAGCTTCTCCAGCTCGCTCGCCACCATCAACATCTCCGCACTCAGCGAATCGACAAGTTCCGTGGCCGCGTCTTCGCCAAAGCTGACGCCCTTCGCCTGCGCCTCACGCATCACCCACCGAACCGCATCCTCCTCGCTCACCCGCTGCAGCTCGACCACCCCGCACACATCGCCCAGGGTCTCACGAATCTTCTCGGCTCTTTCCTTATCGGTCATCTCCATCCTGCGCAGGTCCTGCGGCAGCACAAGGTGGTCCGCCACAAAAATCACCAACGCCTGCGGGTTCGGCCGCCGGAAGTATCCGTCGATCGCTTTGAACTCTTCCTTCTTCTGCCCGCGTCCATACAGCGTCTTCACATTGCGCAGAAACAGCACCTGGAACGGCGCCATCAGCGACGGCGTCTGCGCCAGATCCAGCGCCTCGAAGATCGACGTCTGGCCCAGATCGAGATCATGCAGACAAAAGTCCTTCATCTCTCCGGGCACCAGCGCCTGCAGCACGCCCTTGCGGCAGATCTCAGACAGGAACGCTTCATCACCCAGCAGCACATAGCCGGCTCGCCGCGCGTCTCCACCCACCTCGGCGAGAAAACGCTCCACTCCCGCAAAGCTCTTCAGGCCGCTGCGCGAAGCGCTTGCTTGCAAAACATCGCGCCCGCTCATCGGAACGACTCCAGCATGTCGCCGACCAGCGCCTCCGCAAAATCCCGCCCCATGCGCCGCACCGCCGCTCCGTCTTCCTGCACGAAGCCGGTCAAATCCTGCGTCGACTGATACTGCTCCCTCCACGCAAACTCGTCGTTTTTATAGAGCACCGTGCCATCGTGTGCAACCAGCTGCACGTTCGCCGTCACACTCACCAGGTAGCTCGACGTCTGCCCGCTCGACGAGTCGTACGTCAACGGCGACACCGTCTCCTTCACGATCGTTCCCTTCAGCACCGCATCCGCGCCGCTGCCATCGCCGCTGGTCAGCACACGGTAGCTCGTGCGCGTATTCAACTCCCGCACCACGGCCTGCGTAAACGCGGTCTCCGTGTTGTACCCCTGCACCTTCGACACAAAGATGGGCACCTCCAGCGTCCGCACATTCGCCGGAATATGCGCCGCCGCGCCCACCTGATGATAGCCGCAGCCCATCGTCGTCAATGCCAGCGCCAGTGCCGCTGCTCCCACCTGCAATACCCGCCTCATGGTCTCTCCTCAACTGTCTTCTCGCCGATGTAGTAAAGGTCGGTCGGCACATACAGCGTGTCCGGGTCCTTCGTCCACGGCATCGTCTTCCACTCCATTGTCACCGGAGTCTCCACCGTCAGGTGCGCTGGGTCACCCATCTTGATCGACATCGCAAACGCCGGCTCGTCGGCGCTCCAACGATACGAGACCGTTCCCTTCACCCTGTTGAACCGCAGCTCCAGCACCGGAATCGCCGCATGCCGCAGATACTCATGGAAGAACGGCGTCAGGTTCATTCCCGTGCGCTCATTCCACCACGCCACCACATCCTCGGTCATGATCGTCTGATACTTGAACTCCTGATAGAAGTCGTGAATGTCGGCGAACCACTTGCTGTCGTCATCAATCACGCTGCGCAGCGTATTCAACATCAGCGCGCCCTTGAAGTACTGATCTGCGGTCGGCTCTGCATTGATGCCGCGCTCCGGAATAATCGCCTGCCGATTCTGCACCTTCGGCTTCAACCCATTCACATACCGGATCGCATCGGCCTTGCCCCACCGGTACTCCACATACAGCGTCTCCATATAGGTCGTCCATCCCTCATGGATCCACATGTCCGAGCGGTCCTGCGCCGTGATCGAATTGCCAAACCACTCATGCCCACTCTCATGGATGATGATGAAGTCGAACTTCGGACTGATCCCCACACCCGTCCAGTCGCGCCCGTAGTACCCATTCTCGAAGTGGTTGCCGTACGCCACCGCCGTCTGGTGCTCCATGCCCGCATACGGCACCTCGATCAGCTTGTATCCATCCTCGTCGAACGGATACTCGCCAAAATAATGCTCATACGCATCGAGCATCTCCGGCACCTGCGCAAACTGCGTCTTCGCCTTCGCGAGATCCTCCGGCAGCGCGTAGTAGTCGAGCGTCGTCTTCTCGCCCGTGTCCTTATTCACGTGCTCGCCAGACCAATGCTGATACTCCCCGATATTCAGCGCGACGTCGTAGTTGTTGATCGGGTAATGCACCCGCCACTGCCACTCCGTGTATCCATCGCCTAAATCCCTGCTGCCGGCAAACCGGCCATTCGACACATCCATCAGCCCATTCGGCACGGCAACATCGATCTCCATCCCATCCTGCGGCTCATCGCGCCACTGGTCTTTGTTGGGCCACCAGACGCTCGCACCCTCGCCCTCGCACGCCGTCGTAATCCACGGCTTGCCCTCCTTGTCCTTATCGAACGAGAAGCATCCAAACCGCCCCTGCGTCATCGGCCTGCCCGAGTACGCAACCGCAACCTCATCCACCTCGCCCTTGCGCAGCACACGCGGAAACTCCACAAAGAGTGTCCGCTCCTCGCGCGTGTACGTCAGCGCCTTACCCTCGAACTTGATGCTCTCCAGCGTCAACTCCGGCGTCAGCTCCAACTGGATCTTCCGCCCATCCTGCAACATGCGAAACCGCACCACATTCGTGCTGGCAATCGTCTTCTTCTCCGGATCAACGCGCAGCGACAGGTGATAGAACAACAGATCATTATTTGCGCGATACGGCCCATACCCACCGCGCAAGAGATCGTCTTTGCTCGGCGTCTTCCCCGCGTTTGGAGGCTGCGCACCCTGCCCCACCTTCACCCCAGGCGTCGTCGTCGCACTTTGAGCCGACGCCTGAGGGCCCTGCGCCGGCTGCACCTGCACTTGGCCGTCAGTCTGGGCCGCGCGCTGAGCGCAAGCTGCACCCAGCGAACACACCATCACAAGCGTCGCGCAAAACCTGTTCCTAAAAGCCATAGCCACAGCTTACCGCGTGCACACCGAAAACAGAGAGGGCGGCTCAATGAGCCGCCCTCTCTCTCAACGCAAACCATCTACGCTGGCGTCGTATGACCTTCGCCGAACCCAGGCTTGCGGCCGGTCTCCGGCTTCAGCACCTTCTGCGTGTCGCCAGCGTCATCGCCATCCGCAAACGCCAAAGACGACTTCACCGGCCCAAGCTGCTTGCCCTGGATGATCAGCTCGATCTCCGCCGCATCCAGCGTCTCGCGCTCGAGCAGGGCCGCAGCCATCGCGTGCATGATGTCATGATGCTCGTCGAGGATCTGGTGCGCCGAGTTGTAGGCCTCATCGACCAGCCGCCGCACAGCCTTATCGATCTGCTGTGCCGTGTCCTCCGAATAGTCCCTTGACTGCCCGATGTCACGTCCCAGAAAGATTTCCTGCTCCTTCTTGCCATAGGTCAGCGGGCCGAGTTCGCTCATGCCGTACTCGCACACCATCTTGCGAGCCAGTTCCGTCGCGCGCACGATGTCGTTGCCGGCGCCGGTCGTCATGCGGTTCATGAAGATCTCCTCCGCGCAGCGTCCACCCATCAGGATGGCCAACTGCGTGTTGAGATAATCACTCGTCACCGTATGCTTGTCCTCTTCCGGCAGGTGCATCGTCACACCCAGCGCCATACCGCGCGGGATGATCGTCACCTTGTGCAACGGATCCGAGTGTTTGCGCTTCGCAGCCACGAGCACGTGTCCAGCCTCGTGATACGCCGTATCGCGCTTGTCGTCCTCGCTCAGCAGCATGGACTTCCGCTCGGCGCCCATCAGCACCTTGTCCTTCGCTACCTCGAAGTCGAACATGTGAACGGCCTTGCGGTTGAATCGTGCAGCCGTCAGCGCCGCCTCGTTCACCATGTTCGCGAGATCGGCTCCGGTGAAGCCCGGTGTTCCCCGCGCCAGTATCGACAGGTTCACATCTTCCGCCAGCGGCACCTTCTTCGAGTGCACGCGCAAGACCTCTTCACGCCCGCGGATATCCGGACGGTCCACGATCACCCGGCGATCGAAGCGACCCGGACGCAGCAGCGCTGGATCGAGCACATCGGGCCGGTTCGTCGCTGCGATCAGGATCACGCCTTCATTCGACTCGAAGCCGTCCATCTCGACCAGCAGCTGATTCAGCGTCTGCTCGCGCTCATC
>PLUT01000030.1 GCA_003162875.1 Granulicella sp.
GGCACAACGACCAAAGTGACGAGGATCGTCAATTGGTTATAGTCCGTCGAGTCTGTTGGCGTGAAGGTCGCCGACAAATTATGAGATCCCACCAGCAGCACGGTTCCCGCTGCGGGGGTAAAGACAAACGTTCCGGCCACTCCGCCACTCGAGGGGTCGAGCTGCGACGTGCTGAGGGGCGTGCCGTAGGGGATATTGGCAGGCGTTATCCAAGTAAGAGGCGGGTTGGCTTTGTTGATGGTCAACGTGGTCGAAGCGGCGCCGGGCGCGTAGTTGCCGTCGCCGCTATATGTGGCTCTGATCGTGTAGGAACCAGCCGCATATCCGTTGAAGCCTCCCGCACTCGCCGCGCCTCCGCTCAATCCGGTTGATGTCCATGCGCTACCGTTGATGGTCCAAGCCACGGTGCCTGTCGCCGAACCACCCACGGTCGTCGTGCAGGTTGTGGTCTGGGAACCGTAGGTGATCGGATTAGGTGAGCAGGAGACGCTCACTCCTGCGGTCGCCTGGTTGACAGTCAAACTCACCGAGGCTGTCTGGTTGTTGTAGTCGACCGAGTCTGAAGGAGTAAAGGTCACGGAAAGGGTGTGAGTGCCCGCTGAGAGTACGGTGCCGGAAGGAGGCGCGTATGCGAAGCTGCCGGCGACGCCACCAGACGTCGCATCCAGTTGGACACCACTGAGAGGTGTGCCATACGTGATCGCAGCCGGCGTCGCCCATGTGAGCGTTGGCGTTGCTTTGTTGACAACGATGGTCGTCGTCACTTGGGGAGCTGCCAAGTAGTCAGCGTTGCCGGGCTGATTCGCGGCCACAATGACCGTTCCAGCCCCGGTGATCGTCAAGATGTTTCCGGAGACCGTGGCAGGTCCCGACAGAACGCTAAAGCTGACTCCCAGCCCAGAGCTGGTCGACGCAGAGAGCGAGATTGGCGATACCCCATACGTCACCGGAGACGCCGGGGGTGCAAATGTGATTGATTGCGGAGCCTGGGTAATAGTCACCGTTGTCCCGGCGCTGGAGGGACTATTTTGGCTATCCCCACTGTATGAGGCGGTTACTGCATAAGTTCCGGGTACTTGTCCCGCAAACCCAGTAGCCGAAGCTGTGCCGCTCGAAATTGTCAGGCTCGCCCAAAGCGATCCATTGTCATAGAAACTGGCCGTTCCGCTTGCACTCCCACCGACCACGGCAGTACAGATGGTGTTCGCACCGTAGACAACAGGGTTAGGTGAGCACGACACCGAGAACGTCGGCGTGATCTTGTTGACGACGACGGACTGAGTCACCTCGGGCGCCGCGGAATAGTCCGCGTTACCTGCTTGATCAGCGGCAACAACGATGGTGCCTACTCCGGTGACATACAGCCAATTGCCAGAGACATAACCCGGACCGGACAGAACGCTGAAGATTATAGGGTTGCCTGTGCCGCCGCCGGTCGCCGACAGGGCAATAGGAGGGACGCCAAAAATAACGGGCGAAGCTATGAGTGCGAAGTTGATTGTCTGGGTTGGCAGGGTTCCACTAGCGAGAGACACCGTGGACGATTGGCTCGGCAACCGACTTCCGTCACCACTATAGGAAGTTAGGACGTTGTGTGTGCCGCTGCCGCTGAGAGATATCCCAGTAGCGCTGTAACTAGCGACTTGTTGACCGAGCAAAACCGACACCTGATTAGATGCCGTATTCGTGACCACCAGATCCGGGATGCCGTCTCCGTTGAAATCGCCGACGGCGACCGAGGCGGGACTGACTCCGGCTGGGAAGACGGCTGGGGGCGAAAAACCGCCATCACCATTGCCAAATAACACCGTGACGGTGCCCAATGCGGAGTTCGTGAAAACTACATCTGGTTGCCCATCGTTGTTAATGTCTGCAACGGCGACTTGCGAATCGATGCTGCTTCCCGCATTGAATGGGTCCGCGCTTCCAAATGTGCCGTCGCCATTGCCGAATAGCAGCCATCCTGTACTACTTGACGAACTTCCTACCACGAGGTCGAGTTTTCCGTCTCCGTTGAAATCGGCTGCGGCAATCGTCGTACCGACCACGGGATACAACACTGGCGCTCTGAATGTGCCGTTGCCGTTGCCAAGCATTATCGATACCTGACCGCCGCTAATAACTGCGACGTCTAAATTGCCATCCCTATTAAAGTCTCCGACTGCAATAGAATCGACTTCACCTGATCCGCCGGACGCGGAGTCAATTTCGGGATAGAAAGCACCGTTCGGGGCGGTTTCGAGATACCCGACAACGGGCATGCCCGCCTCTCCAATGACCGCATCCAGCCTTCCGTCGTTATTGAAATCGCCGGTCGCTACCGCAGTTACGGCCCCATTGGTATACGCAAATGCATAACAATTACAGGTCGAAATGTAGGTGAACATGCCGCTACCCGTAACAATGATGTCAGTCTTGCCGGTGCGAAGAACATCTCCTGTCGCCATGAGCGGTCCACCCGGCACGTTGTTGCTGGCGATCGGCGCCTGAAAGGTTCCGTCTCCTTTACCCATAAACAGGGACAAGCGCTCACTGTACAAGTCGGTGACAGCTAAATCGGGTATGCCGTCCGAATTGAAATCTCCTACCACGACGTTGCGAGTGGGACTGATTGCCAGGGGTGTGTAGTAAGCAAGAGGGCTAGCAAAGCTCGTTGTTGTAGGCAAATTGAGAGACGCCGTTCCAACGGGGGCATTTCCATTCGACGTGTCGAGAAAGGTCAGCGTTCCGCCTAAGATTTGACTACCAAAGGCAGTCAGACTACCGGCTAGCGTGTAGTCAGTTGAGGTTCCCGTCTCACCCAGCGTTATTGAACTCGTGTAAATCTGCGAGGCTTGGACGGTCAGGGTGCCTGTCGAAGAGGTGCTTCCCGCATCCACACCTGGTATGTTGTGGAACACAGCCTTGATATTGTGATTACCATACCCGAAGATTTTGCTGATACTGGCGTTGCCCGTGCCTGCGGTTGTGATTTCGGCCGATCCATACAGACCATCCCCAACGGCGCAATCCACCATATCCGCATTACAGAAGTCGACAACGCCCTGCGCTACAGGCCCCACATCACGCACAGTTGCAGTCAAGGT
Organism: Granulicella sp.; assembly: GCA_003162875.1. Classification (GTDB taxonomy): domain Bacteria; phylum Acidobacteriota; class Terriglobia; order Terriglobales; family Acidobacteriaceae; genus Edaphobacter. The sequence continues at coordinate 3,087 of PLUT01000030.1, forward strand.
CACGACAGTATTGAAAGCCACATAACTGGATGGGTTAATCGCCAGCGTCGTAGTGGTGGGTGCTTGTGCCGCCAGGAGTGCGGCAAACGTAAAGAGTAAAACGAGGCCGAAAGAAACTTTCTTCAAAAAGGAACCCATGGGTCGTGCTCTCCTTGCTTTCACCACAAGTACTGATTCGCCCTCTATGGAGTTATTCCACAGAGCAAAGCTTAGAGACGTGACGCGTCTCCGCTCGGGTTATGTCGTACTTCTCAACTATACCACTGCCACCTTTCGACGACGCGGCTAATTTTCGTATGTGTAATTTGTTGGCGAGAACTCTGACCAGNNGCCGGCGCGTTAGGGGCGCGCAGGCTGGCGTTTTGGGTGGGTAAGGACCACACTTCAAGGAACTGAGGCCACGGAGGTAGTCAGAACAGGCTACAGAACCATTTCAGATTCTGCTGTGCCCCCCTGACGCTTTCGCCGCGCCTCTTTTCGTAATCGATCCTTTTCGATCTCGGCCTCACGATGACGCTCAAGATGCTCGCGCACCGCTCCGTTCGGCGATTCGAGGACTGGAATCAGCTTCCGAAGCGCGTCCCGGATCACATCCGAATACTGCAATCGCCAGCCTTGGCAGGCTTCTTTGAGGCGAAAATACTCAGGCAACGGCTGCTTGAACGTGACGCACTGGAGGGGCCTGCGCTCGCTCGGGATGCCGATTCCATTGAGAATGACCAGCATCATCTCCTCCTCAATCTCGCCAGGAGGGGGAGGCTGTAAGCAGAATTCCTCGTCTTCGGGTGCAATCGGGGCGTTTTCCATAGCCAGCTCCTTTTGTCTTTTGTTCGCCTCCTCAGAGGTTAACATAGTTGGAAGCACAAAGGGTCAACTCATTTAAGTGCTCAGTAGGAATAGTGCCACCCGATAGTAACCCGTGCGCTAATAAGGACGACAAATTGGGCAACCCGGACGAGATCCGAAGTTGCCCAATGTCAAAAAATCATCAGTTTCAGGATTGTTTCACTGAACGACGACTGTGAGTTGTTTACTGTGCGTAAGGATTCCCGAAACGCCCGTGATCGTCACCTGGTACGTGGCCTTCGGAGTGATTGGGTCCCATTGCGCAGTACCGCCCGAGCCACATCCAGTCATGCCAAATAGGAAAACACAACTAAAGGCGAGCCCCGCGAGTAGCTGCAGCCGGCGTCGCGACTTGAACGAGAATGCAAACCCCAAAAGGAGCAACCCGGCTGCTGGAATGAAGTCACCAGGAGACGTTGTGATTGCCAGCGGGAAGCTTTGGGCTACGCTTTCGTTCGCCGTCGTGAAGGTGGAAGTGGTCTGAGTCATGGGGCAACCTATTTGCGGCGGCACATTCTGGCAAGCCCATGAAATGGTTCCAGTGAAGCCATTCAGCGAGACTACCTGCATGGTTCCGTTCCACGTGCTGCCCTGGGCAATCGTTACGGCCGGTAGGGTGAAATCAAAGTCTTCCGCCGCGCCGGCCGGCAGCGAAACAGTCAGCGGCAGGTAATTGAGATCGCCGGCGTAGGCCGCGGTTACCGTAAAACCTTCGGAAGCAGGCGTAGTGGTCCACGTTGACAACCCTCCAATGATCGGCGCGGTTCCCGAGAGGGCAGGCGAGGTGCCAAGAGAAGTGACAGTGAACTGAATTGACCCAGTGGGAGCGGCGACGGCCACACCGGTGACGGTCGCGTCGAACTCAATGGAGGAGCCGGCAACTCTGGGGACATTGTTGGCTGGGACGGACGCGAGGGTCACAGCCGGGGCTATTCTATTCACGACCTGCGTCAGAGGTACTTGAGACCATCCCGGCGTGCAGACAAGGAACGTGATCGCCAGCAGAATTCTCGATGTTGCTTTTATCGTCATGGAAAGAGGCCTCAACGTAACAAAGAAAATGCGTGGGGGCCCACCGAATATCGGCAGGCCCCCCACGTTTTGGTTAGTGCGTGTAGTTTGAATCGCCGCTGTAGGTGAACAGTAGGGTGTGAGATCCGCCTGTCAGCGTCGCAGTTGTGAGGACACCGCTACCCGCATTGAGGGTAATGGTTCCCAGTGCGGTTGCTCCATCCGTCACAACCACGGTACCGGTTGGGGTGGCCCCGGTGCCTGTGACTGTCACGGTGAAGGTAACGCTCTGACCGAAGCTCGACGGGTTGATCGAACTGGTGACCGTCACGGTTGCGGCCACGGCATCTACGGTCTGAGTGATTGGAGCTGAGGTTACAGCACCAAAGTTGCTGTCGCCACCATACTGGGCGGTAATCGGGTGATTTCCCACAACAAGGGCAGATGTTGCCATCGTGGCCTTGCCGGTGGCATCCAGCGTGCCAGTGCCGATGACCGTTGCTCCGTCAAGGAACGTAACCGTTCCCGTCGGAATAGTGTTCGGGCCAGTGAGCGTTGCGGTAAAGGTAACGGATTGGCCATAGTTGCTCGGGTTTAAGGAGCTCGCTACAACAGCGGCTGCAGTTCCCTGGCCTATGGTGAGCGGGCTGTTCAGTGCGCCGGTATTACCAAGGTAGTTGGAATCACCCGAGTAAACTCCGGTCACAGGATGAGAACCGCCAAGCAGTGACGATGTGGTGAAGGTCGCAATGCCGCCCTGACCAGCCGCCGTTGCGCCATTCGTCATGACATAGACGCCTGCGGTTGCCGCTTGTTCGAGTTGGGCTCCGTAGATTGAAACGGTCCCGGCTGCCTCATCGACCGCCTGGATCGAAACGATTGCATTCGGGTTCGCACCAGCAGCCATTGTGAACGGCAGAACAAAGCGCTGCCATGTGGCCGCGGTGTTTGCGATTGCCGTCTGCGTGTTTGCTCCGCTGCCATCCTCAAGGTTGACCGTGAGCACTGTGGACGAACTGGAGAGAGCCCAGAACGACACAGCCATTTGCTGACCAGCGAAGGTGCCGGTCCCTGTCAACTTGAGGCCTGAGTGGTTGCCGCCAGTCGTGGCCGGGAAGGTGAGGGTCGTCGCTGAATTAGCTCCGTCGGGACCGACCGTAGCTGCTGCAACCGTGGGCGCCGCAACTCCCGCGCTGTCGCTGGCCCATTGAGTGAAGTCAGACGAGTACGGCAAGAGGTTGGTGGCCGTCGCGGATGAAACCGTGCCAGTGCCGAGGGTGGTTGCGCCATCCATGAATGTAACGGTCCCGGTCGGGAGAAGCGCGCCGGTATTTACGAGAGTCGTGAAGGTGACGCTCGATCCTACCGTTACGCCGGTGGACGGAGTAGCAAAGACGGATTCAACGGTGGGGGCCTTGTTGACGACCTGAGAAATGCCCGTACTTGTCGCACCATTAAAGTTCGAATCGCCGCTGTAGACGGCGGTGATTGGGTGCGTGCCAGCGGTGAGAGTCGATACGGAGAAGGTCGCACTGCCTGCAACCAGAGGAGAGGCCCCCAAGGCCGTCGTCGCGTCCATGAATGTGATGGTTCCGGTGGATCCAGCCGGCGCCGTTGCGGTGAGGGTTACAGCGTTCTGATAAATGCTCGGGTTCAAGCTCGAAGCTATCGTGATCGGCGCAAATCCACCAACGCCTGGCGTGGCCTTATTAACCACTTGACTGATCGGCGCTGATGTTGCCCCAGTGAAGTCCGAGTCACCGCTGTACACAGCCGTAATGGAGTGGGTTCCAGCGGTGAGTGTGGCTACAGGCATTGAGGCGGCGGCTGATGAAATTGGAACAGGACTGCCGATGGCTGTAGCTCCGTCCATCCATTGGACGGTGCCGGTTGCGGAATTAGCCAGGGCGGCGGTCAAGGACGCGGAAAACGTTACTTGCGTTCCAAACGCCGAAGGATTAAGGGAGGAGGTTGCTGTGATTGATGGAGTCGATCGATTGACTACCTGTATGAGGGTTGCCGTGGATTGGGCGATCGCTGCGGCAACTGCCACAACTCCAATCCACACTAACGGGGCCGAATAACGCGTTTTACGAAGGAACCAATTCAAGATATTTCACCTTTCGCTATACCTGAAGTCCCTCGTCTACTGCGTCAATCAGGAAACCCCTAAACAGGCATCCTCTCAATTACGAGAGCAACGGCATTAGTCTTTGCTCACTATATACCACTGCCACCTTTCTCGCTCCACTCTTTCTTTTGGCGGTTACCGCACAGTTACTTTAGTTCGTATCAAAACTTTAGGCCGGTTGCGAGATCACAGCACCAAATTAACGGCGCAATATATATTTGCTTGGAACCGATAATCACTCATCCGGTGACTAATGAGCACTTGCCGAGGACGAATAGAAAATGCCTGCTTTGCTAGCTTCAAAAGCTTTGAATGAAGGGTCGATTGCACGTAAACGTCAGGAATTTGAGGCAATGAAAGCAGAGCGACTAAAAGCTCTGAACCCGCATCTCGAACTACTCAAAAGAATGAGGGCTCTATTGCCTCCCGATAGCGCAGACCTCCTCGCGATCGATGCGCTCTATTTTCTGGTCGAGATGACGCCGACCGAGCAAGCGAAGTCAGCAGCGAGACGTGCCCGATGGGAAATACATGGGAAGCCACTCGTACTTGCCAGAATGAAATTAGTCGGCGCAGCGTGACATGCTAATATAAGTGGGTGATTGACGGAGGACCGTGGGTAATCCCTACGGCCGGGATATGACACCATGCCATCCCCGAAAACTACAGAACAAGCCCTCTATATCTACGTTAGTGACGGCCTTCGGAAGAACCTGAAGTCGCTGAAGGCTGATTCTGGTTTGACGTATCGCAAACTGACGCGTCGGATGATTGAAGAAGTGTCCGCCAACGAGAGACTCGAGGAGGCGATTCGGTCGTACTTTCTCGATCACAACTCAAACTGGGATGACAGCAACCAAACAATAAAGGTCAAAATCAGTCAGGATGACGAGACTCTGGCACTCGCGTCCGCACTCGCATTTCGCATCTGCGGTACTGGCAGCATCTCCGAGGTGTGTCGCCTCATAATCCGCTATTACGTTGATCATGCGTTAGTCCGCGGCTTGTTGTCCTCACTGAACGCAGAACCTAAGAACATTATGCCCGCGGCGGATAGATTGCCGTCGATGGTTGTCCCATTTGTGGATCGGTCCATAGTGATGGGAAAGAGAGCGGACGGGGATCAGACTGAAGAGATTGAATACATTGCGACAAGTTTCAACCTGGACATTGAGACGGTCGACCTTCTCGCAGAGCTGGTTAAGACCACGCACGTGAAATATCTGGCGCTGATGAGCCAACTGATCGAACAGTACTTGGCTGATGATGCTCGATTCAAGATTCTCAGCGAGTCGGATGTCTTGTTGGAGGACCCGCCCAGCTCGGAATCTATTGTGGTGAAGCGGTTCAACTTCACAACCGATATCGACGCGTTGCTGGAGTACCTATGTGAAAACGTTTTGGCCTCCAAGAACAAGAGTGCGATGATCCGCGCTCTGATCAAAGTGGAAGCTGAACTCCAGGGCTTGCGCGGGAAGAAAAAGAATAAGCGTCGTCCTCGCCGCCCCGCGCCCGGAAGACAACTCGCGCACAGTTCCAGGTAAGCTATACCAGTGCCACTCTGACGCAGTATAATCGCGTCAATGGACTTCCGTTTGACTAAAGACGCGCAGCATCAGTTCTATCCACCTTGGGTGCAGGCCGGCCGGCGAACGTGGCGCTGACACCTTATATGCAACGGCAAGAGCAGCAGCCGCGCTCTAAGGATCCGTTTTGCTGCGGATACTGCGGGTCAAGGGCACTGAAAGCCCTTCCAACGGTCTACGGCACCGGGTCGATGATCGCCCACTCCAAGCGCGGCTTGATCCTAAAAACCGGGTGGTCGGAAACCTTCAGGCAGAGCGTAGCCGCTCAGAAATGCTCCCCACCGAAGCCGAGGCGGCCGCTTTGGCGAACCTGTGTAGTACTTCTGGGGGTCGGCACTCTTGCTGCAGCGACCAAATACCAATTTCGTCCAGAGATATGTGAGACTGCGAGCGTGGTGTTTCTGTTCGGTATGTTCCTGATCGTAGACGCCATCCGGTGGAACAAGTGGAAGTATCCTCTCCGCATGACGACTTGGGAAAACTCTTACCTCTGCAGCCGGTGCTCAAAAGTCACCATCATCG
>PLUT01000126.1:0-8607 GCA_003162875.1 Granulicella sp.
TGGAGTCTTCGGGGCGCATCTGGCCGGCGGACTGGGCGTCCTTGAACTCCAGGCGGACCTCGCCGGTGGTGCCGATGGCTTTGAGGAAGTCGATCAGGTACTGGCTGTTGAAGCCGACGACCAGGGGATCGTAGTTGTACGGCGTCTCGATGGAATCTTCCGACTCTCCTGAATCCGTCGAGGATGACGACAGCTTCAGCTCGTTCGTTTCCAGTCGGATCTTGATGGCGCCGGAGCGCTCGTCGGCAAACTGGGCGACGCGCTGGATGGCGGCCATCAGGTCCTCGGAGCGCACAATGACGAACTTGTTGTTGTCGCGCGGCAGCACGGCCTCGTAGTTGGGAAACTGGCCGGTCAGCTTGCGGCTGGTCAGCACCCGCCCGCCCACGCGGAAGAAGAGCGTCTGCTCATCGTCGGCGAACTCCAGCGACTCGACCTCGGTGGTGTTCAGCAGCGACCACAGCTCGCTCAGCGCCTTGCGCGGGATCAACGTCTTCTTCTCGCCGGTAACGCCTTCCAGCGTCTCGCCCAGCTTTTCAATGTGGGCCAGGCGGTGGCCGTCGGTCGCGACCATCGCCATCGATTCGGCCTTCAGCACCAGCAGCGCGCCGTTCAGCGTGTAGCGGCTCTCTTCGTTGGAGATGGCGAAGATGGTCTTCGCGATCATGTTGCGCAGCGACGCAGCGGCGATCTTGAAGGCGCCGGTGGTGGGAAAACCCGGCACCATGGGGAAGTTGGCCCGCGCCATGCCGACCATCTTGGTGTTGGAGCGNNTGCACCCAGTGGTTGTCCATCAACTTGATGGAGATGTCGCCCTCAGGCAGCAACTTGATGTAGTCGAATAGCTTGCGCGCGGGAATCGTGCAGGCGCCCGGCTTCTTCACCTTGGCCGGGCACGAGGTCCGGATCGACTGATCCAGATCGGTCGCGGTAATGGTCAGGGTGTCGTCCGCGGCCTCGAACAGGAAGTTCGACAGAATGGGAATGGTGGTCTTGCGCTCGACTACAGACTGCGCCGCCGTCAGCTCGCGCAGCAGTTCGGCGCGAGAGACGGTAATCTCAAGGTTTCCGGTGGGCGCACCTGTCATGGTCATCTGAGGCTCCTGGGTCTTTGCTGCGGCTGCATCCTGGGTTGCTGGCGTCATGCGGGTTCTCCGGGGAAATTACATTCAAAACGGGATGCTGGCCAAACTGTACACCGAAATCCAGTGCGATGGGTACTGCCGCTCCCGCTGGCTTCTTGATTCTAGTGACTCACAGGCGGTGCAGGCGACAGCTTTCTTTGTGGAAAGAGCAGCCAGTTGTGTGGGTGCCCTGTACCTGGAAGAGTTTCGATGGTCATCGGAGAGCCGCGTGGAGGAGAGAAACTCCAGGCAGCCCCCATGCTGCTACTGCTTCTATAAAAACAATAAGAAAGAAGAAACATACTTAGTAGCAGTAGTCGTTGTCGGGGGAAATGTGGATTTCAGGCCGATGTCCTGCACATCCGACGGCTTGCGCTGCGGTCTCGATTTAGAAAACGGGTCGCGGATTGGAGAACAAGCGGAATATCGGGGGCGCAGTCGCGTCCGAACGACCCAGTTATCAGCCTTCTCCACAGGGGCGCGTCCCAGGCTCCATCGCAGTCCTCGACATTCCGTGGGAATATGCAACAAACTGCATAGTTTCAATGGCCTGGCCGTGCCACTTTTTGAACAGGAAAGCTCCGCAGCGGAGGATAATCAGGACATCGGAATCGGAATCGGAATTGGGCCTGTGCGGGAGGTGGGGTATGAAGGTGGCCATCTTCGGAGCAAGTGGGGCCACTGGACTTCTCCTGACTCATCGTTGCCTGGACGCCGGATACGCGGTGACTGCGCTGCTGCGGAGCCCCGACCGATTTCCATTGCGCGATCGGGTGCGCGTGGTGGTGGGCAGCGCGCTCGAATCGATGGCAGTTCGCCAGACGGTCGAAGGCGCGGATGTGGTCCTCTCTGCGTTGGGAGCCCGTTCGTGGCATAACGAGTACGTTCTGGAGCAGGCAGTCCCGCTGATCGTCACCGCGATGCGCCAGACCGGAGTGAGCCGCATCATTGTGCTGGGCGGGGCGAGCGCGCGGGCGGAGTCGCTGGACCGCCAGCCGGCGCCGGTGCGGTGGTTGCTGCGGCGGGTGCTGTATGAGGGAATGCTGAAGTGGCCGTCGGCGGCGCAGCGGGCGCAGTGGCTCACGCTCTCGGCCAGTGGGCTGGACTGGACCATGGTGATGCCGCCGATGCTGACCAATGGTCGCGCCCGGCACAGGGTTCGGGTGGATGGCGAAGCGCTGCCGCGGCGCGGAATGCGCATCTCCCGGGCAGACGTGGCCGACTTCATGATGCAGCAGATCGGCAGCGACCGGTGGGTCGGCACAGGCGTCTACATCGCCTGGTGAGGTGCGGAGTAGCAGCGGGCTTCAGAGGCTGACAAGAACCCGTTGTGCCGCCTTCGGAGTAGCAGCGGGCTGTCAGAGGTCGCTGAAAAACTCTTGGTTGCATCTCTTCGGAGTAGCAGCGGGCTTCAGCCCGCGGTAAATCAGGCCCAAAACAAGGGGCTTTAGCCCCGGGCCTTTTCTCAACTCATTCTCGACTCACCGAAACCATTCCGGTGCCGGATCGACCTCATCCGGCTGTGCGGCCGATGAAAACGCATATGCGCCCTCCTCAGCCACAAATCCTGCTACCACCGGATTGCGGTGAATGTACGTGACACACGCGCCGTATGCTTGTTTATCCGGCACTCGCTTATCGAAATGCCCACGCTCCCACACCTCGAAGTTGCTCTTAAGCCGAAACGAAAACCCGCCCTTTATGAATTGAATCGACTTTTCCAACGAGACCTCGGTCGCGGGCGTTATCAACGCATGCACATGGTCTGGCATGACGACGAATGCGTGCAGCGAAAACCGGCCCTGCGTCCGATAGTCTCGCAGAGTATCCACCATCAACCGCGCATTCTTCTCGACCTGAAATATGCGGTGTCTTCCCACCGTAGAAAAAGTGGTGAAATATGTGCGCAGTTCTTGAGGGGCCTGAGACATCCCATGAAGAATACACCTGAGAGCCCAAGGTTAAAGCCAGGTTCGTTGTCTGCCGATCACCGCGCGCTAAAGCGCGCTGCTACTCCGGGTTGCTCTATTCAATCTTCCGCCACGAGACCAGAAAGTACCGTTTGCAAGAGCCGCCTGCGTTTCCGCCCACCGGCGTAAAATCGAAAGGTTGTGACAAATTTCCAGCGGAATTGGAGCTTCAAGTGGCAGACACGATCTTTGATGCAGTGGTGGTGGGCGGCGGGCCGGCCGGCTATACGTGCGCGATTCGCGCGTCGCAGTACGGCATGAAAGTCGCTCTGATCGACGCGAATGACCGTCTGGGCGGAACCTGCCTGCTGTGGGGTTGCATCCCGACCAAGGCCATGCTGTTTACGGCCGAGATATGGGAGCACCTGAAGCACGCGAAGACCTTCGGCATCGCCGGCGTCGAGGGCGCCACGATCGACTGGAAGGGCGTGTTGGCGCGCAAGGACGACGTCATCAGCCGCCACACCAAGGGCCTCGACTTCCTGATGAAGAAGAACAAGATCACCACCTTCAAGGGCTATGGCAAGCTGACCGGCCCGGCGAAGGACGGCGTCTTCACCGTGGACGTGAAGCTCGCCGACGGCAAAACAGACAGCGTGAAGGCGAAGAAGGTCGTCCTCGCAACGGGTTCCGACGCGCGCATGCTGCCCGGCCTGCAGGCCGACGACACCATCCTCACCAACTACGAAATCCTGAAGATTGCCGAGATGCCGAAGTCGCTGGTGGTGGTCGGCTCGGGCGCGGTGGGCGTGGAGTTTGCGTCCATCTTCAAGAGCTTCGGCGCGGAGGTGACGATCCTCGAAATGCTGCCCCGCGTCGTCCCCGTCGAAGACGAGGAGATCAGCAAGGAGCTGCTGCGGCAGTTCAAGAAGCGCGGCATCGACGTGAACCTCTCCATCAAGGACACCAAGATCGAGAAGAATAAGGATGGCGTGCTCGTCTCCTGGACCGACCAGAAGGGCAAGCCGCAGTCCAAACAGGCAGAGAAGGTGCTGGTCGCGGTCGGCCGAGCACCTCGCACAAGCGATCTTGGCTTAGATAAGACCAGCATCAAGCCCGACCGCGGCTTCATCCCGACCAACGAGTGGATGGAGACGACCGAGCCGGGCATCTACGCCATCGGCGATATCGTCGCCGGAATGCCGCTGCTGGCGCACTCGGGCTCGATGGCCGGCCTGGTTGTGGCCGCGCGCATGGCGGGCCAGTACGCCCGCGCCGTCAACCGCTTGCGCATTCCCGGCTGCACCTACACCGAGCCGCAGATCGCCAGCGTCGGCCTGACCGAGACCCAGGCCAAGGAGAAGGGCTACCAGGTGAAGGTGGGCAAGTTCCCCTTCGTCGGCAACTCCAAGGCGACCATCCTGGACGCGCACGACGGCTTCGTCAAGGTGGTCGCGGACGCGAAACACGGCGAGATTCTCGGCGTCCACATCATCGGGCCCTACGCGACGGAGATCATCGCGGAGGCGGTCACCGCGCTCGAACTCGAGGCCACCGTCGAGGAGATGATGTTCACCATCCACGCCCACCCGACGGTGGCAGAGGCGCTGCTGGACGGCTTCAGCAGCGTCGAAGGCAAAGCGGTGAACGTGTGAGGGTGGGGTCTATACTTTCCTTATGCAGAACGAATTCACGGCGCTCATCGAAAAATACGGAGAGTGGTACGTGGGGTTCTGTCCCGAGATTCCCGAGGCAAATGGCCAGGGCCTGACGCGGGAGGATTGCCAGCAGAATCTCGCCGAAGCCGTGAAGCTGATTCTCGAGGACCGCCTGGAGGTGGTATGACGACCTACAAAGTCGTTCTAATTCATTCGGAAGAAGGCTACAGCGTGTCATGTCCCAGCCTCCCGGGGTGCGCGTCGCAAGGCGATACAGAAGAAGAGGCGCTGGAGAACATCAAGGATGCGATCCGCGAATATCTCGAAGTCGTCAACGAGGCGAGCAGCATCTCTCCGGAATCTGTTCAGGTGGATTTTCGAGAGGTTCAGGTCGCCTGATCAATGGGCTCAGTTCCGGGAATCAATCACCTTCACGCAGTTCGGGCCTTTGAGAAAGCCGGGTTTCACATCGCCCACCAAGGAAAGCACATCATCATGTCCGACGGGGCACATACCCTCACGATTCCGCGGCACAATCCAGTCAATGCCTACACCATGGCAACCATCATTAAGGGCTCGGGACTGACGGTCGAAGAGTTCCGCAAGCTACTCTAGTTGCACATCCACCTCCTCCAACTCGGACGGGTGTCGTACGCCGAAGCCCTGGACATCCAGGCGCGCGTCATCGCCGCGCGCAAAGCCGGCGCCATCGGCGACACGCTGCTGCTGCTCGAGCATCCCCCGGTGATCACGCTGGGGCGCAACTCCTCGCGCGCCAACATCGTCGCCAGCGACGAATTCCTAGCCGCGCGCGGCGTCGAGCTCTACGAGATCAACCGCGGCGGCGACGTCACCTATCACGGTCCCGGCCAGCTCGTCGGCTATCCCATCTTCGACCTGCGCGGCGAATGGCCCGGCAAGCGCGGCCCGGGCTACAGATTCCTGGGCCCGGTCGACTTCGTCCGCATGATGGAAGAAGCCCTCATCCGCACCTGCGCCGACTTCGGCGTGCTGGCCAAGCGCATCCCGGGCTGCACCGGCGTCTGGACCTTCGGCGGCAGTGAGACGAGTGATCAGTGCCCAGTGGTCAGTGGTCAGAAAGAGCAAAAGCCCGAGCGCAAACTCGCCGCCATCGGCATTCACGTCTCGCAGGGCGTCACCTCCCACGGCTTCGCGCTCAACGTCACCACCGACCTCCGCGACTTCGAGTGGATCATTCCCTGCGGCATCCGCGACCGCGGCGTCACCAGCCTTGAACTTGAGGCTCCAGCCCTGGAAGCTGGTCCCGCGACCGGGCCGACCATGGAGCGCGCGGCCAACTCCGCCGCCCGCAACTTCGGCCGCGTCTTCGAGCGCCAGATACTCGCCTGCAACTCCCTCGACCAACTGCTGAGCCAGTCTCAGAGCTAGCGTGGTGCGTCAAGCAAAGAAACAGTTGTCGCAGCAACCCTCAAAGAGCGAATCACAGAGTGCACAGAGCAGAAGAGAGAACACAGAGATGGATTTTATTTGTGGACTTCTCTGTGATCTCTCAGTTCCCCCGTGTCCTCTGTGATTCGCTTTTGTCGAGGAACAAGAAATGCGATGAGTAATTAAGACGCGCTACGCTGGATGCTCTACCGCCCGCCCACTGCCGCATGCTGCGCCGCGGGCTTCGCTACCGCGACCGGAATCTCCAGCGTGCCGGCCTTACTGGCCACCGTATCGAAGACGCCGGCGCGGAGGGTGAGCTGGCCGCGTGGGAGGTCGATGGGCAGCGAGAATTTCAATGGGGTTCGGAAGAGGCTGTTGTACTGCGCGGGGGTGACGGTGATCTTGAAGGTCTGGCTGCGCGCGGCGACGAGCTTGCCGTAGAAGTCGTAGGCGCCAAGGTCGATTTCGATGGACGTGGCGCGGGTGCCATCGGGCGACTCTATGAGGGCGAGTTGTTTGGGGTCGAGGGTGAAGACGGTGTCGTAGGGCGCTCCCTTGGTGTGAGAAAGCGCGGGGCCGGAGGCGGGTGTATTGGCAGGCTGCGCGGACGATGAGCCCGTCTGCACGTGCAGGTCGAAGAGCAGCTGGGTGGCGGGAATCGCGCCCAGGCGCATGGGACCCTGGATCATGTCGTGGATCAATGCGGGATCAGGCGGATTGGGCTGCTCATCGTTGTAACCAGGACGGTAGCTCAGATGAAGGCCGGGCCGGTCGAGCTTGATGGTGATGGGGTGGTAGTGACCGTCTTCGACGGCGCGGGGCGGGATGAAGGAGAGCGTATAGCCGTGCAGGGTGTCCTCAACGAGGTTGGCGATGGTGCCCTGGTAGTCGTTGGAGTTGCTGGTAGCGCCACCGGTCTCGTCGGCGACATTCTGTTTCATCAGCGCATTGAGTTGTTCGTTGCTGCCGCGGCCGAAGCCGTGGACGCCGCGCGGGTCGAGGGGATAGATCGCGATCTGCTCACGGGTGAAGATGTCGTAGAGGTCCATCATTTGATGGACGTATTTCATGTTCCGGATGCCCCAGGACAGACCTCCATCGTGGAGGATCGGGACAGGTGAGCCGGGTCTGATCCAGATGAGATTCTTGCGGCCGTGAATGCCGGCGACGTACGCTGCGATCTGGTGCAGGCCCGCGACAAAGATGGGTGCACCTACAACGATGCCGACGGATGGGTCCCATTCCACATCGAGTTTGTCCACGGCGGCGGCGGCGAGGCGGCCATCGGACGTGAAGCCCTGAAGCAGAGCCATGTGCTTGGTTGGCGAGAACTCAAAAAGGGCGACCTGAGTGCCTGCGGGCATGGTGCGGAAATAGTCCGCGATGTATTGCTTCGCCCGCTGCATGACGGCAGGTGGGGTTGCCAGCCGGTCAAACAGGAATATCTGGACCGGGCCGCTGGCGGGCAGGGCGTTGTCGTTGGTATAGGTGTTGGCCGGCAGCGTGCGCGCCGGTGCGGGCGGAGCCTCCTTGTCGTACTCGTCGAAGCCATGGATGGGCTGGGGATGGCCGTCTTCCTCGACGGTGAAGTCGGAGCGGGTGAGGCCGCGGACCGGTTGGCCCTTGTCGTCGGTGACGAGCACATCCACAATCGTCTCGCGGGAGTAAACCTTCAGCGTGGGGGCGGCGGATGGTTGCTGCTGCACAGACTGGAACGCCGCTCGGTCCTCTGCACTGCCCTCCGCGTGGACAGCGGCCAGCCGCGGCGCGCAGAGCACGAACGCGGTAGCCGCGAAGGCTGCTCCTACAACAACCGCTCTGCCGTAACCCATTCCGGCCTCCCGTTCCTGCATAGTTGACTGCGTAATGCGTTTCAACTTACTCCGGGCCGCGTGCCGCTGGCAACGCCCGCCGCGGGGCCGTCCCGCGTTTTTACTCCGCCAAAGCCTTATAATCCATAGGGCACGGCGCGTTCTGCGCCCACAAATCCGGAAGGAATGCGATGCCGACTGAAGTAGTGATGCCCCAGATGGGCGAATCGATCACCGAAGGTACCCTGACCAAGTGGCTCAAAAAAGTTGGAGATACAGTCCAGCGCGACGAGCCGCTGTTCGAGATCTCTACCGACAAGGTGGACGCGGAGATTCCGTCGCCCGCCGCCGGCACGCTCACCGAGGTCAAGGTCGCCGAGGGCGCAACCGTGCAGATCAACACCGTCGTTGCGATCATCGGCGATGGTGCAGGCGCTGCTGCTCCCGCACCGGCCGCCGCGGCTGCACCATCCCAGGTCTCAGAAGCGAGACCTGGGGCACCCAGTGCTCCGGCTGCCGCAACTCCAGCACCCGCGCCCGTTGCAACTCCAGCCCCCAGCGCACCATCTTCAATGGGCAACGTAGAACGTAGCACGGACAACGCTGCAGGCACCGAGATCCCCATGCCGCAGATGGGCGAGTCCATCACCGAGGGCACCATCACCAAGTGGCTGAAGCAGGTGGGCGAAAC
>PLUT01000126.1:8690-9487 GCA_003162875.1 Granulicella sp.
CTCCTGCCGCAGCGCCGGCTCCGCCTGCGGGCGAGCGTCTGCGTTCCTCGCCGCTGGTGCGCAAGATCGCCAAGGACAATAACGTCGACCTCGCGCAGGTCGCCGGCACCGGTTCGGCCGGACGCATCACCAAGGCGGACATCCTGTCTCACATGGAACAGGCGCACATGGAAAAGCCCGCGGCAGCCAGACCTTCCGCTCCCGCACCCGCCGCTGCCGCCGCCAAACCCACCGCGCCCGCTCCGGAGCCGGGCTCGCTCGTCCCCATGACCAAGATGCGCAGCATCATCGCGCGGCGCATGGTCGAGTCCAAGCAGACCAGCCCGCACGTGCACACCGTCTTCAAGGTGGACATGACGCGGATCGTCCGCCTGCGCGAGCGGGAGAAGTCGAAGTACGAGCAGCGCAACGGCGTCAAGCTGACCTACATGCCGTTCATCACGCGCGCGGCCATCCTGGCGCTGCGCCAGCACCCCATCGTCAACGGGGCCGTCGAGGGAGAGGCGATCCGTTACAACAAAAACATCAACATCGGCATCGCGGTGGCGCTGGAGTGGGGACTGATCGTGCCCGTCATCAAGCAGGCGGAGGAGAAGAACTTCCTTGGGCTGGCCCGCGCCATCGTCGACGTGGCCGGGCGCGCGCGCGGCAAGAAGCTCGCCACCGACGAGATCTCCGGCGGGACGTTTACGCTGACCAACTCCGGCATCTTCGGCGAGCAGTTCGGCATGCCCATCATCAACCAGCCGCAGGCGGCCATCCTGGGCATCGGCGGCATGGCCAAGGAGCCGGTGGTG
>PLUT01000278.1 GCA_003162875.1 Granulicella sp.
TGCGCACGCATCTTTCGCTGGTAATGTGGAATTTCGCGGCCGACTTCCGAGAACGGAGTGAAATCTCAATGAGCAAAGCTATCGAAAACCTGCACGCTGCCCAACAGCGGGCAATGGCAATCCGCCCAAGGGTTGGCGGCTTTCCCTATTTTGCCGAAGCTCTGCGACAGGCGGGCGTGACGCGCAACTTTTGGTTCTTGCCAGCCTGTCAAAGCCTATATCTGACCAGCGATGGGCCGGTTGTGACGCAAGGAGCGCCGCTAGCTTCCGGCACGGCCGATGTACCCTCGTTCGACCGCGAGGCGCTTATCAGGGCTTTACGAACCGATCAGGCAGGAGAGAGCACATTTCCTGAATTCCTCACGGCTTCATGGCGCGCCGGAGTTGTAAGCTATGATGTCGATTTTGCCGCACGCACAGTCGCCTACTATGGGTGCAATGAGGAGCAGTACGTGGAAAGCTATCCTGCCGTCGACGTGAAGTAAGGTTCACCAACTACTGCCGAACAAAGTCCGTTTCACAAAGGCTCATTTGCGGCCCGCTGAGGCAAGTTACTCAAAATGTGCAGGAACCACCGAAGATGTATCGTTCGATGAGTGCATTCGCGATTTTGCATCAAGTGACTANNCAAAAGGCTACTCAACACTATCGCCTGGATTAGCCCTTTTGAAACAGAACAAGTGCTCTAGAACCCGCAGTTTCTGTCCCGGAAGGCTTGCGAAAGTGCGGGATGCATCCCGATGAAAACAATAGGACGAAAGAGCTCAAAAGCACTGTTCCAAAAGGTGTGGGGTGGGGAACACCTGAAACTTGAGGACGTCTGCAGGATAGATTCCGATAAAGCGACTCGTCGATACCGTGTCAGGGTTTGATCGAGTGGCGACTCGGTGAGACTCAAGGGATGAGATTCGGTTGTCCTCCCAACCCGTGCCGGTATCAGTTTGCGGGAAGGACCTCGATGGCATTCACGACGGCGTAGTTGACCGCGGGCATGAAGGAGAGCTCGATTCTGCCTCCGGCACTGGCCTGGATGTTATCGAAGGTCTTGACGGCAGGCGCGGAGCCGCTGGTGGCGAGTATGTCAAAGTTCTTCAGCAGCATTTCGCCATTGCAGGCCACATCAAACACACGGCTTCCGGGGCCGCCGGCTCCCCCGTTCTCCGCGCCAAACCAGGGCTCACGAAAGTAGAGCCTGACGCGGTAATGAGCCAGGGGGACCGCGGGGATGATATAGCGGAAACGGCCAATGCGCTCCGATTCGTATAATCCCAGGTTGCCTTGCTTGGCTGAATCGGGCGGCAGGCCGTGACGTCCTCCGCTGAAGTAGCGATCGGACGTCCAGAACTGATTTGCGCTATCGACGTAGGGCTTTGAGCCGACCACAATTCGCACAGGCAGCAGACTTGCCGAGGGCGCCGGAAGTATCTCGACGGCGTTGAGCAGGGAAACCTCGCTGGTGAGGTCGATGTGAATCGCGCCGTCATTCTCCGGGGCCACACCGGTCACTACGGTTGAGGTTGCGATGCCATCGCCGCCCGCATCGTCCACAACATCCACGTTAATGGCTGGCCCGGCATTAATGGAGAGGATGGCGGCTCGCGTGGCTGCCGGAAGGTCCGAGGTCTCGGCGAAGTGAAAGTGCAGTTCGTAGAGTTTTTGCGTGACCGGGAAGACGCAGTGCGCGATGCCGCGCACTCCGCCGAGATAGAGGGGCGCGTCTTCCGTGCCCTCGATCTTTTGGGGCGGGACGGTGACGTTCGCTCCTCCCTGGCAATAGTTAGCGGTGGCCCAGGTGATTCCGGAGTGGTCCACAAAGGACCGGCGGCCGGTGCCCATGAGCGCGTGGATGGTGGCTTGCGGCGGAGGCAGCGGCATGGCGGCTGCGGCAGCGGAATTAGAGGGGTGCGATCCTCCGGCTGGCTGGTGGCGTACTCCCCATAGCAGCGACGCCGTGATGAACAGGGCGAGGGCAATGACTCCTATTGACCAAAGCTGGATTTTCCGGGCGGACGGTTGGGGACGCCAGGGGGTGTCGACCTTTTGCAACGCGGCGGTGGGCGAAATGTCGCCGCCGCGGATTTCCAGCGCCGTTTCCTGTTCCGGTGTGCGCGGGTGCGGAGGCTCGAGTGGCGGCGCGGGGACGAAATGCGGGTCATAGTGCCCCGGGGGTACGACCAGCCGAATGGGCCGGTCTGCGCCTTCGTTCTGGTAGACCTCGAGCAGGCGTTTGCGAAGCGAGTGTATGGTTACGCGGACAATGGTGTCGGAGATGGGATCGAAGTCAGGCCGCCGGCCAAGGGCCTCGGTCGCGATGGTGTATTCCTTGATCTGATTGCCGCGGCCCGCGAAGTGCTCTTCGCAGATGTACTTCAACACGCGCGCCAGGTTGCCGGAGCGGCCAAGGACACCGGACGTGAGGAGCCAGTCGAGTTCCCGTCGTTCGGCCTCGGTCCCGGCTTCTGCGGACGCAACGTATTCGGAAGTTCCAATAGCTCCCACGAACGGCGATTCTATACCCCTTGAGTAATCGTCCACAACGCAGAAATCAGGGGGTGTTTGGCACGGGTGCTTGGCCAGCGCGGTGACTGCGGTGACAGTTACAAAATGCCGCTAACCTGCTGATCCGCTAGCAGATCGCAAATTACTAACAATCGCTAACAATGAAAAGTTACGCTTCCCATCCTCAACATTTCTCATACGAAAGACGGCAATCGTCCGAGGGGCGAATTGGCTGATTCGCGCGCTAACCTTCATTCACTTCGAATTCACAAGACAGGACGAAGAACCGTTGTTAGGGTGTGTGAGCAATCGGTGAACAGCTACGCCGGTACGGATTTGCCTGCAAGTTAAGAGGCAAACGTACTGGGCATGGTTTTTCCGATGAAACGCTATGGAACGCAACCAGCGACGGAGAAGGCTTTATGACGAACCTGATGTCGACGAATAACCGGAATGAGATGGTCCACTCTGCAAAACGTCTTTTCGCCCGCTGCTGGTGGGTGGTGGCTGTGTTGATGGTTGCGAGCTTCGCGTCGATCCACGCGCAGCAGACAACCGGGTCCATCGTCGGCACGGTGAAAGATTCGACCGGCGCGGTGGTCAACACGGCTTCCGTGAAGGCAACCAACGTGGATACCGGGTTCTCGCGAGTGGCTCCGACCAACGGTTACGGGGAGTACCGCATCGATTATCTTCCGGTCGGGAAGTACAGCGTCGAGGTAGCGGCGACCGGCTTTGAACGCTTTGTGCAACAGAATATCTCCCTCAATGTCGAGCAGACGCTGACGCTTGACGTCACAATGACCGTGGGCGTTCAGTCTCAGACCGTCGAGGTCACGACTGCGCCTCCGACCGTCAATTTGTCTGACGCGGTATTGGGCAGGACCATTGAGCCGGAAGAGCTCGTCAGCCTGCCCCTGGTCAATCGCATCGCCTACGCCGAACTCTCGCTCACCCCGGGCGTGATGGCCAATAGCATGAGCCCCACCACCAACCCCGCCGGCACCCCCGATATGACAGTTGGACTGCCGTCCGCGCAGGTCCAAGTCAACGGCTCGCTCGACTCCGGCAACGGAACCGTCGCATTTTATCTGGATGGCGGCAACAACATTACCGGTATGCGCAACTACGGAAACCCGTCTCCCAACCCCGAAGCACTTGAAGAGTTCCGCGTAGAGACCAACGCGTTCTCGGCGGAATACGGCCAATTCTCCGGCGCCGTGGTGAACGTTGTCACCAAGTCGGGAAACAACAGATTTCATGGCGCATTGTATGAGTTCAACCGCAACACCGACTTCAACGCCACCAGCTGGATTCCGACCAAGGACCCTATTACCAAGTTGCCGGTCAAGCTCCCCTACCACCGCAACAACTTTGGCGGAACCTTCGGCGGCCCCATCCGGCACGACAAGGCCTTCTTCTTCTTCGAATATTCCGGTCTGCGCCAGGTACAAGGACAAGCGGTCACAGGCGCTAACACCCCCACGGCTGCCGAGCGCTTGGGTGACTTTACCGGGGACTCGTTCACCGTTTACAACCCGGGCACCAAGACTCCGGTGACTGGATCCAACGCCGGCCCCGGTTGCCCGGCCGGCAACACTACCTCCGGGAAATGCGTACCCTCTAGCCTCTTGGACACGACCGCTGCAAATTTCTTGAACACCGCCAACTCAATCGGCGTTTCCGTCCCATTGCCCACCGGCGCACTTGTGCCGTCGAGCGGCGGCGGCGTATATGTCGGCGAATACACCACTCCGACAACCTCGAACGAATACCTCGGAAAGTATGACGAGAACATCGGCAGCGCGGACCATTTTACAGCGACCTACTTCTTTGTCCACACCGCGTCAACTCCCCCCGGAAACGGCAACACCTGGAACATCCCTTGGACCGGACTTCAGTCCGCTGCTGCTCAGACGAATGTCACCCTCGCCGATGTTCACACCTTCAGCGCCAGCGTTGCCAATCAGACCTGGCTCACCTTCACGCGGGCCATGGGCGGGCGCACCCTCATCCCTGTGAAGGGACCACTCAGCCAAAACCTCGCCAGCTTCGGCTCGAACTTCCTCATCGACGGACCAGCCGCACTGCCCTATCTAAACGTCAGTAGTAGCTTTGGCACGGGGAATCCGAACGCTGGCCCTGTCACTGGTTCCGACAACTACGAGTTACGCGACGTGGTCAGCATAACCAAGGGCAAACACAGCCTTTCCGTTGGCGGTGAGTTCGCTCTCGACAAGACCATGTTCCTTGCCATGCTGAATAACTACGGCACCGTTTCCTTCACGACCGGCGCGCCTACCACCACGGGGAACGCGATTGCGGACTTTGTCACCGGCCAGACCACCTCGTTTGAGCAGGACTCGCCTTATGTCACGCATCTGAGTACGTGGCACATCGCGGCGTTTGCGCAGGACAACTACCGCATCACGCCCCGTTTCACGGCCAACCTCGGCCTTCGCTGGGATATCGATACCCCTCCCGTCGATGCCCATAACCGGACGTCGACGTTTATTCCCGGCCAGCAGTCCACCGTCACTCCATCCACCAGCACTTCGGTGGTGCCGAACGGCGACGTGTTCCCTGGGGACAAGGGCGTCGGTCGCGGCATCATCAGCACGCAGTTCACCCACATTTCGCCTCGTGTCGGTTTTGCATGGGACCCGTTTGGGGACGGCAAGACCTCGGTCCGCGCCGCAGCGGGCATCTTCTTCGGTTCTCCCAGCGGCAATGAGTGGAACCAGCCTGGCAACTCCATGCCGTTCGCCATCCGCAACACTTTTGGCAACACTCCATCCCTCACAAATATGTACGGTGGCCCCCAATACAACTTCCCCACCACCGCTCGCGGTGGCGGCATCTTCCCGTACACCTATTCGCCGTCCGCTCCGCAGTTCTACCCGAGCCAAAGCATCGAAGCCATCGACACGAATGTCAAGGATTCATCGGTCTACCAGTTCAACCTCAGCGTGCAGCGGCAATTGCCCTACAACTTAAGCGTTACGGCGGCTTATGTAGGTACCCTTGGCCGTCACCTGCAAACCTTCGTCGACACCAACTACGCGCCTTACGCAACCGTGAACTCCTCCGGCGGCGCGTTAGTCGCTTCCTCGAATTGCACAACTAATGGTGTAGTTGGGCTTTGCAGTTCAGGGGCCAGCACCGACCAACGTCGTCAATACGATGCCGGCACTCCCCTTACGCCTGGCACCCTGACCGGGATCACCGAGCTGATCTCGGACCAGACCTCCAACTATAACGGGCTTCAGATCTCGGCGACCAAGAGGATGTCACGCAGCTTCTCAGTAACCGGTTTCTATGTCTGGAGCCGCGCGCTGGAAAGCTCAAACCCAACTGAAAATGGAGGGATGGTCGCGCAGGATCTCGGTGTGCTCGGCAAGCCCTTCACCGCGTTGAACAACAAAATGGGCGCCCTCGGCGGCGGCCTTGGGGAAGAATTTGGCCCCATGGATCAAAACCGTGACAGCGTTGCTGCCATCTCCGGCATGTGGACCATCGACTACTTCCACGGATCGAACAAGATCGTGAAGGAAGTGGTCAACGGCTGGCAGATCTCACCGGTCGTCTATTTGCAGAGCGGCTCACCGTTTACGGTGTCCACGGGATCCAACTTGAGCCTTGACAGCCAGGGCCAGCAACGCCCCAACGTCAATCCTGCCGGACCCAAAGCCAAACTCGATCCACACCGCTGCCGTGTATGCGGTGCCACTGGCCAAAGCCCAAATAGCGTAGTGACGCAATGGTTCAACGGCTTAGCCTACTCCGCCACCAACCCCACTGCAGCTTCGTTCATAGCCAACGGACCTGGTGCAGTAGGCGGCATCGGCCCTGGCGGCGCCGATGGCAATGTGTCACGCGACTCCCTGGTCGGACCGGGTCTCAAGGATATGGATGCGGCCCTGCTCCGCAACGTTAACTTCGAGCGGGGAGTGGCCTTCCAGTTCCGCGTCGAAGTGACCAACGTCATGAACTGGGTGAGTCTCAACAACCCGTCATCCGGCACCATCACGTCTGGCTCTCAGGGCAACATCACCTCAGCCGCCGGTACCCAGCGCGTCATTCAGTTGGGCGGGCGGTTGACCTTCTAACCCATCCTTTGGGGCGACGGCATCATCCATGTCGTCGCCCCGAATTGAACAGTTTAGGAAGGGAAGGGCCCGGTGAAGCGTCTCGTCTGGAAGAGCCTGCCTGTGCAGGCCATCGCTATTGTGTTGCTTGCAGTTCCTGTTGCCGCCCAATCGAAGACAACGGTTCTGGTTGACGTTGATAACCGGAAGGCGCTAAGCCTGAATGGGGACTGGCACTATATCGTCGACCCGTACGACGGCGGCCTGTATACCTTCCATCGCGAGATACGAAAGGATGGCTTTTTCCTTGACGGCGCTCCGGAGACCGGCAGCGATGGCCTGATCGAGTACGACTTCAGCAAGTCTCCTACCCTGAAAGTTCCCGGGGACTGGAACACGCAGCACGACTCGCTCTTCTACTACGAGGGCCTGCTGTGGTATCAGCGCGACTTCACTTATCAGCTAGTAGCGGGCCACAAGACATTCCTGCATATCGGTGCGGCCAACTACAAGTCAATCGCCTGGGTGAATGGGCAGCAGGCTTGTAGTCACGAAGGCGGCTTTACCGCATTTGACTGCGACATCTCGTCCAGCATCCGTAAGGGCAACAACTTTGTCGTCATCGCCGTCGACAATACCCGTCTCGCCGACGGCGTGCCCACGCTCAACACGGATTGGTGGAACTATGGCGGTCTCACGCGGGATGTGTCTATCGTCGACGTCCCGGCGAAGTACATCGACGATTACGACCTGCACCTGAATCGCGACCGCACGGCCATCGAAGGCAGTGTGCATGTCGAGGACGCCGAACCGGGCGAGGAGGTCACCGTCTCCCTTCCGGAATTGGACCGCAGCGTCTCCGCCAGGCTTGGCGCGGACAACCGCGCTGTCATCTCGCTGTCTGTCGCCGGTGTTGCGCTGTGGACACCGGAGCATCCCAGGCTCTATAGGGTACATCTGCAGGCCGGGCAAGACACCCTCGACGACAGTATGGGGTTTCGCACGATTGCAGTGCGAGGAACGGACATCCTTCTGAACGGCAAGCCCGTTTTTCTTCGCGGTATCTCCATTCATGCGGAAGCTCCCATTCGCGGCGGCCGCGCCAATAACGACCAGGATGCGGCCACATTGCTGGGCTGGGCCAAGGAACTGGGCTGCAATTATGTGCGGCTTGCACACTATCCTCACGATCAGCGGATGACCCGCGAAGCCGACCGCTTAGGGTTGATGGTGTGGTCGGAAATCCCCGTCTACTGGGCCGAACACTTCGGCGATCCTGCCGTGCTCGCGAAGGCCGAACAGCAGCTCCGCGAGGAGATTCGCCGCGATCGGGACAAGGCGTCGATCGTGCTTTGGTCGATCGCGAACGAGACACCACTCACTCCGGAGCGGACAGCCTTCCTCAAGACACTAGCCGCGGACGTACATACACTCGACTCCACCAGGCTCGTCACTGCGGCGCTGCTGGTCCGTTCCGAGGGGCACGATAAGTATGTTGACGATCCGCTGGGTGAGGCCCTCGACGTGATCGGCATGAACGAATACATCGGCTGGTACGAGCAGTTGCCGCAGGACGCGGACACGACTGTGTGGCACGTTGCTTACCAAAAGCCTCTCATCGTCAGCGAATTTGGCGGCGACGCAAAGGCCGGCCTGCACGGTGCCCCGACGGAGCGTTGGACCGAGGAATACCAGGCCAGCATCTTCCGGCATCAACTTCCGATGCTCGCCAAGATACCGCAGTTCCGCGGCTTGTCCCCATGGATACTGATGGATTTCCGTTCCCCTATGCGACAACTGCCGGGCGTACAGGACGGGTACAACCGGAAAGGTCTCATCTCGAACCGCGGCGAAAAGAAGGAAGCATTTTTTGTTCTGCAGAAAGCCTACAGAGAGTGGTCCAGTCATAGCCCGGCGTCTGGAGTCTCCGCCCATCCAGTTCCGGGAACAGACAACAGATCACGTTCTGCGGTGCCGGCACGGGACAAAGTCGCCAATCCCGACGAGTAACAAGAAACCTGCATACGCTCCGTGATCCGTTTGATGATCCTGCAGACGTCTTCAAGCTTCAGGTGTTTCACAACCCACACTTTGTGGAACAGTGCCCCCGCATCTTTTGGATCATCTGTTTTCAGTATCTTGCGGAGACTTCAGCAGCCGGCCTTTTGGAACAATCTCGCTTGAGTCTGGACCGGACCCCACAGACGGACTGTCCACTGATGAGAACAGGGCTTAGCGCGAATTGAGAGACGAAGTTCACGAAAAACGGAGATCTCGGTAAAATGGACGCGCCGGTGGGGTGCAATCTAGGNNCTAGGCGTCTTTATCGATAAGCGGCCTTTAGAGCTCAAATGCGCGATCAGCTTAGTCCGCCTTGGGAAATGGGAGTATGTGTCAAAGCACTTCAGGACCGCAGTCTACTTTAGAGAACTCAATTAGTTGTCGGGCTTTCGCTTATCTGAGTAATGTGGGGTCGAATCCGTGAGAGATCAACAGTAGTTCCTCATCGGTCAGATCCTCTTCTTTCAGGTTTTCGTAATCCCGCTTGTTCGGAGAATTCTCCTGCAGTTCGGCTGCCCGCTCCTGCACTCCCCGGCTAGTATCCCTGACCACACGTATTGCCGGTAGCTTTCCAGAGGCAGCCTCGTTCGCCAACCGTGTCGCGGCTAAGTCGCGCTTCGTGACAACTTTTGCCTTCCCGTTCTCTGTGATTTTCTCCCGTACGTCGAGCGCTCGCATCAATGCCGAGTCGAAGTCCGCTGGCTTCTTTGGTCGGCCCGAGGGGTTCCCCGAGGCGCCCTTCTTGAACTGACCGTCCTTTGGGGGCTTTCCGTAGCCGACTTCATAGTCTTCGGTCTCGTCAACATTGCTCATGTTTTTCTTCATCCTTTCGCCCCTGAAGTTGATACGCCCTGACTTGCCTTGGAAGCTTCTCTGACCCCGAAGGTCTCTCCTGACTCAACGTGAATAGCGTCGCGTTTGGTCCGTCGCTGCCAGCGACGAATGATAGCGTCAACATAAAGTGGATCGAGTTCCAGGCCGTAGCAGACTCTTCCGGTGCGCTCGGCAGCAATAACAGCAGTCCCTGACCCCAGGAATGGGTCAAGAACCAGAGCCCCTCGGGCCGTTGAGTCCTTGATCGCATCGGAGATAAGAGCGACTGGCTTCGGTGTCGGGTGGAGAGCGAGCAAGTCTCCGTCGGGCCCTGAGCGAGAGAACGTATTCGCGCTTGGGTAGTTCCATACGTTTGTGCGATATCGGCCGAATTTGCCGAGCTGGATGTTGTTGCGATGTGAGGTCTCGCCGTTTTTGAAGAGGCAGATTAGCTCATGTGCGCTTCGATAGAAGCTCCCCATGCCGGTCTGACGTCCTCGAACAATCGCTCTGTGCGCCCGGATATATCAGGTTTCTTCGACAATCTTGCTGCTTGCAGAGGCATTGAATCCACTTGACTCCCCGCCCAAGCAGAGCGTCACTGTATGTGCGCCGGATCTCCGCCAGGAAGAAGCGGCCCACGGGACGCCCATGAATAGAGCTATTTCCGACCAGATCGCCGGCCTTCCGGCCCTGAGTAAGGCCGAATTGCTCTCCATCTGGGCAAGTAACTTTAGCAAGGCGCCCCGCCGTCCCTGCGGAAGGACCTCATGGTGCCGATCCTGGCGTACCGGATCCAGGAGCGGGAGTATGGGGGCCTGGCGAACGCAGCGCGGAAGAGGCTGCGAGATATTGCGAAGTCCATTGATCCGGGCAAGCAGGCCCGGGGGAGGGGCTCCTCGGGCCTGGACCACGGCACGCGCCTGGTCCGGTCCTGGAAGGGCGAAGTCCACGAGGTCGAAGTCTCAAACGGCACCTTTGCCTATCGCGGTAAGCAGTACAGCAATCTGTCCCGGATTGCGCGCGAGATCACCGGAACGCGTTGGTCCGGGCCGGTGTTTTTTGGAACGAAGCCGAGGGGAAAATGAGCACGTCTCCTCGCATCCGCTGTGCCATCTACACCCGCAAATCCTCCGAAGAGGGGCTAGAGCAGTCGTTCAACTCGCTCCACGCTCAACGGGAAGCCTGCGAGTCATACATCCACAGCCAACGGCATGAAGGCTGGCAGGTCGTCCGGGAGGCGTACGACGACGGCGGGTTTTCCGGTGGGAGCATGGAACGGCCTGCTCTTAAGAAGCTGCTCGAGGACATCGCTCGAAAGGCGATCGACACGGTCGTCGTCTACAAAGTCGACCGGCTCACCCGTTCTCTGACCGACTTTGCCAAGATCGTCGAGCAGTTTGACAAACAAGGTGTCAGCTTCGTTTCCGTCACCCAACAGTTCAACACCACCTCGTCCATGGGCCGGCTAACGCTCAACGTCCTGCTCTCATTCGCTCAATTCGAACGCGAGGTCACCGGCGAACGCATCCGGGACAAAGTCGCCGCTTCAAAGCGCAAGGGAATGTGGATGGGCGGGGTCGTTCCGGTGGGTTATGTGGTCAAAGACCGTCAACTCATCATTAATCCGACCGAGGCGGAGCAGGTCCGCGGGATCTATCGGATGTATTTGAAGTTTGGCTGTGTGTCAAAGCTGCAGGAATATCTGGACCAGGCTGGAGTCCGCAGTAAAGAGCGCACTAGTCGAACCGGCCGCAGGACTGGGGGTGCGGTCCACTCTCGTGGCGCACTCTACGGCATGCTGCAGAACCACATGTATCTGGGAAAGGTCCACCATCAGGGCACCTATTACCCGGGGCAGCATCCCGCCATCGTCGATCAGGAGCTTTGGGATAAGGTGCAGGCCCCGCTCGCGGCGAATCTACAGGCCCCGCGGAGGCGGCCACGGTCGGTGAGCAAGAGCCTGCTGACGGGGCTACTGTACGACCCGTCGGGCAATCGCTTCACCCCCTCCCACGCCGCCAAGGGAGCAAGACGCTACCACTACTATGTTTCGCAAGCTGTGATCAAAAAACCAGGAAGAGCCACAGATGGCCCCGTCCGACTTCCCGCCGACGAGCTCGAAGAGTTGGTGATCTCGCAGGTTCAGTCGTTCCTTCAATCGCCACAGCGGATGCAGAACGTATTGTGCGATCCGACTGCCGGTTCGGTCGAGATCCAGCGCGCTGCAGACTGTGCTCGGAAGTGGCCTGCTGCGACCGTGGCCCAGGTCCGCGCTGTCGTGCCTTCGGTTGTGCAACGAGTCGTCGTTAGGGACGGCCTGGTCGAGCTGCAACTCAGTAAATCTGCAATTCGCGAGGCCGTTGAGTTTTGCCGCAGTCAGGGGCTGGCGCTAAGCACGCTGGGCCGCCATTTGAGGAAACAACGGAGCAAGCACAGTAAGTCGCGAAGCAAGGGCGTCGAGCGGGTTCGACTTATGCCGGTGGAACTAGCCGCACCCGATGCCTCTGCGATCGTTCTGTCGATCAACGGTCGCAGAGTGGAAGTTGGAAGCGGCTTCGATGCGGCGACGCTGGCGCAACTGGTGACTGTGCTGGAGAGGTTGTAAGCCGGTGTTCGGGG
>PLUT01000037.1:0-141 GCA_003162875.1 Granulicella sp.
TCTACCGTCACGGCGAGCTCGCCGGGGTTGCCGTGTTCTCGCACCCCTGCTCAAACGCTGTCCTCACCAACGTCTTTGACGCGCCGGTGCTGACGACAGTGGAGCTTGGACGCTTTGTACTCCTCGATTCCGTTGCCGGAA
>PLUT01000037.1:219-4109 GCA_003162875.1 Granulicella sp.
GGAACCGCCAGAACGCTCCATCGCTCAGGCTCCACAAAGAAAGGCACGAGTCTCGGTATATGGCAGGCGTCGGGACGAACCCTGATTCGGTCGCACCTGGAAAGAAGAAAGCGGCCACTGCGAAAGCGAAGCGGCGCTAACAGTAGTCCCTGTAACGGGTCGCGCGATTGTGTAATCCGAGGACACAGTCGCGCACCCACTGCCTCACTCACCCAACGCCCATGGAGATTGAGACTTATCTACGCATCACGGGGGGCAAGCTATTTATAATCTGCTATTTAGCAATACTTTGCTAAACGGGGCGCGATTCTAGCGGAAAATAGCCCACCACCTTGGAAACTCAGCGCGTATACAGTGTCTTGCGTTACAGCGTTTACCGATACAGTGAATAGTGTTACAGTGAATGACGTATGAAAAATCCATTTAGCTACGGAAATGAGCTCGGAGCGGGTCAGCTCCTGGATCGTAAAAGCGAATTAGCGCAGGTCGAGCGGACGATACGCGACGGCAGGAAACTGTTTATGATCGGGCCTCGCCGCTTCGGTAAGACCTCCATCCTCAAAGCGGCGGAAGAACGGCTCAGGTCCGAAAATGCCATCGTGCTGCGGTTTGACGCTACCGCATCCCCTACGCTCGAGCTCTTAGTGTCCCGTATTGTGAGCCAGGCTGCGAAAGCCCTTAGCGGGGAGGCAAAATGGGTGGGGGAACAACTTGCCAACTTCTTTTCGATGGTCCGTCCCGACGTGAAGTTCAAGCCCGCCGATGGCGAATGGAGTGTCCAGTTTGGAATCGAGCGGGAGAAACGTGAAAATCCGATGTTCTTCGTGGACGCACTCAATGGCCTTGAGAAGCTGGCAGCAACCCAGCCGGCGGACCGCCCCGTGGGACTCATCATTGATGAGTTTCAGCGGGTGATTGAGTTAGGTGGCGAAACAATCGAGTTTCAGATCCGCGCAGCAATCCAACAGCACTCACGAGTCGGTTATGTTTTTGCAGGTTCAAAAACTCGTATGCTGCGCGAGATGGTAAGCGATCACTCTCGACCGTTCTACAACCTCGGCGATATCACAAATATAGGCCCAGTTCCCAGGGCGGATTTTTCTGCTTTCCTCACTGAAAAGTTTTCCGACGCGGGATATGCTGCGAGCAATGCTGTAGTGTCCCGCATGCTCGATCTTGCGCAAGACGTCCCCTACAATGTGCAGGCGCTCGCTTCCCATTGCTGGTACCGGTTGATCGACGAGGCAGCCAGTGGTGAGGACGGTTTTACCCCTGAGTTTGTAGATGAGACTCTAGCCCTGGTTGTGCGGCAGCAAGACCCAACACACGAGGGTATGTGGGGACAACTGACCACGATCCAACAGCGCACTCTCATGTCTGTGGTTGCAAGAGACGGCAAGGGTCTCACTTCCGCGAGAGTATTGGCGGAGGTGGGTCGTGGTGCAAGCACGATACAAGATGCTCTGCAATCCATGGTTAATTCTGAAATTCTGCGAGAGGAAAGATCTGGACGGCAGGTTCAGTATGTTTTTGAGAATCCGTTCTTTTACCACTGGGTTCGCCTTACAGCAATGCAATAATGGGCAACCCGTTGTTGGGTCACCGGGGGGGATAGGGCCTAACGCAAGGAGTTGGGACTTGAACGGGAGCTTGCTATGTCCCGGCCTCGCCCAATGGTAAAGACAGAGAAACGCCCGGGCCGACATAAAGGCTCAGAGGATTCAAGAGCAGCCCGGAGAGATTCCGGGCATTTTTGCGCTTACAAGGAGTTTCACCCATGATCCCAACACAAGAACGCCCCGGCCAGTACTGGATGTCAGGGGACCGCGCAGAGCTGTGGTTTAGCGAGTCGGGGCCAGAAGCCCCGAAGACTATCACGTGTCTGACACCCCACGGCGGTCAAGCAATCACCAAAGTGGACGAACTAGAGTTACTCGGCGCGGGTCTGTTTGGCGAAGGGCGGCCGTGCCTGGGTGGGTCTGCCAAATGGACAGGAGACTGCTACCGTTATGGCGTTTACTTGGGACACAAGGCATACTCCGGTCCCTCAATCGTGGAGACGAAGAACAATATCCCAAACTGGACATCATTATTCCGAACAGGACATGATAATCCCGAACAAGCGATCAGGCATTGGCAAGGTTTGGTCTTGAATATTCCATTGTGGTCCAGCACAGCTTTGCCCCGCCACAAGTGGTACATGAAAGCCCGATTTAGTCTAGTAAGCGCGGTCACGAAGTCTCAGCCGACCATACCGACTGAAAGCTTTTCAGCCGCTTGTGCGCGCAGTCATCAACCTCGAAAAAACCAGGATGGGATCGGCCCTCCTAGATACAATCAGATCTCTACTCAGGACCAGTTAGCCGAGCTTTGGGAGATGACGGAGTCCATCGTGCACAGCCTGATGTATTACCTGTAAAAAGAGCCCAGCGGATCTCCCATCTCAAGATAGATCGAGCAGTCGTAGGAGATAACTCGCGAAGTAAAGCAATTCCAATGCTGCACGCTCATCCAATGGCGGTAGATTGTACGCTTCATGATCGTATGCGTTCCGGATAAGACCAAGTGCTCCCGCGTACAAATTCCCCAGTGCTAAACGATACGCTGCCTGCCGCTTTGGATCGGTCGTGGATAACGCAGGGAATGGGAACTGGAAGCTGGACGATTGCACAAATGGATACACCAGCTCTTTTCCGCTCTTGCCGTGCAGGCTGCTATCCGTGGAGGCATCCCGCATGGTATTCAGTCGATTCTCGAAGATGCGGAAGGCATCGCGTACCGCGTCTGTAAAACGTCCTTCCCGAAAGTCACGGTCTGCCTCTGCAAGGCCGGGGTGCAGAAGCGTGACCGCTTCGAGTGACGCCCGACTGAGAAGCGGACCATTCAGACTTGCAAGAGCGGCCTCGCCTTCTTCGGAGATCCGGTAGGAATTGGAACCGTTCTGGACGAGATATCCCCTATTAATCAATTCGGTCCAGGGGCGACCCATCATGTATTCCATCACGCGTGTACCTTCGCGCGCATCGTCATAGCCCAGCGCCAACGCATAGGCCGGCATCCGTAAGTTTTCCCAGATCAATCCGCCCGTATTCGCCATCTGCGGATACATCACGTGAAGTCGAGCTAAGAGCACCAGAATCTGACGCTCAAACGAGAGTTTCTTAAGCGCTTCAAGTGTCGGAGCGGCGTCGGCAATCGACTTCCACGCTGGATTGGTCACACTTCTATCTTCGCATTCCTCTGGTTAGGAAGGAGTTTGGGAGGAAGGTTCCTCCCAGTCTGCGGCCGCCGTTGCGTTCTCCGCCACCCTCCACAGCATTGAACGACTAATTCTTATCGTCCTTGGCCTTGGCAGCGTGACCGTTCCCGAAACAGTGATGGCATTCTTGTCTGCCTTGTCGCCGCTACTCACGGGCGTGATGGTGAAGCTGCCTCCAGTCACATAATCACCGGCAACGCAGCTATTGGCCAGTGATTCAAGGGTTGAACCTGCTTGTGTTCGTGGGTAAATCCCTTGGTCTCGATCGAAAGCTCGTACGTCACTTTCTTGTCCGGTGGAACCGATCTTCTGCCGGACGGTCGCGTCTTCTCGGACAGGGCAGCGCAGAAGATCCGCAACAGTGAACGTGGCTGGAAGTACGCAGCAGCGCAGCTCGAGGCCTTCGGTGCCACAGATGTTCCAACGGACGCTTCGGCGCGCACAGAATAGCTCAACTCATCCCTGCAATCACTGGCAACGCGAGTCCGGCACAAGGGAAATCACAAGTATGCGTGGCCTCTCAACGTCGCGATCCGGCGTCAACTGCCGGCGAGCCTTCCTTATCCGAAGTCGCTGGACCCCATTTACACCGCTCTCTAAGAAAAGGACACCTCACAGCCGCTAATCGCGG
>PLUT01000070.1 GCA_003162875.1 Granulicella sp.
GACATGGGGCACCCGGATTTCGCGGATGTGCTGGCGAATGGCGCCGGGCAGGAAGGCAACCCAGGGAAAGATCCAGATGGCGGCGAGCAGCCAGAAGAGCGGGATGGGGACCTGTCCGTAGTCGTGCGGGATGCGGCGGGAGAGGAAGCGGGCGATGTGCTCGTTGTAGAGATAGAACCAGGCCCATCCGGCGTGCGCGGGCAGGCCGAGGCCGGCAGGCAGCGCGATGGGCGGATTACGCAACGCGGCCAGGATGTGCCACGGAGCGGCGATGGCGAGGAAGACCAGCGTGGACGGGATGAGGTGGAATCTGGGCAGCAGGCGGAGCTGGCGGGTAATGGCGAGATAGAGCAGGACGAAGGCGAGCGGGAAGACCAGGCCGATGAAGCCCTTGGTAAGAAGGTTGAGGGCGGTGACGGCGGCGAAGATCAGGCACGGAACCAGGGCGGAGGGGTTTTGTTGAACAGCTATGAGCTTTGAGCTATGAGCTATGAGCTTTGGAGCAGGGGCAGAGAGGGACTCTACGATCCCACCCATGTCGCGATGAGACTGCGACATGGATGGGGCACCCGGGGATTCGTGGCCGGTTGAAGGTGGCCTGATGCGGTCGAGGGCGATGAGGAAGGTGTCGACGGCGAGGGTCATCCACAGGGCGACGACGATGTCGGGGATGTAGAAGCGGGTGTAGAGGTAGGGGCCGATGCAGGTGGCCAGCGCGAGCGCAGAGTAGAGGGCGGCGCGGTCGGGGTGGGCTGCGGGCGAGACGCCGGCGAAGAGGCGCAGGCCGAGCGCGTAGGTGGCGAGCAGCAGCGCAAGAGTGAGCAGCGCGAGCGGGAGGCGGCCGGCCCAGTCGTGCACTCCGAAGATATGGAAGGAGCCGGCGGCGAGCCAGTACATCAGGGGTGGTTTGTCGAAGAAGCGGATGCCGTCGATGTACGGAGTGACGTAGTTGTGGCGGCGCAGCATCTCGCGGGCGATCTCCAGGTAGATGGAGTCGACGTCGTCGAGCAGGCCGGGAGTGAAGAGGCCGCCGATGTGCAGTACGAGCCAGGCGAGGACGATCAGGCCGACCGAGCGAGGATTCCAGCGGGGTGTGGAGGACGGTGAGGTTGCGGATTGTATTTCGGCTTGGGTCACGTGTCCGAGGCGTTGTTAGTTTCGCATGATGGGAGTTCGACTTCCCATGGTCTGCGCGATGGAACTGCGCAGAACATGGGGCACCCGAATGGGGGGATCCGTCATTTGTCGAGGGGCCGGTCGGTGATGAGGGCCTTGCCGGCGGTCTCTTCCAAAAGAATTTGGCGCGGCCCGAGCAGGCGGTCGACGTCGGCGCGGCGCTCGAGCGGGACGAACAGGATTTTACGTTTACCGCTTCCCCATTGGGAGACGAGTTCTGCGGGCGTGAGGAAGAGAGCTTGCGCGTCGGGGAAGGTTGACCCGAAGAGCATGGAGCTGGATCGGCCATCCACCAGCAGGGCCGGCCGGTCGAGCGGACGATTGAGGTAGAAGGGAATGGAGGAGCCGTAGGCCTGATCGCCGAAGAGCAGCAGGGTGTTGTCGCGCGAGATGGCGCCGCTGGCTTCGAGCTGCTGGATGCGCTGGGCGAAGTTCTGGGACGAGAGCATGGGCGCAAAGCGGACGAAGGCGATGTGCGCTGCGATGAGAAAGACAGCCGAGGTGAGCGCGATGGCAGTGGTCGCGGCCAGGTGGCGGCGGCGGGCGCGCAGCATCCAGGCGATGGCCGGGCCGGCGGCAAAGGCGGCCATGGCAAGCCCGGCGGGCAAACGCAGCGCGGCAAAGCTGGGGCCGGTGAGGTCGAACAGGCTGGACATGGAGAGGGTGTAGTCGCCGACGCCACGATGGGCGAGCAGGTCGCCGACGTTGGGCAGCGTGGCGATGTGGCGCGCGATCCACAGACCGTAGCTGAGGGCCGCGGCAATGAGCAGGCCGATGACAGTGAACGAAGCGTGGGCAAAGGTGATCCAGCGGCGCGAGGACCTGGCTAGGGGGTCAAAGCCGGAGTAGGCGGCTTCGGCGCGCCCCAGGGCGGCGGCGACCAGCATCAACATCGGGAGGTAGGCGGGGAAGGTGTAGTACTCCTGGTTGGTGGAGAGCGAGAAGAAGGCGAGGACGAGGAACGAAAAAATGGCGAGCAGCAGCGAGGATTTCTGGACTGGGGTGAGGTCGGCGAGCGGCTGAGGGTTGCGCGTATACCACGGGCCGATGCGCCGATTGCGCCAGGCCGCCCAGGCGACCAGGCAGGCCAGGGGAAAGGCCGCAGCAAATCCTCTGCCGGGGCCGGTCAAGGCGATTGCGACCAGGAAGAAGGCCCCGAAGATCCAGGGAGTGGAAAAGTAGAGTTTGTCGGGATGGATGAGGCCGTAGCGGCGCCAGCGCCGGGTGGCGTCGACGAAAAAGAGCGGCAGGAAGAGGCTCCACGGGAACAGCCAGACCAGATGCAGCGTCCAGTAGAGATAGCCGGGGAGTTTGTTGTAGTCGCGCGGAATGCGCCGGCCGAGGAAACGGAGCACATGCTCGTTGATGAAATAGAACCAGAAGAAGCCGTGGCCGTCGATGCCGCCGGTGTTGCGGAGGCCGGCAAGGATGTGCCACGGCGCGGCGATGACCAGGAAGAGCAGCAAGCCGCTGAAGGGCTTGAGCCGGCGCCAGTGGCGGGCTTCGCCGGTGAGAGCGAGGTAGACGGCGGCAGCGCCGAAGAGGAAGACAATGGCCACCAGGCCCTTGGTGAGGACGGCGAGAGCGAGTGCGGTCCACATGAGATAGGCGTAGAGGACGGGGGATCGAGCAACAGAAACCGATTCGCTGGCTTCGCTACGGAATGACAATTCACTGCCGCCGAGCGATTTGAGGAAGCAGTAGAGGGCGGCGGCGAGCAGAAGCGAGAGCAGCGAATCGGGAAAAAAGACGCGGGTGAAGAGGAAGACTCCCGCGGAGGTGAGCACGCCCAGGCCGGTGTAGAACGCGGCGGGTTCGCCGAAAGCCTCGCGCGCCCAGCGGCAGCCGAGCAGCATCAGCAGCAGGACGGCGAGGGCCTGGGGCAGATGCACGGCGAAGGTGTTGCAGCCGAAGACGCGCAGGCTGGCTGCGACGATCCAGTAGGGCAGCGGGGCCTTCTCCAGGTAGCGCACGTTGTTGATGCGCAGTGTGACCAGGTCGCCGGAGAGCGCCATCTGGCGGGCGGCGCTGGCGTGGGTGCCGTCGGCATCGTCCAGCACCGGCGGCGAAAACAGCGAGGCGAAAAAGAGGATGAGCCACAGGGCGCCCAAAAGGGCAAGCACCCGGGCGTGCGCGGATTGCACTTGGGCGCGGGGGGTGGTCGCGGTTTCTTGAGAGGCGATGAGGGTCATGAAAGCTGCTTGCTCTAACAGCATACGTGGAAGGATGTTGCGGGGGATGAACGAACCGCGTGCCGGTGCAGATACGCCCAAGGACTTGGATGCTCCCGGCGGTCGCTCCGGCGTTGTATTGTGGCTGGAGGGCGATTTCACCGTCGCTGGTGGCGGAGGATGATTCTGCCCGCATACGGCTGCTGCCGGGGGTGACAATAGCCGGGGGAGATGCCACAACGATGCCGACGTTTGCCGCTATCGATATTGGTTCCAACTCCATCCGGCTGAAGATCGCGACGGTCCATCAGCACCGGTTGAAGACGCTGCACGAGGACCGCGAGGTGGTGCGGCTGGGCGAGAGCGTCTTCCAGACGGGAGTGATCTCTCCGGACGCGATGGCCAACACCATCCGCGCGCTGAAGCGGTTTCAGAAAGCGGTCCAGATGCACGTGGCGGACCGGGTGCGGGTGGTGGCCACCAGCGCCATGCGCGACGCGCGCAACGCGGCGGCGTTCACGGCGTGGGTGAATTCGGCGACGGGCTGGAAGGTGGAAGTGATTTCGGGCCTGGAGGAAGGGCGGCTGATCCACCTGGGCGTGGTGACGCACGAGCCGGGAGCCAAAGGGCGATGCGTGCTGATCGACCTGGGCGGCGGAAGCTGCGAAGTGACGCTCTCCGACCAGGGACGAATCCGCGAGATGGTGAGCCTGCCGCTGGGCGCACTGCGTCTGCAACAGGAGTTTCTGCACGGCGACCCGCCGGCGAAGCAGGACGTCGCCCGGTTGAAGCAATACATCGACCGCGAACTGCAGCGCGCCCACCGCAAGCTGGGAAACCCGCGGGTGAGCCTGGTGGTGGCGACCTCGGGCACCGCGGCGGCATTGGCTGAAGCGAGCGCGGCCTTGGCGAGCAAGGCCAGGGTCCGCGGGAGCGCCCACGCCAGGCCAAGAATGACCAGCACCCAAGAGGTGCGCCGGATGGCCGACCGGCTGGCCAAGATGAGCAACGTTCAACGGGCGTCGGTGCCGGGCATCGGGCCACGACGTTCGGAAATCATCATCAGCGGCGCAATCGTGTATGCGCACCTGCTGGAGCGGCTGGGGCTGAAGGGCATTCGCTACTCGCCGCTGGGGCTGCGCGACGGCATCCTGGCGCAGATGCTGGCCGAGGTCGATCTGCGCGCCTCGGTGCACCGGAAGATCGAGACCGAGCGCTGGGCGGGCGTGCTGGAGGTGTGCCGGCGTTACGGTGTCGATCAGCGCAAAGCCGAACCGGTGCGCGAGCACGTGGCACAGCTCTACGACGAACTGCTGCGCGTCCACGACTTACCGGCGGAGTACCGGTTGTGGCTGCAGTCGGCCGCAATGATGCAGGATGCGGGCAAGTTCATGAACCACCAGGGCCATCATCGCCACACCCAATACATTGTGGCGAATTCGGAAATCTTCGGGTTTTCGCCGGAGCAGCGCGCCATCGTGAGCGCAATCGCGCGCTACCTGGGCAAGAGCCGGCCCGACGACATGGATCGCGTGATGCGCGCGGTGCCCGCGGAGGAGCATGGCAACGTGGAGCGAGCCGTGGTCCTGCTCCGGCTGGCGGTGGCGGTGAACCAGGACCGCGCCAGCGCTGCGGTGAAGATGCGGACCTACGTCTACCCGAAACGGGTGGTGCTGGAGCTGGTCCCGGGACGTGGCGGCGCGGAGCTGGAGGCGTGGTCGCTGAAGAAAGAGGCGGACTACTTCCGCGAGGTCTTCGGCCGGGACTTGGCGGTTGAAGTGGCGTAGAGCGCGCGGACGGTGCGGGGGTCCAGCAGCCACTGCATGGTCGCCGGGCCGCGGGTAAAGTTCAGGCGGGCGAGGGAGCCTTTGCGGAGACGCACCAGGGCCACGCCGTTGTCATGGTCCGTCGCCGGACCGCTGGCGGCGGGCGCGAGCAGCGATCCCACGAAGAGCGTGAGGTTGGGGTTGTGGCCCACCAGCAGCAGGTTCTCAACCTCCGCGCAATCTCTCAGCAGCTTGTGGAACTCGGCGAAGGTGGCTTCCGGAGCGAGCGCGGCCGACTTCAGGATCCGCGCCTCGTAGCCGGTCTCGGTGCCGACCAGCGACGCGGTCTGCAGACAGCGCTTGAGCGGGCTGGAAACGACGAGGTCGAACTGGAGACTCATCGCGTTCAGCACGTGGGCTAACTGCAGGCAGTAGCGCTTGCCTTCCTTATCGAGCGGGCGTTTGCGATCGATGGCGGGATTGGGGCGTCGAACACCAGCGCTGGCATGGCGAAGGATGTAAATATTCATACGTTGTTAACGATTGTAGGGCCGGAGGCGGCGGGGCAATGTTAATTTCCGGTCGGGTGGAACTCATTGATCTGACGCGCGGTGCGGGGGTTTGGGTGGGGTGATTTCGTGATGGAAGACGCCGGGGTCGGGCTCGGGCAGCGATGGGCTGGCTGGCTCAGGGTCGGGGACGGGATCCGGGATGGCCGGCAAGCGTTGCGGCGGCAGTTGCATGGCAGGAGTGTACTCCATCCCCGGCGGCTGGGCAGGGGCGGCGGCCCTGCCAGTCCAGGCCGTAGGATGGAGGGGATGGAGATGCAGCAGGCCGCTACGGAGGTTACGGGTTCGGCGTCGATCACGGGCCCCACGCCCGGCTATTTCCACGTGCTGGCAAAGCCGACGGGGGCGGTGTGCAATCTCAACTGCACTTACTGCTTCTTCCTCTCCAAGGAGGCACTGTATCCGGAGAGCGACTTTCGCATGGCGGACGATCTGCTGGAGACCTACATTCGCCAGCTGGTCGAGTCGCAGCCGCAGTCGGTGACGATTGCGTGGCAGGGCGGCGAACCCACGCTCATGGGCCTGGATTTCTTCCGCCGGTCGGTGGCGCTGGTGGAGAAGTACCGCAAGCCGGGGCAGCGCGTGGAACACACCATCCAGACCAACGGGACGCGGCTGGACGACGCCTGGTGCGAGTTCTTCAAGCAGCACGGATTCCTGGTGGGCCTGAGCGTGGATGGGCCGCGCGAGCTGCACGACCGCTACCGGGTGGACAAGGGCGGCAAGGGAACCTTCGACCAGGTGATGCGGGGGTGGGAGTTGCTGAAGCAGCACGCGGTCGAGTGCAACATCCTGTGCACCGTGCATGCCGGCAACGCTGGCCACGCGCTGACCGTGTACCGCTTCTTTCGCGACACGCTGGGGGCCGGATTCATGCAGTTCATCCCGATTGTGGAGCGAGTGGACGCGGACCTGGTTCCGCTGGCGAACCTGGGTTGGGGGGCGCGGGCCGGCGGCGCGCGGCCGCTCTATCGCCAGGCCGGCAACCGGGTGACGGAACGGTCGGTGAAGCCGGAGCAACTGGGGCGATTCCTGGTTGACATCTTCGACGAGTGGGTGCGGCACGACGTGGGCAAGGTCTACGTGCAACTGTTCGACGTGACGCTGGGCGCGCACGTGGGGCAGTATTCGCTGTGCGTGTTTTCACCGACCTGCGGAGACGCGCTGGCGCTGGAACATACAGGGGACTTGTACTCGTGCGACCACTTTGTGGAGCCGGACTACCTGCTGGGCAATATCCGCGAGGCGACGATGGTGGAGATGGTCGGCTCGGCGAGGCAGCGGAAATTCGGGACGGACAAGCGCGACACACTGCCCAAATACTGCCGCGAGTGCGACGTGCGCTTTGTCTGCAACGGCGGCTGTCCGAAGGACCGCTTTATCGCGACGCCCGATGGCGAGCCGGGGCTGAATTACCTGTGCACCGGGTACAAGTCGTTCTTCCAGCACGTGGACCGGCCGATGCGCATGATGGCGCGGCTGCTCGAAGCGCAGCGGCCGCCGGCGGAGATCATGCAGTGGTATGCAATGGAGGATGGGCGGTGGCGGGCGGAGGCTCGGAAGGTCGGGCGGAATGGGCCGTGCCCCTGCGGCAACGGGCGCAAAGTGAAGCACTGCCACGGGGCGTGATATTACCTGGCGGTTGCCTCTCGTAACTCTGATAGAATTATCTGACATGCGTTACGTTACGCATTACGGCCTGATATGATCCGCTCGATTCGCCACAAGGGGCTGAGACGGCTCTACGAAGAGGATGATCCGCGTGGGGTGATGGTCGAGCACGCTGCGAAACTACGCGACATGCTTGAGGCACTTGACACTGCTCTCACGATCGATGACATGGATTTACCAGGCTTGCGATTACATGCACTCAAGGGCGAGTTAAAGGGATTTTGGACGGTTACGGTTCGCGCCAACTGGCGAGTCATTTTCCGTTTTGTCGCCCCGGATGCCCTCGACG
Organism: Granulicella sp.; assembly: GCA_003162875.1. GTDB lineage: Bacteria > Acidobacteriota > Terriglobia > Terriglobales > Acidobacteriaceae > Edaphobacter. Next base: position 7,643 of record PLUT01000070.1, read on the forward strand.
TAGATTACGTGGATTACCACTGAAAGGAGTTCCCGCCATGGCGATGAAGAACCCGCCCCATCCCGGAGGCTTTGTTTTCCGGCTGTGCATTGAACCATTGGGTCTCACGATCACGGAGGCCGCTTCGGCGCTGGGGGTTACGCGAACCACGTTATCGGAACTGGTGAATGAGAGGCGTGGAATCTCACCTGAGATGGCCGTGAGGCTCTCGCAGGTCTTCGGCCGCAGCGCCGAAAGCTGGCTCCTGCAGCAGGCGCAATACGACCTGGCCCAGGTGCCTGCCAGCCGGATCAAGTTGAGGAAGCTACAGGTGGCCTAGAGCGCTTGGCGCATGATTGCCATGGGGCCTGAGCAGCGCGAATTGGGTTGCGGGAAATTCACAGTCGCGGGCCAGCCTGGCGTTGTCGTCGCGATAAACTAGGGGTGATCATGCCTACTAAAAAAGAATTGCTCTCTACGCCGATTCGGCACATTGACCTTGGGAAGTACAACGTGGTTCCGCTGGTGGATGCGATGGCGTCCATGGCCTACACCTCGCGCGATACGGCGCGGGCCGCCTCGATCTACGAGATGATGCTGCGCGACCAGGAGTGCGGGGTGATCCTGTGCCTGGCAGGATCGCTGATCTCGGCCGGGCTGCAAAAGGTGTTTGTGGACATGATCCGCAACAACATGGTGGACGCGATCGTGTCGACCGGCGCCAACATCGTGGACCAGGACTTCTTCGAGGCGCTGGGCTTCCGCCACTATATTGCGGGCGACGAGTACAAGTACGGCCATGGCGACGGCGAGNNTGCGCGAGCTGATGATCGACCGCATCTACGACACGTTCATCGACGAAGAAGAGCTGCGCATCTGCGACGACACGACCGAGAAGATCATCAACGGGATGGCGCCGAAGGCGTACAGCTCGCGCGAGATTATCCGGGAGTTTGGAGCGTACCTGGAGCGGGAGGGGCGGACGCCGGCGAACGGCAAGAACGACTCGATTGTGTTCGCGGCGTACGAGAAGGATGTGCCGATCTTCTGCCCGGCGTTTTCGGACTGCTCGGCCGGGTTCGGCTTTGTTGCGCACCAGCACGCGCGACGAGGGAAAGCGGTGGTGTCGATCGACTCGGCCAAGGACTTTTACGAGCTGACGCAGTTGAAGATTGCGAATCCGACGACCGGGCTGCTGATGATCGGCGGCGGCGTGCCCAAGAACTTTGCCCAGGACATTGTGGTGGCGGCCGAGGTGCTGGGCGTGGATTCGCCGATGCACAAGTACGCGATCCAGGTGACGGTGGCGGATTCGCGCGACGGGGCTTTGTCGGGTTCCACGCTTAAGGAGGCCAGCTCCTGGGGCAAGGTGGACACGACCTACGAGCAGATGGTGTACGCCGAGGCCACGCTGGCACTGCCGCTGATTGCCGGCTACGCCCTGCACAAGCACGCGGCTGCCGGCCGGACGGGCAAGGGATGGATCAAAGTACTTAACAGCATTTCTGAACCGGTGTCGGCCTGAGCGCTTCCTGGGATATAGTGGAACGTGATCTAACTGAACTACTTCTTCTGCTTCTCTCCTCGGGTCGAGTCTCGCTGTTCGATAGGGCAAGAAACCTACGATGACCACCCTTCCATCGATTGTTTTTGGGATGTTGCTGCTGACCGTGTTCCTCCTCGGCGCTCACGCGCTCAGGCTGGCGGGGCGTGCGCGCAAGCAGCAACGCTCCATCGGGGAGCTGAGCGACGCGCTCAAGCGCAGCCAGGAATACGCCGAGCAGCAGAAGCACAAGCTGGCCCAGCGTTCCGACATGGATGTGGTGAAGGACGAGTTCATTTCCACCGTCTCCCACGAGCTGCGAACTCCGCTGACCAGCATTCGTGGGGCGCTGGGGCTGTTGTCGGCGGGCCTGCTGGGCAACGTGGACGGCAAGGCGCAAAACCTGCTGCGCATCGCCTCCAGCAACACCGAGCGCCTGATCCGGCTGATCAACGACATTCTCGACCTGGAGCGGATGGAGTCCGGCCGGGCGCCGCTGAAGCTGCGCCGCTGTTCCATCCTGGACATGGCGCGCGAAGCGGTCGACACCATGACTCCGATGGCCGATGGCGCGAGCATTCAACTGGATTTGACGTGCAACGCGCCGCGCGACTCCATCTACTTTGATGCCGACCCCGACCGCATCCTACAGGTGCTTACGAATCTGCTCTCGAACGCGATCAAGTTCTCGCCGGAAGACTCGAAGGTTTCCGTCCAGATCGACTCGGACACCAACTCGGTTGCGCTGAAGGTGGTCGATCGCGGGCGCGGCATTCCCGCGGACAAGCTGGACGCCGTCTTCGATCGCTTCCAGCAGGTCGAATCCGGCGACGCCAGCAAGAAGGGGGGCACCGGCCTCGGCCTGGCGATCTGCCGCAGCATCATCCAGCAGCACGGCGGCGCGATCTGGGCCCAGCCCAACCAATCCGGACCCGGCACGACCCTGTGGATGCAGCTGTCCCGGTCGGCGCGGGCTTCCGACACGGCTTTGCCCTCGCTGATTGCGGGGCCGGGCGAACGCGGGGAGGGGCTGATCCTGGTGTGCGACGACGATCCCGGCATTCGCGAGGTGGTGGCCGAACAACTGCGCCAGCACGGATACGAGATTATGGAGGCCAGCAGCGGCGAAGAGGTGATTGCCATTGCCAGGGAGCAGGCGGCCAGGGCGCGCGACCATTCCGGCCTTCCGATTTCGGCGTTGCTGCTGGACCTCTACATGCCAGGGCTCAGCGGCTGGGAGACGCTGCAGCGGCTGAAGGAGTCGCCCGCGACCGCATCGATTCCGGTGGTGGTGCTGAGCGTCATTCCGGCAACCGAGCGCGCCCTGCTGGCCGGCGAAGCGCAGGGCTGGGTGCAGAAGCCGTTCAACGAGAATCTTCTGCTGGCCGAGTTGGGACGCGTGCTCCGCGCGAAGGCAGGTCCCGGCCAGATTCTGCTGGTGGAACAGGACCAGAGCCAGGCACAGGCGATTCTGGGAGGCTTCGAGCAGGCCGGCATTCGCATTGACCACGCCGCCACGTTGCAGCAGGCGGTGGATCGGTGTCTGCTGGGCGCTCCCGACCTGATCATTCTCGACCTGACGCTGCCGGACGGGGACGGGTTCTCGCTGGTGGACTGGCTGCGCCGTCAACCGGCGCTGCGCACGATGCCGCTGGTGGTCTACTCCAGCCGCGAGGTGTCCGAAGCCGAGATGCAGAAGCTTCGTCTGGGTCCGACGCAGTTCTTTACCAAGGCAAAGGTCCGGCCCAGCGAGGTGGAAGAACTGGTGCTTGGGATGGTGAGCCGCCTGCGGAATGCGACGCCGGTTGCCGCCGCGTGAGACACTTAATGCCATTGAACATCAAAGCAATGCGCCAGATCCTGATTATTGACGACGAAGACGACATCCGCGAAGTAGCCGCACTTTCCTTAGAAGCGACAGCAGGCTGGGAGATTGTGACCGCCAACTCGGGCGCGGCCGGGATCCTGGCGGCGGCCAACCCCAAACGCAGACCCCACGCCATCCTGATGGACGTGATGATGCCGGGGATGGACGGTCCCACAACGTTTCGCAAGATGCAGCAGAACCCCGACATTGCAGGGATTCCCGTGCTTCTGCTGACGGCCAAAGTGCAGGGCGTGGACCAGCGCCGATTCGCGGACCTGGGCGTTGCCGGCGTGCTGTTCAAGCCATTCGATCCGCTGACGCTGGCGGCGCAGATCTCCGCGGCGCTGGGCTGGAAGGACTGAGTGACGGGCCGCGCTCAAGGTTTCCCCGGGGCTAAAGCCCCATTGCTTTATTTCGGTTCTTACGGACGGGCTAAAGCCCGTCCCTATCAAGACGCTGGAGTCATAGAGCGTCATTGGCAACTTCCACGACTGACATGAGCGACGCGCAAGACAAGACCGCAGCTTTGCTGGCAACCCTGTGGCTGAAAAACCGCCCGATCGTGGACGAACGGCTGGTACTGCTGGACGGGGCCGCAGCAGCCGCTGCCGCGGGTTCGCTGGCGGACGTGCAGCGCATAGAGGCGCAGAGCGCGGCACACAAGCTGGCCGGCGCGCTGGGCATGTACGGCTACGATGAGGGCACGCGGATCTCGCGGCAGATTGAAGTTCTGCTGGACGAAGGCGCACCTGAGCCGGCGCAGCTGCGCGCGCTGGTTGCCGAATTGCGGGCGGCGGTGTTCCCGGCGGGTTAGAGCGCTCTGCCTCATTTCGCCTGGCTGACGGCCCAGGCGGCGACGTCCTGGGCGGCTTCGAAGCCGCGGTACTGGCCCATCTTGCGGCCGTCGATGTACTCGTTGTAGATCCAGGGATCGACTACGCCGAGGACTACGCCCTTGCCGACGTGGGAGACGGCGATCATCACGTCGCCGTGGTCGGTGACGAGAGCTTTGGCGGGGCCGCTGACGGTGATGGTGCAGGTGTCCTTCATGAACGCGGTGAAGCCGGAGCCGAAGATGCCGGTGCCGGGCGGGATGACGACTTCGCCGGATGCGTGGTCATCGCCGACGACGTGGTGCGAGAGCACCGGGTTGAAGTGGATGCCGAAACGGTCGGCGAGCGTATCGAAGTGGGTGAACTCGGTGTTGTCGCGGTCGTTGGAGAAGAGCAGCAGGACGCCGCCGGCGCGGACCCAGGCTTCGATGGCGTCGCCGCTGGCCTTGTCCATGTAGTGCGGGTCGGGGTTCTTTGATGGGATGTCGGGCGAGGCGATGATGTAAATCTGGGCCTTGGAATCCGCGAGTGCGGCGCGCGTGGGGGCGGCGGGGAGCGTGGCAAGGGTGACGCCGTAGCGGCGGAAGGCGCGGCCGAAGAAGGAATAGCCGTTGTTGGAGTCGTCGTTCCACTTGTAGTGGAAGAGCTCGGTCTGGCCGAAGGCGTTCTTGCGCGTCTGGGAGTTGAACCAGGCGTCGACGAGGGCCGTGACGCTGGTGGGATGAGGCTGATCGCGGGCCTGGTACTTCTTTGAGTTCTCGAAAGCGACGCCGGCGGACTGGGCGGAGGTGGGTGGAGAAGCCTGATCCATCTCGGAGCCGGCCAGCAGGAATGCGCCGACGCCTTTGGAGTCCTGGTCGACGACCGCCTCTTTCAGGTAGTAGGCGAAGTCGCCGGCGCGGTAGGGCGTGCCGCCGAGGCCGCCGACCTTGACCGTGCCGTGGAGGGTAAGCGTGCCGTCGGGGTTGGCGGTGATGAAGCGCTTCTGGATGCCGTCCCAGGCGCGTTTGGCGGGAGCGGCGTCGGCTGGCGGCAGGTAGCCCAGGCGGACGCCCTTGGCGAGCGCGTAGGTGAACATGCAGCTCGCGGAGGCCTCGAGATAGTTGCCGTTATCGGATTTGGCGACGCCGAGGCGGATACTGCCGTCAGGCTGCTTCTGCATCATGGGACCGCTGTGGGGCGGCTGGTCCATGACCTCCCACCAGAGGCCGGATTTGGGGTCCTGCACCTTGAGGACGGCAGCCATAACGCGATTGAGCGCGGCAACCAGCGCGGGGCGCTGCGGGTGGTCGGCTGGGAACCAGTCCAGTACATCGACCAGGGCCATGCAATACCAGCCCTCCGCTCGTCCCCAGGCTTCCGGGCTCAGGCCGGTCTGCTTATCCGCCCAAGGCATGGACTTCGACTCGTCCCAGCCGTGGCGGAGGAGGCCGGATTTGGGATCGCGCATGTGCTCGTCCATGAGGAGGAGCTGTTTGGCGATGTCGTCGAAGCGCGATGGAGGAGCGTCGATATAGAATTCGGCGGGCCGCTGGAAAGTGGCGAAATAGGCTGCGCGGAAAGGCTCGGCCATGTAGGCGCCGTCGAGCCACATCTGATTGGGGTAGGTCTGCTTGTGCCAGTAGCCGCCGCTGGCGGTGCGCGGTTGGAGGGCGAGCTGGTCTTCGAGGAATTTGGCGGCCTTGGCGTACTTGTCCTGCTGGGTGACGCGGTAGAGCAGGAGGGTGGCGCGGCCCATTTCAATGTCGTCGAGGGTGTGGCCGGAGGCCTTGAAGCCGGCGATGGTTCCGTCGGCGGTGACGTATTTGTCGACAGAGGCCTTGATGTAGGCGAAGTCGGCGCCGTCTGCGGTGGCGTGCCACTCGGCGGCCATGCCGTCCAGCAGGACGCCTTCTTCGTAGGCCCATTGGCCGGTGCCTGCCGGGTTGGTGGAACCGGCGGCCCACTGGCGAATGATGGTGGCGGCCATCTTCTGGCCGGGAGTGGCGGCCGCGGCGGGCGTCTGTGCGGCGGCTGCAGCGGGCGTCTGTGCGGCGGCCGCGGCGGCGAGGCCAATCGTCAAAGTTGCTGTTGCAAATATTTTCACCAGTTGCACGGTCGAGTTCCTCTTGGTTCTTAAAGTTGCCGTCCAGCTTACCGCTTTGTTGAAGTTGCCCGTTCTGAGTTGCCGGTTGGGAGTTGGGCGAGTGTGTTTTTTAATTTTCTCCATTTTCTAAAATCCAGTAAACAAACAGGTTGCTGGTGGAATATTGATTCCAGAGATTTTGCGGGTAAAATTCCTGGAATCAATATTTTGGGATGCCTCTTGGTTTTGGAACTGAGGGAGAGTCGAGGGCCAGGCATGTCGCCGCGCTCCTGCTTTCCCTTGTTCTTTAATTATACGCGGCGTGTCAAGCAGAAGACCGGCGTTTGTGCGGTCGAGCAGGAGTAGCCCAGACGAAGACAATACAGAGATTCTGGACTCGATGAAACTGGGTCCAGAATGACGACTTTGGGACGGGCGCGGGCCTCGGGAGGAAATTAGGGGAGATCTGGATGGGAAACGCCGGCGATGGCTGTCGCTCGCACGCACGGTTGGGGGGTGGAAAGGCGAGGCGCGAATTGCGGGCTGTATTCTGAAGTGTGATTCGCAGACAAGACACAAAGTTCAAGACCCCGCGGCGGAAGCGTCCGCTCCGATCCGCGGTTCGATGGCTGGTGCTGGTTGCGGGGCTGCTGTGGCTGGGGGCCGCGCTGACCCTGGTGGCGGCTCGGTGGGTGGACCCGCCGACTACCGCGGTGCATGTTGAGCGCCGGGTGCAGGCCTGGATGGAGCGTAAGCCGTATCACGAGCGCTACACCTTCATTCCGCTGAGCCAGATTTCGCCCGATTTCCAGCATGCGGTGATCGCCGCGGAGGACGCGCGCTTCTACCAGCACCATGGTTTCGACTGGGGCGCGATCCAGAAGGACGCCAGAGAAGATATGGAAGGCGAACGCATGCGCGGAGGTTCCACGCTGACGCAGCAACTCATCAAGAACCTGTTCTTCGGAACGGGCCGCTCTTTCCTGCGCAAGGGCGCCGAGGCAACGCTGGTGCCGGTGGCGGAAATTGTCCTGGGCAAGCGGCGCATCCTGGAACTCTACCTGAACGTGGTGGAATGGGGCCCGGGGATTTATGGCGCAGACGCGGCGTCGCGCTCCTACTACCGGACTCCGGCTCGGAAGATCGGGCGGGAACAGGGGGCGCGGCTCGCGGCGATTCTGCCGGCTCCGCTGAAGCGGCGGCCTGAGCGCATGAACCAGTACAGCGCGGTGATCCTGGGGCGGATGGGGCAGATGGGCTGGTAGATGGCGGGGGCGGGCATTTGTGCCGGTACAAATACCGAGATTCTGGACCGCCAAAAGCGCGGTCCAGAATGACGGTGGAAATGAGCGCGGTCCAGAATGACGGCGGAAATGAGCGCGGTCCAGAATGACGGCGTAAACCCACATCTCAGAATCGAGATGTGGGGCACCCGGATTGGTGGTTGGTGGTTATTGCTGGCCGACGACGACGATCATGAAGGTGTCGGGTTTGATTCTGGGGCGGGCACCGGGCGCGGCGCCGGGCTCAGTCTCAGCCGCTGCAAGGTAGATGCGATGGGTGGCGGGATCCATGCCCATGGTGCGGGCGCTGACGGGGGTGGTGACGGTCTGCGCGACTTCCCACTTGCCGCCCTTGTCGGTGGCGACGGTGAGCTTGCCGTCTCCGGCGCTGGCGAAGGCGATGCCCGCGGCGGCGGCAGTGGCGTCCACCCCGGCGCCGATGGGGAGGGCTGCTTCAACCTTGCCTGAGGCGGTGTCCATGACGACGAGGTCCTGCGGGTTGCGGCAGCCGATGAAGAGGTGCTTGCCGGCGGGGTCCATGGCCATGCCCACGGGATGGCCCGCAGGCGCGACCGGCCAGCGCGCGATGACAGAGCGGGAGGCCAGGTCGACTACGGCTACGAGGTCTTTGTCCGCGAGGTTGATGTAGACCTTGCCGGAGCCGTCGGTGGCGAGGAACTCAGGCGCGCCGCCGAGCGCGATGGTGTCGATCTTGCCGGTTTTGGGGTCGATGTCGGGCGCGAAGGTCATCAGGGCGTTGCCGTCGCCGGAGACGGCGAGGACCTTGTTCTGGGTGGCGTCGTAGATGATCCCGTCGGAGTCGGGCATGGTGGGGATGGTGCCGAGGACGGCGTAGGTCTTGAGGTCGAAGACGATGATGGCGCCCTTGCCGCCGCCGTCGGTGATGAAGCCGCGGTTGAGCCTGGGCACGAGGGCGACGCCGTGCGAGCGGACCTGGCCGGGGATGTCGCCGAGGACCTTGCCGGTGGTGGTGTCGATGGCCTGGGTGTGGGTGGCGCGGGTGACGAAGAGGCGGTGGCCGGGGGAGTCGATGGTGACGTAGTCCCACGCGCCTTCGCCGCCGATGTGGAAGGTATTGAGGACGGAGTAGTTGGCCTGCGCGAGGCAGGGAGCGGCGGCAAGGACGAGCAGGGTGACGAGATGCCTGGCGGTGGCTTGGATTGATCGCAAGTTGGTTCTCCTAGAGGACTAATGATAATCGGCGGAGCTTAATTTGGCCTGAATGCAGGATGAAGAATGGGTAGTCGGAATTGCGAGACTGGGGGTTGCCGGTCGGTAGCGATGGCCAGCCCTGCGCCTGAATTTTGGCATCGAAATAAATTCGAAGTACTACCTCATTTGAGGGATGCGCGCGTTTGGCGGTGATGTTCTTATCGTTTCGAGCAGGCGTGGCGGAGTTGGCCGGGACAGAGAGGAAGGAACGTATCTCTCTGCAGGCGACAGCTTCGGGCGCGTGGTCCAGCCAGATCTCATACTCGTCTTGAAATATGGGAGGGTTTATGCAACTGCGCAAGTTGGTAGTGCTCGCAGTAACTGTCTCGGTCGTATTGGTGGCGATGACTTCAATCGCCAGCGCTTCCTCTTTCTCGTCGGTGATCGTCTACGGCGACAGTCTTTCTGACAATGGGAATCTCTACTCTTTCATCGGATATCCGCCTTCTCCTCCGTATTACGACGGCCGGTTCTCCAATGGGCCGGTGGCGGCGGAACAACTGGCTGCCCTTCTCGGCGCTCCGCTGTACGACTTTGCGGTTGGAGGAGCGACGTCCGGCGTTGGGAACTATATCGACGGAGGGACACAGACCAGCCCAGGCGCACTTGGCTTGCCGGGGATGCAGGTGGAACTGGCTGAGTCCGCTCCGCTGCTCGCCTCGCCCCTGGTATCCAGCAGCCTTTTTTTGGTGTGGGGCGGCGCGAACGACTTCCTTACCAACGGCTCGCCGACGGTCGCAGCGGAGAATATCGACTCGATCGTCGCCACGCTCGAGGGCGACGGTGCCCAACATATCCTGGTGCCAGGCTTGCCTAACCTGGGACTGACACCGGATTACCTGGGCGACGCCGCGGCAACAGCGTATGGCAATCAATTTAATGCGGTGTTGCTGGCAGACCTTCCCGGGGACGCGACTTATTACAACACTTCCGCCCTGCTCAACCAGATTGAAGCTAACCCTGCGACGTTCGGAATAACCGATACGACGGACCCGTGCTTCAATGGCACAACCGTCTGCGCGGATCCAAGTCAGTATCTCTTCTGGGACGGCTTCCACCCGACGACGACCACGGACACGATTGTGGCGGATCAGTTTTTCGCAGCTGGGACGAGCGTATTTGCTAATGCTGGAGGGTGAGGGCGATTTCGTGGGTGGGGATGGCGCCTTCGCGGAGGATCATCCAGGAGTTGCCGCCGCCGGAGAGGTCGACGATGGTGGTGGGGAGCGAGCGGGGGGTGGCGCCTCCGTCGACGATGAGGGGGATCTGGTCGGCGAGCTGGGCGCGGACGAAGTGGGCGTCGGTACACTCCGGCATGCCGCGCAGGTTGGCGGAGGTGGCGGTGATGGGCAGGCCGAGCGAGTCGACGACGGCGCGCGCGATGGCGGCTTCAGGGACACGCAGGGCGACGTTGCCGGTGTTGGCGGTGACGCGGAGGGGAAGGCGGGCGCCGGCCTTGACGATGATGGTGAGGGGGCCGGGCCAGAAGCGTTCGGCGAGGCGGTCGAAGGCGGTGTCGAGCTGGCGGGCGAGGCCGTAAGCCTGGGCGGTCTCGGAGATGAGCAGGGAGAGCGGCTTGTGGCGGGCGCGGGTTTTGATCTCGTAGATGCGCTCGACGGCGCGGAGGTTGACGGGGTCGACGGCGAGGCCGTAGAAGGTGTCGGTGGGCAAGGCGGCGACATTGCCTGCGGCGATCGATTGGACGACCCGGGCGATGCGGTCTGGTTCGGGCTTGGTGGGATGGATGGAGAGAACCTCTGCCGTCAAAGGGCGCTCCTGTGGGAGGAATGGAAACCGGGATGCAGATGGAAAGAACATTCGGGCCAGAACCGGAGATGGAGTAGAGAGCGCAATAGATATGATCGCAAATCCGCAACCATAGCATACGCCCGCTGGGGGAAATGGCGCGGACGAACTCGAGGAGAAAGGGGGATTTGACACGCCGTTCGCTGGAAATACCGCGGTAGGACGGTGCTGGTCAAGTTTGAGGTTTTCGGACGAGAGGTCTAATTATAGGCGTCCAGAAACTGGCAGACAGGGCAATCAGGATGGTAGTGGCAGAAGAAAGCCAATGCCCCGCAGACGACGAATGCGCCCAATACTACCAACCAACCATTTTCTACCAACCAACCATGTGACTCCTTGCTCATGCCAGCCATATTCTCACGCCTCTGGTAGCCCCACAACCGGTAGGACTGGGGCTGGTTTCGCGCAGTCGCACGATGCATACTGAAAGATGGGCGGACGATTGCAGCGCCGTTCGCGGCTCCAGGGCAATGTTTCCCCGGCGCTGGATTGGGACTGCTGCTGCATCGAAAGCTTGCGCTTTGAGTTCCTCGGTTATGAGTACATCTAAATCCACGGCGGTGGGGCGGAGCGAGTCAACACGGCGAATGCTGATGCGGTGGTTGCTCGGCTTGCTGCTGCTGGCGGCGCTGGGGTGGTTTGGCTGGCTTTACTTCGAGATCAACGCGGTGGCAGGGCAGGATGAGGCGCGGCCGGCGGATGCGATCGCGGTGTTTGGGGCGGCGGAATACCTGGGACGGCCTTCGCCGGTGCTGCACGCCCGCCTGGACCACGCCGTGGACCTTTACCGGGAGGAGATGGCGCCGCTGGTGATTACGCTGGGCGGTGGAAATGCCGGGGATTCGGGCATGACCGAGGGTGGGGTGGGGCGCGATTATCTGCTGGCAAACGGCGTGCCGTTCGAGCGGATTGTGGCGGAGACGACGTCGGTGGACACAGACCAGCAGGTGACGCGGCTGGCCGAGATTGCGCGGGAGCGGCATCTGAAAAGCATTGTGGTGGTGAGCGACGGGACGCATCTGTTTCGCATCCGGAAGCTGTGCGAGGATGCCGGGCTGACGGTGTATACCTCGCCGCGCGCGATGCTGGGGCATATCGACGGGTGGGACCTGTGGCTGCGGTATTGGCACGAGATGCTGAGCTATACGGCGATCCGGCTGCATCTGGATTTTGCGTGGATGCATGAGAAGGAGTAGGGCAGTTGTTAGTTGCTGGTTGTTAGTTGAAAGCGCGGGCTAATACCTCACGCATGGGCGCGGGCCGAGGCCCGGGACGAGCCAGAGGACGATCAGGCAGAGGGCCGTGGAGAAGGCGGTCGAGCAGAAGTTGACCAGGTCGTTGCCGAGGTAGCCGCGGCGTTCGAGGGTGGCGCCGAGCAGCGAGTCGAAGAAGAGGCCGCATATTCCGGCGACGAGGGCGATGGAGGATTGCCGGAGCGATAGGTGCATCGACCATCTGCCTGCTGTGGCGACGATTGCAGCAGCAAAGATGCCTGCGAACGTTCCGCGAAGGCTGATAGCGCCGTCTGTGCCGGGTTCGACGTGGCGGAGGGTGGTGAGGAGGATGGGGCTTCCGCCGAAGGCCTGGCCGATCTCGGAGGAGACGGTGTCTGCGGTCGCCTCGGCCAAGGCGGACAGAACCAGAACCGCGCTCACCCAAGAGGAGTCATGGTAAGGCCAGATCGCATTGACGACGATTACGCCAAGAGGGAACGCGAGCGGGACGGCGGCGCCAAGATTGGCGATGACCTGGGAGGCGGTTCTGCCCCTGCGGCTCTCGGCGAGGCCGGCGCGGGCTTTTCGACGACGACCGGCTCGGGTTGCTGTATAGGTGAGGAAGAAGAGCGCGATCAGCGGTGCAAGTCCAGACCGTTGTGGTTGACTGAAAGAAGATGTGAGTAACAGGCAGATGATCCCCCCGCAGGCTGCGGCTGCGAGAGTTGCGGCTTTCAGTCGCCATGCGACGAGAGCGAAGGCCACGCTGATGGCGATTGACGCGAGATGAGCGTCGCTGATGCGTGGAATGTCGAGGCATGCCTCTATTACTGCAGCCAAACCGAAGACGCACAGGATGGGCGCGACAATCCAGACCAGCAGGCGAGATTGGAGGCGGTCGCGGGCGGGGGAGATGGCTTTGGGCGGGATGGCTTTGATGCAGGGTTGGCGCGCCGGTGCTGAGGTCATAGGTGGTGCAAACAGTTTAGGCGCGGTCGCTGCATGGGGTTGGGTTGATTTACAATCAAGCCTTGGGTACAGTCGGCACGAGTTGCGACGCGGGAGAAGTTTTGCATTCAGAGCGGGCGAAGGCAGCAGGGATCGGGAACCGGCGGGGCGGCTTGAGGGCCATGCGAATGGCGGCAGCGGCAGGGCTGGCTGCCTGTGCGGGAGCGATGGCCGGATGCGGGAACACCTATCGCCCGGTATTGGCCACGATTGGGGTGCAGGGGCCGGCGGGACAGCCAACGAAGTACGCGATTGCCGTGTCCAGCCCGAGCCAGACGTCGGTCCCCGGGCCGACGGTCTTTGAAGGATCCTGGAGCGCGGGGACGACCTATGCGATCAACCAGTCCGTCAGCTACCAGGGCTTGCAGTATGTGAGCCTGAAGAACGCGAACCTGAACCAGAATCCGTTGAGTTCGGCGGGCTACTGGGTGCAACTGGCGAACGGGCTGATGACGATGGTGGATTTTTCCGGCGACACGGTGCTGGTGACGCCGACGGTGGGAGTGAATCCGTATTACCTGGCGTTGAGCCCGCCGGGAACCACGGGCTATACGCTGAACAGCGACCAGACGGTAACGTCGTTCGACATCAGCACATCTCTGATCTCGAGCCAGGTGCTGGAGTCGACGCTACCTGCGGGGACGAACCCGGTAAGCCTGCTGGCGACGAATACGGGCGCGTACATTTCGGATGCGGGGGTCACGGTAAACGCGATCGACCAGATGTCGGGGCTCCCGGCGGCGCTGAAGCAGGAGTTGCCGGTGGCCCGCGGGTACACGCCGCTCTACATGGTGGCCTCATCGGGCGCGCCGCGGATCTATGAGATTACACCGGCGACGACGAATGGCGTTGCGGGACAGGCTCTGGCGATTGAAGTGGCGGCCAACACGATTTCGGCGACGCTGCCGGTAGGCGTCGGACCGGTGTACGGGGTAATGACGCTCGACAGCCGGCGCGCCTTCATCCTGAACCAGGCGGACGGCACGGTGTCGGTGATCAATGCCCAGAACAACGCGCTGGACACGCCGGTGAGTACGATTACGGTGGGGACGGCGCCGGTGTGGGCGGACCTTGCGTCCGGGCTGAATGAGATGGTGGTGGCCAATGAGGGAAATGGCACGTCGCCGGGCTCGCTATCGATTGTGGACATTTCGCTATGCTCGCCTTCGTCGCTGCCGACCAACCCGAACTGCGATCCGACCAACCCGATCGACTCGACGACCTTCGGGCACGTGGTGGCGACGGTCCCGGTCGGCATCAATCCGATCATGGTGTCGGTGCTGAGCGACTTTACGCGGGCGTACGTGGCCAATGCGGGGCAGGCGAATCTGCCGTGCGCGGCGAACGGCGTGGCGGTGGCGGGCGTGTCGACCAGCTGCACGGTGTCAGTGGTAAACCTGACTTCGAACACGGTGACGGCGACGATCCCGATCGGCGGGCATCCTGTCTATATTGCGACGTCAGCCGCGTCGCCGACCGGCAAGGTGTACGTGGTGTGCAACGACTCGCAGGTGATGACCGTGATCAAGACGGACACGGACAGCGTGAGTACGACGATTCCGCTGCAGGGATATGGCGTGAGCGTGCGGATGACGCAACCTTAGGGGCAGTTGCTAGTTGCTAGTTGCGAGAAGCAGGGTGTGAGATGGCCAAGTCGTTCCGTGAGTTGAAGGTTTGGAACAAGGCTGTCGATCTCGCACTGCTTGTCTATGAATTCACCGCTGAGTTTCCGAGGCGCGAGGTGTACGGCCTTTCTTCCCAGATGCAACGGGCGGCGGTTTCAATAGCAAGTAATATCGCCGAGGGTTCAGCGCGAGGCACGAGGCGAGACTTCAGACAGTTCGTGAAGCTGGCAGAGGGAAGCAATTGTGAGCTTCAGACGCAGCTGTTGATCGCACGGCGTCTGCAATACGTCAGTGGAGAGAGGTGCGATGCTCTGGACGCGCTATCAGACGAGATCGGCAAAATGCTGACCGCATTGAGTAAGTATTTGACCCGCGAGATCACCGGCGCAGCAGGAACCACACCTAGCAACTAGCAACCAACAACTACCAACTTCTTTCTCTAGCTGCCGGCCATGATGATGGGCAGGGTGGGAGTTTGCGCGCCGCCGTCGTCTTCGACGGTGACGCCGAAGGCTTTGGCCGGGATGCCACGGGGCAGATCGGGCAGGATGATGCTGGCATTGCCCTGGTCGTCGGGGTGGAAGGTGCCGGCGGGGATGGGGGCGCCGCCGGCCTGGGGGATGATCCAGAGCTGATAAGTCTTGTAAGGCTGGAGCGGGTCCAGCTCGCTGGCGAGGAACACCAGCGCGCCCTTGTCGGCGTTGTAGGTGACGCCGCCGGCGGGGCCACCCCTGGAAAGGGTCTTGGTGGTGAGGGTAACGCGGACGGCGCGAGGATCGGTGAGCGCGTCCATGAGCCGATGCGAGGCGGCGGCGTTGGCGTTGAGACGCTGGATGAGGCCATCCTCGACGACGAGGTTGTCGCGCATGTTCTGGCGGTCCCGGAAGAAGAAGATGACGGCGGCGGCGAGCGCCAGAGCGACAACCCAGCCGGACCAGATAGCGATGGCGCGGCTTGCAGAACGCCTGGCCGGGGCGGCTTCCATGCCGAGGACGGAGCCGCTACGGCCAAAGCTGGCCAAGGCGGGCTGCGGGTGGAGCCGCGGCGCAGCCTGGGGCTGGGCGGCAGCGATGGGGACGACTTTCTTCTCGCGGGCAACCTGCCTGAGCAGACGCTGGCGGGCGAGCTCCGGGGGCGACTCGGGGTCGACGGTGAGGGTGTAGGCGGCGAGATCGCCAAGGATGCGGGCGAGTTCGTCGCGGCACTCGGC
The DNA here is from genome assembly GCA_003162875.1 of Granulicella sp. Taxonomy (GTDB): domain Bacteria; phylum Acidobacteriota; class Terriglobia; order Terriglobales; family Acidobacteriaceae; genus Edaphobacter. Next base: position 23,309 of record PLUT01000070.1, read on the forward strand.
GCAATGCGGGAGATGGTTCGCGATGACGGCGGCTTCTTCGGGGGCGAGCAGCTGCATGGCGTAGAGCACCAGGTCGTCGGGCTGGGGATGGCGCGGGCCGCCGGGGTTGGCGGAGCCGAGCGGCGAGTTGGGCACGATTGCCGGGCTCATGGCTGAAACGCCTTTCTCAGCGTCAGCAGCGCGCCGCGGATACGGGTCTTGACGGTGCTCAGCGGGTCGCCGGTCATCTCGGCGATCTCGGAGTGGGTAAGGCCGTCGAAGAAGGCCATTTCGAGGGTCTTACGCTGTTCGCGGGGAAGCTGCAGGATGACGGTGCGGGCGCGCTCCGCCAGGGGGCCGCGCAAGGCTTCGTCGGCGATGTTGCAGGGAGAGGCGAGCGCGATGTCGTCGAGGTTGACGGCGGGGCGCCTGCGGCGAAGCGCGTCGATGGAGCGGTTGCGCGCGACCACGGCGAGCCATTCGCCAAGGCTTCCTCGGGCCGCGGTGCGACTCGATGGATTGCGCCAGATCTGCATGAAGACTTCCTGAAGGACGTCCTCGGCCGAGGCGGGATCGCGCAGAACCCGGAGGGCGACGGAATAAACGACCTTGGAATAGCGGTCGTAGAGCGCGGCCATGGCATGCTCGCCGCCAGACTGGACCAGGGCGAGGAGAGATGCATCGTCCTCGACGATTGGCTGCGGCGTGCCGGCGACTTGGATCTCTCTATCCATAGAACGCGCTCAGTGGGTGGCCTGGATTGGAAGGGCCCGGGATTGCTGTTGCGGCCGGCAACCTGGTGCAGACAGAAGATTCCGTTTGAAGACCGGGCGGAGGAGACCCGGTCCGGGAAGAGGCGAAAGCCAACAACAGGGAATTGCGGAGGTTCTTCACTGCTTCAGAAATGACAGAGACAGAATGATTCGTAGCTGCTTGCGACTCCAGTCTACTTTATCCTGACCTGCGGTCAGGAGAGGATACTCTGGAGAGGCAGATGAAGATTCGCCTGGATAAAGCGCTGGTGGAGCGGGGATTGGCTGGGTCGCGGGAGCGCGCGCAGGCGCTGGTGCTGGCTGGGCGGGTGCTGGTGGCGGAGCAGCGTGTGGAAAAGCCGGGGACGCCCGTCGCGGAAGACGCCGCGCTGCGGGTGCTGGGCGAAGACCTGCGCTACGTGAGCCGGGGCGGGCTGAAGCTGGAGCGGGCGCTGGAATATTGGGGGATCGGGCTGGAAGGACGGGTGTGCGTGGATGTGGGCGCGTCAACTGGCGGCTTTACCGACTGCATGCTGCAGCATGGCGCGGCTTCGGTGTTGGCTGTCGATACAGGCTATGGGCAGATCGCGCACAGGCTGCGGGTGGATCCGCGGGTGACGCTGCGGGAGAGGTGCAATGCGAGACTGCTGAGGGCGGGGGAGTTGGTGGGGCAGTTTTCAGTTGTCAGTTCTCAGTTGTCAGAAAAAGCAGATGCGTTGTCCGTTGTACGTTCTACGTTGCCCGTTGAAGACACAAAAGCAGATTCCTCCGCTGCGCTGCGGAATGACAAACAAAAAGCGTTGCGGAATGACAAGCAAGGGGCGGTGCGGAATGACAAGCAAGGGACGGTGATTTCGTTTCTGGCGATGGATGTGTCGTTTATTTCGGCGACGCTGGTGCTGCCGGCGGTGTTGCGGGCGCTGGCGCCGGAGGGCGAGCGATGGCGGGGCGAGGCGGTAGTGCTCATCAAGCCGCAGTTCGAGGCGGGACGCGAGTATGTGGGCAAGGGCGGCATTGTGCGCGACGAGGCGGGGCGGGAGATTGCGATCGCGCGGGTGAAGGAGTGCGTGGTGGGGCTGGGTGGGGCCGGATCAGGAGGTGCGGGCGTTGAGGTGATCGAGTCGCCGATTACGGGGATGGAAGGGAATCACGAGTATCTGCTGCACTCGTGGTTCGGCAAGGAGACGGCATAGCGCGCGTGGGCGTGACCTGAGGCGCTCGTCCTTCAGAGACAGGGACAGGGCTGGCGGAGGAACAGGCCGATCGGTTTATTGCCGGGTCAGGGTTCCAGAGCCGTAGTCGAACGCGCAGCCGCCTCCAAAGACTGAAAAGGCGAAGGTGAGGGTCTTGGCATCGGGTGAGACTCCGCCCTCAGCGCCGACAGCGCTGGAGGTGTTCGTGGGAACAAGCGTGAGGCCGTACTCCTCACCGAGCACAGCGCTGCCGGTAGAGACGGTGGTGGAGGAGAAGCAGGAGTAGCCCCCGAAGTTGACCGTTCCGGAGAGCGGGAGAACGCCGTTGGAGCCTGGAGTGGAGCCCTGGGTGAGCGCCGCGGTGACGTTGATGCTGGCGCCGGAGGTGGCAGAGGTGACCACGCCGATGTAAGTGCCATCGATGGGCTGGATGCTGGTCCCGGAGACGGTGCCCTGGTCGGTGGAGGCGCCGGCCGCAAGGGAGAATGTGCCAGTGAGTTCGCTGCCGGAGACCTGGCCGGTAAGGGTGAGGGTTGAGGGGTAGGGTGAACTGGCGGTGAGCGAGAAGTTGCCGGACTCATCGACGGTTCCGGTGAGGTTGCCGCCCAGGAATACCTCAGGGAATCCGCAGGGAATGCCGGCCATGCAGACCTGGGGGACAGCGGCCTGCATGATGGCGAGGCCGGAGACGGCGCCGTTGGCTGTCGTGAAGACGACGCCGACCGGAAAGCCACCGACGACGAGTTGCCAGTTGCCGTTGAGGCCGCCGGGGGTCTGGGTTCCGGTGGTTGTCGAGTTGGGAAGCGTGCAGCCGGCGAGACAGATTGCAGCGGTGAGGATGGCGAAGGCTCTGAGCTTCATGAGGAGACCCTCCTCTGAGCTAAATCATTCTTCGACTGAATCATAGTCCCGGTTGGGTGGGTGCGACCGCATTTATTTGATGGCGGTTCGGTTATCGGGCTAGGGCCGCCTCTGGGCGGTACACTGGTTGGCGATGACCTTAGCTGCGATTATTTCGAAGCCACAGAAGCATGAGCTGGGGACGATTCTGCCGGAGCTGCGGGCGTGGCTCGCGGAGCGCGGGTGGAGCTCGATTCTAGACCAGGAGAGCGCGGCGTATTTTGTCGCGGGCGAGGTTGTGGGATTTTCCCGCGCGGAGATGGCCGGACGCAAGCCGGACCTGGTGGTGGTGCTGGGGGGCGACGGCACGCTGCTGGCGGCGGCGCGGGCGTTTGCGCATACCAATGTTCCGCTGCTGAGCGTGAACCTGGGGTCGCTGGGCTTTCTGACCGAGGTGCCGCTGGGCGAGCTGTACGCGACGCTCGAGGCGTGGTGCAATGGGACGGCTTTGATCGAGGTGCGCAGCATGATGCGCGCCGAACTGGTGTGCGCGAGCGGGCACAAGCGGACGTGGGACGCGCTGAACGACGTAGTGGTGGCGAAGGGAACGATTGCGCGCATGGCCGATTTTTCGGTGGCGATCGATGGGATGGCGGTGGCGGAGTTTCGCGCGGATGGGGTGATTCTGTCGACGCCGACCGGGTCCACGGGATACAACCTGTCGGCCAACGGGCCGATTGTGATGCCGACGGTGAACGCGATGCTGGTGACGCCGATCTGCCCGCACCTGCTGACCATCCGCCCGATCGTGGTGCCGGGCGAATCGGCAATCAGCGTGCGCGTGGTGGGCGTTCCGAATGAGACCTACCTGACGGTGGACGGGCAGGAGGCGGTGCCGATGCACGTCGGCGACGAGGTGCATTGCCGCCGCAGCGAGTCGAGCGTGCGGCTGCTGCGGCTGAAGGCGAACGGGCTGTTCAATGTGCTGCGGTCGAAGCTGAAGTGGGGCGAAAGATAGGGGACCGGATTCGCGGAAGGCAAGAGAGATGGTGTTCTTCTTTGGCTGTTTGTTCGCTACGTTGATTGGCCGCAGGATCGGCTGGATGTTGTCCCGTCGAGTCTTGTACGCGTCCAGTTGGACGGTCAGCATCATCCTCTGCTTCGGATGGGCCTGCGGAGTGGCTTACGGCCTTCGGTTGTTCATTCTCGCCATGCATCCCGGGCTGATCCTGAAAGTCTTTGGCTACGGAGCAGGGATGTATATCTCAATCCCCAACTATGGGTTGGTTGATGAGGCGACGATCCCTGAGTCTGGAAGATCGCGTCATGAGTTCATAAAGGGCGTACCGATGGTTCTGTTCATCGTAGCTTCGGTTATCTTCGCCTTGGTGATTCCCGCCACGTCTCCAAAGTTAGTGAGCGACCGGCTCACGCCCGACGAGTTTGGCGTTCTTTCCAGCGTGCTTTCTAAGAAGGATCCGCTTAACGCGGCAGACCTGAACTCTTTGAAGGTGATGGAAGAAAATTACAGCACCCGGACGGGCCATCGAATTTCTCGACAGGACGTTGTTGCACTGACCAATGGAGTCAACACCGCGAACGACTATTATTACGAGCTGTCCACTTCTATGCTGATTTCCTGGGACAGCAGCCAGTATCAAACTACGCGGGATTTCGATCGTCTCTACGCCGAAATGGAGAAGGATGGTCAAAGAAAACCGCAGAAGCTACTCCACGATAAGGACAGGATCAGATTCGCCGCTGAGCACCGGGCAACTGAGACCGACGAGGGAGGACTAGAGTACGAGTTAAGCCGTGAAGGCATTGTCGAAACTATGAATCAGATCAACATTGCGAAAAGCAATGATAGTCAGGTGATTTCCGTCCTGAACTCTCTCGCTCAATAGTCCTTCCGGACCTTGGTGCGGCGGCGGCCTTTTGGGTGCGTCAAAGGCGTATTTGGCGGCCCTTCCTTCTCGGGTTCAAGACTTACCGCTCTTGGAAACGCGGCACTGGAAGGCAGGAAGCGATCGGGCGGTCATATTTTATGGCTGTATCCAATCCAAAGGCTGAGACAAAGGGCCGCTGCGCCGAGGCCAAAGAGGCAGGTCTGGCACTTGAATAGTCGCCAAGTCCAATTTCCGAATGTGTCGGCCTTGTCTTGAAGGGCGTCGTGGTCTGGCTTGCTTTTCCATCGAGCCAGGGCCGCTTTACGCGTGAAACGAAAATCCGCTGCTCTGGTCATGTTCGCTACCAGGGCACACGCGATTGAGACAATTAGGGAGAGTAGGGATCCCATAAAAAGGTGGTGCGCGCACGCGGGAAGAGGTGTGGCGGACTGCATCATGGTTTTGACTGCAAACGCCAAGACTGCGCCGGAGAACGTCAGAAAGAGGTTGATTACGTAGCCCAGTTGTTCGAGTGCGATCATTTGCCATCGGAGGTAGCTATCACGATCTCGCTCTCCTTTCGTCCCGTTTTCCATCTTGTTCGTCCTCCGTATCGATGCGTCACTTCACACACTGAAATCTAGCACGTGCCTTACGGCATCCGGTATTGCTTAGCGGCGGAGGGTGACGACGGGGCGGCAAACTCAATCACGGCTTGGATCTGTTCCGGTGCGATGTGAAACCATTCAGAGATATCGTCGATGCTGGCACCCGATTCGAGGTTCTCAAACACAATGGATACGGGCATCCGGGTGTCGCGAAACACCCACGCGCCGCTGACCTTGCCGGGGACGCTTTCGACGGCGGGGCATTGGGACCAATCGAGGGTTGCCATAGGTGCCCTCCTACCATTCATTATGCCCCAGCCTCACGTCCGGCGCACCGCTCTAAAACAGGCGGGTGATGACCTGGTTGGTGATGAGCGCGGCGAAGTAGGCGACGAAGGTCATGTAGCAAAACTGGAGGACGGGGAACTTCCAGCTGTTGGTTTCGCGGCGGACCACGGCGAGCGTCGACGTGCACTGCATGGCGAAGGCGAAGAAGACCACCAGCGCGATGGCTCCGCCGAGGGTCATGTCGTGGCGCAGCGCGGCCTGCAGGCCGACGGAGTGGGTGGCGGGGTCGGCGCCATAGAGCGTGCCCAGCGTGCCGACGATGACCTCGCGGGCAAAGATGGAGCTGAGCAGGCCGATGCCAATCTTCCAGTTGAAGCCGAGCGGGCGTATGACCGGCTCGATGAAGCGGCCGAGGTGGCCGATGACGCTGTTCGCCATGTCGGAGAATTGTGCGGTGCCCGATGCGAAGTGGAGGGGCAGCACGCTGAGGATCCAGATGACCAGGCTGACGCCGAGGATGATGGTGCCGGCCTTCTTAATGAAGAGCATGCCGCGGTCGTAGAGGCGCATGGCGAGGCCTTGCACGGTGGGCCAGCGGTATTGCGGCAGCTCCAGGATGAAGGGCGCGGGGGAAGCCTTCATCACCGAGGAGTTGAGCAGCTTTGCGGTGAGCAGGGCGGCGAGAAAACCCAGGGCGTAGAGGCCGATCATGACCAGGGCGCGCAGGCCGATGACGCCGCCGAGGAAGAGGCGATTGGGGATGAACGCCGCGATGATGAGGGTGTAGATGGGCAGCCGCGCCGAACAGGTCATGAAGGGTGCGATGAGGATGGTGGCGAGGCGCTCGCGCTTGTTCTCGATGGTGC
>PLUT01000294.1:0-3804 GCA_003162875.1 Granulicella sp.
GGAGACATGCTCCTGTTCTGGAAGTATTTCGTTCTTTCCTTCAGCGCGCTTCTGCCGCTTATCAACCCGCTCGGCTCCGCACTGATCTTTTTCGGCCTGGTTGGGGCGGCGCCCATTCCCATCTACCACTCCCTGGCGCGTCGCATCGCGATCAACACCGTCCTGTTTCTCGTCATCATCGATTTGGTGGGCGCCACCATGCTCCGCTTCTTCGGAATCTCCCTCCCCATCGTCGAGGTCTCCGGCGGCCTGGTGATCGCTGCGATCGCGTGGGCGCTGCTCAATCGGGAGACCAGCGAACCCAGCCCCGAAAAGATGCAGGCCGCCACGCAGGTACCGGTCGGCGACCTTGCCCGAGACCTGCGCCAGAAGGTCTTCTACCCCTTCACCTTTCCCATCACTGCCGGCCCCGGCTGCATCGTGGTCATGCTCACCCTCGCGGCGCACACCCCGCAGCGGCCCATCCGAGACAATCTGCTCGCCCACGCCGGGTTGCTCCTCGCCATCCTGACGCTCTGCCTCTCCGTCTACTTCTGCTATGCGCACGCGCACCGAATCGCGCCGCACATTTCGGCGTCTACGGCGCACGGAATCCTGCGCATCATCGCCTTCATCCTGCTCTGCATCGGCGTCCAGATTGCCTGGAACGGCCTGGTACCCCTGCTCGAAAGCGTCGTGCATCCCAAATAACCAGGGTGCCCCATCATCATCGCGAGCATCCCGATTATCGTGGGGTTGTTCTCTTGAACTACGATGATTCAGTAAACGATGCTGAAGATAATCTCACTCTTGCTTTGGTCCGCCCTGATAGCACCACCTCAGCAGGCCACGAAAATCGTCGTCAAGAAGTCAGACCATACGCTGACTCTCTATCACGACCAGATAAAGTTGCAGTCATACAAGGTTTCACTCGGCAGCAGTTCGGGCCCAAAACAACAAGCTGGAGACCGCAAGACGCCCGAAGGCCTCTACGTCGTCGACGCCAAGAACCCGTCAAGTAAGTTTCATCACGCTTTTCATCTCTCGTACCCCAATGCGCAGGACGTTGCGCGGGCGAAGAAACTGGGAGTCGACCCGGGCGGCGATATTGAGATCCACGGCCAGATGAACTCCCTCGCATGGCTGGGTCCTATGGCTCGCCACGTCGATTGGACTGCAGGATGCATCGCACTCACCAATGACGAGATCGACGCTATCTGGCCGATCGTTCCCATAGGCACACCCGTGGAAATCGAACGATGACCATGACAGACACGCATCAATCCGCCCTCATCGCCGTCATCGAAGACGAAGAACACCTCGCCCAGGGCCTGCTCTTCAATCTCCAGGCCGAAGGCTTCCGCACGCACCATGAATCCGACGGCGATGCCGCTCTCGCCTATCTCCTCGCCGCACCGCAATCCGGCCCCGACAAGCCCGGCGTCGTCGTCCTTGACTGCATGCTCCCCGGCACCGACGGCTTCGCCATCACACGCGTCCTGCGCGACGCCCAGCACTACACTCCGATCCTGATGCTCACCGCGCGCTCTCGTCCCGAGGATATCCTCGAAGGCATCGAAGCCGGCGCCGACGACTACCTGCCCAAGCCCTTCGACCTGAACATCCTGATGGTGCGCATCAAGTCACTGCTGCGCCGCACCGCCTGGCAGGACGCGCAAGCCGCATCCGACGTCCCGCCGCCCGCGCCTGCGCCCTCCGACACCTACTTCTTCAACAACCGCACCATCCACTTCGACACCCTCGAACTGATCGCCCCCAATCGCTTCACCAACCTCACGGTCATGGAAGCCGACCTGCTCCGCTTCCTGACCGACCGCGAAGGCCAGATCATCCCGCGATCCGCCATCCTGGAGCAGGTGTGGCACGTCCACCAGGACACTGACACCCGCGCCATCGACAACTTCATCGTCCGCCTTCGCCGCTACATCGAGGACGACCCCGCCGACCCACAGCACCTGCTCACCGTCCGCGGCGTCGGCTACCGCTTCCTCGCCAACCCGTGATCCAGCCTCCCCGCCGGCCCAGGACTCGCTTACCCGCGCCAAGACCCCTGTGCGATGAGGAAACTCGACCAGGTCAAACACCTGGCCGGCCCCGACTCGCTGGGCATCGGAATTCGGAATTCGGAATGAAGTAGCACCGCGCCGCACGCTGGAGTAAAATCCGCTGCAGCGGCGCACCCAGCGCCCGCCGTCTTCCTTGCCGGGAGGTACGCCATGTCGCGTTGCACCCTCCGCTCCATCTTCACGGTATTGCTGTACTTTGGCGTCGCGATCTTCCTGTACCCCTATCTCACCGGACGTCTCTCCTCCGGCGTCCTCTATCTGGTCGGCGGCATCGGCCTCGCCGTGCTCTGCGGTATCCTGCGCTGCTGCTTCACTGAAGGCGACTGCACGGAGCATGAGTACGCCGCGCACAAGGCCGCCCATGAGTCGGCGCACTCCCCATCAACGTCATCCCACCCTCACGCGCCGTCGCACCCTTAGCGGATACACCGCAATTCCGTCTGCATTGTCAGTTGCATTCTGAGCGCGGCAAAGTGCCCCCGCACTTCGCCGTTGCCCTGGCTTCCGGGTACCGGCCACGCCTGGAATCGCATGGGAAACTTCTCGCGGCCCCACGGAATGCCCTGACAAATCCGTGCCATCCGCATGACAAACCCGCGCATCCTACCCTGCTAGTATTCAATCCATGCGCCGAGTGCTTGCCATCACGCTGCTGCTCGCATTCGCGTCGCCGCTGGTCGTTCCCCTCTGCGCTGCCACTGCCGATCCTGAAGCCGGGCTGCCCGCCTGCTGCCGCAGCCACGGCAAACATCACTGCGCCATGATGCACATGATGCTGGCCGCCAACCGCGGCCCGGCGCTTACCACTCCGCCCTGCCCGCTCTATCCCGCCGCCATCCATCTGCCGGCCCTCGCCACTGCGATGCTGACTGTCGTGCGGCCGCTCTCGGTGGTACCCATGCGCGCCCCCGCGCCGCCCAGTCTCAGTCCGCGCCGCGCGTTTGTCTTCAGCCCCTCCGCAAACCTCAATCGCGGCCCTCCCGCCCTCCCCGCCTAAGAGCGCACTCCCCTCGTTATCCACCGCACAGGCGTTCGCCGCCCCTGGAGCGGCGCGTCGCAACTACGTCACTCGTCCGTGACCGCGGAGTTCCATGCAATCTGCCACACGCACGCACCGCCGAGCCCTCGCACTCGCGCTCTTCTGCATGCTCCCGGTCTTCGCCGCCCGTGCCACCGTCTTCTCCCAGCTCCAGGGCGTCGTCCACGATTCCCAGCACCGCCCGCTTCCCGGCGCGCACATCGCCCTCGCTGCCGCCCGCTCCGCCTTCACCGCCTCCGCCGACACCAACTCCGAAGGCGCCTTCACCCTCCTCAACATACCGCTCGGCGACTACACCGTCACCATCACCCACGCCGGATTCCAAACCCTCCAGGAATCGCTCACCGTCCACTCCGACACCTCGCCCACCTTCCACTTCATGCTCGAAATCGGCTCCGTCTCCCAGACCGTCACGGTTACCACTCCCCTCCAGACCGCCTCCATCGACACCGTCACGCCTACCACCCTGGTCGACCGCCTCGACATCGCGCAGACCCCCGGCGCCGACCGCACCAACTCCATGGCCATGATCACCGACTACGTCCCCGGCGCCTACATGACCCACGACATGCTGCACATGCGCGGCGGCCACCAGGTTTCCTGGCTTATCGACGGCGTCGAGATCCCCAACACCAACATCGCCTCCAACCTTGCCGCCCAGATCGACCCGAAGGACATCGACTACCTCGAAGTCCAGCG
>PLUT01000294.1:3938-26292 GCA_003162875.1 Granulicella sp.
CTCCGGCTCATCACCCAGTTCCGCCGCGACTTCTTCCAGATCCCCTACGACCCCAGCACCACCGACTTCGAAGCCCAGCAGTACGACTCCAGCCACCTCCGCGACACCCAGAGTGAAAGCGACGCCATCGCCGCCTTCACCTGGCTGCATACCTTCAGCGCATCCACCGTCCTCCAGGCTTCGCCCTTCTACCACTACAACCAGGCCGACTATGCCTCGCCCGCCAACGACGCTCCCATCGCCACCACGGCCGACCGCACCTCCAACTACGGCGGTGGGCAAATCTCGCTCACCGGCCAGGTCGCCCACAACACCCTCCAGGGCGGCGTCTACTTCTTCGACCAGTTCGACAGCTACTTCTTTGGTGCGATCTTCGCGCCCCCGTCGGTCACCGTTCCTCCAACGCCGCCCACCGCCCCCATCCACGAGCCCGACTCCGCCAGCGGCAGCGTTGTCGAAGAGTATCTCTCCGACAACTTCAAAGCCACTTCCTGGCTCACTCTTACCGCCGGCCTCCGCCAGTCCCGCTTCCAGCCTTCATCTGAGCCAGCCCAGTTCACTGAAGACGCCACCGCTCCCCGCCTCGGCGTGGCCCTCCGCATCCCCAAACTCGACTGGGTCTTCCGCGGATTCTATGGCCGCTTCTACCAGCCGCCGCCGCTGATCACCGCCTCCGGCCCCGTGCTCGCCTTCGCCAACGCCAACAACACCACCCTGGTTCCGCTCCACGGCGAACGCGACGAAGAGCACCAGTTCGGCTTACAAATCCCCTTGCGCGGCTGGCTGCTCGACGCCGACACCTTCAAGAACCGCGTCAACAACTTCCTCGACCACTCCAACATCGGCGACTCCAGCATCTACTTCCCCGTCACCGTCGATGGAACTCTGATCCGCGCCTGGGAGCTTACGCTTCGCTCGCCGCGGCTGGGCCACTTCGGACAGGCCCACGTCGCCTACTCCAACCAGATCGCCGAACAGCGCGGCAACATCACCGGCGGCCTCATCTGCACCCCCATCGGCGACGCGGCCTGCGACGCCGGCTTCCACTACACCCCCGTCGACCACGACCAGCGCAACACCCTCAACCTCGGCTTCAACGCCACGCTCCCCCGCGGCTTTACTGCCTCCACCAACGTTTACTACGGCTCCGGCTTCGTCAACGGCGACCCCAACCCCGCCACCCCCTATCCCGACCCCTACCTTCCCCAACACACCACCTTCGACCTCGCCCTGGGCAAGAGTCTCAGCGAAAATCTCTCCGCATCCGTTACCGCAACCAACGTCACCAACCGCCGCGTCCTGCTCGACAACTCGCTCACCTTCGGCGGCTTCCACTTCAACGACCCCCGCCAGCTCTGCGCCGAACTCCGCTACCGCTTCAAGTTCTGAACCGCGCAGTGGCTTCCTTGACATCCGTATTGCATATCGATACGCTATACACTCGTTGCGGCTGTCAATGGAGGCCTCATGCCGATGTTCAACCCGTCCCACCCCGGAGAAATCCTTCGCCAGTACATGGGCGACGATCTCACTGTCAGCGCGCTTGCCGCCCACCTCGGTGTCACCCGCGCCAATCTCTCCATGATCCTCAACGGCCGCTCCGGAATCTCCGCGCCCATGTCGCTCAAGCTCGACGACGCCTTTGCAACCTCCGAAGGTTTCTGGCTTCGCCTGCAGACCAACTACGACCTTGCCCAGGCCCGTCGCGCCAAGAAGAAGAAGATTCGACCGATCGCAACAATTCGGCCGCAAGTCAAGAGCCGCGTTAAGTCGGCCGCATAGCGCCGCCGCACGCAGCGCCACCCTCACCCGCTACACTCAAACTCAGCACTGTATGCGCATCTTCACCCGCTACATCCTCCGCGAAGTCACCTCCTACGCCCTGCTTGGCGGAGTCCTCTTCACCTTCGTGCTGTTTATGCACGATCTCCCCACCATCGTCGACCTGCTGGTCAAGACCTCCGCCTCGCTCACGGATGCCCTGCGCATCTTCGGCGACATGCTGCCCAACAGTCTCACCGTCACCATTCCCACTGCCGTCCTCGCGGGCATCCTGCTCGGCCTCAGCCGCCTCGCCGCAGACTCCGAGGTCACCTCCATGCGCGCCTGCGGCATCGGCGCGCTCTCCTTTGTCCGCATTGTTTCCATCCTCGCCTTCGCCGCATTTGCCTTCAGCCTGGTCAACGCCCTTTACTTCGCCCCCCACGGCGCCGGCGACCTGCTTAAGCTCCAGGACCGACTCAAAGCCTCGCAAGCTTCCGTTGAAATCCAGCCCCGCGTCTTCTACGAAGACTTCAAGAACAAGGTCCTCTATGTGCAGGATGTCCGCGCCGCCGCCGGCGCTTCGGTGTGGCGCCACGTCTTCCTCGCCGACCTGACCCAGCCCGCCAACCCCGGCGACGTCACCACCGCCGACCAGGCCCTGGTCACCGTCGTGGGACCGCCCGACGCGCAAACCACCCGCCTGCACATGGTGAACGCCGGTGAGCACCAACTCTCCCCCACCGACGCCAACCAGTACGAGGTCCAGACCTTCGCTGAGACCGACCTGCCCCTCCAGCTCGACTCGCAGGACGAGACCCACATCTCCCGCGTGGATACGCCCCTGCACGCGCTCTCGCTCCGCGAGCTGTGGCAGCGCGCGCGCGGCCCCGGCCCCACCACCAGCCCGCTCGACGCCCGCGCCGCCCGCATCGAGTTGAACTACCGCTTCTCGTTTCCCTTCGCCTGCCTCGTGCTCATGCTCATCGGTGTCCCCCTGGGCCTGTCCTCCCGGCGCGGCGGCAAAAGCACCGGCTTCGTCCTGACCCTGCTGCTCGTCTTCGCCTATTACCTGCTCTCCCAGATCGGTGTCGGCTTCGCCAAATCCGGCAAGCTCTCTCCCTTTCTCGGCGTCTGGGGTGCCAATCTCATCTTCACCGCCTTCGGCATCATCCTGCTGCGGCAGTTGGCGGGCGGCGGAGTTCTGCTCAACTTCTTCACCTCCGTCGCCGCGTCGCTCGGAAAGAAGCTCAGCGCCGTCGCTCCCCGGCGCATCGCCCAATCCCTGGCCCGGATCGCCAGTCCTCCCAGTCCGCACGCCGATTCCCATCCTGCCCCCGGCCAGCCCGGCTCCCACGCTCTCGACCATCCCGGCGGCCCCACTCTCGTCCAGCGCATGCGCAACCTCTTCAAGACCAGCTTCCCCCTGCTGCTCGACGAGTACGTCATGCGAGCCTACGCCGCCAACTTCCTGCTCTCTCTCGGCGCATTCGTCCTGCTTTACATTGTCTTCACCTTCTTCGAACTCATGGGCGACATCGTCCGCAACCAGACGCCCTTCGTCACCGTTGGCTTGTATCTCTTCAACCTGATCCCCTACATCGTTTCCGCCGTCACTCCGCTCTGCTCGCTGCTCGCCGTCCTGATCACCTTCGGCTCGCTCAACCGCGGCTCCGAGCTCACCGCCATGAAGGCCACCGGCATCAGCCTCTACCGCGTTGTCGCTCCCATCCTCGTCCTCGCTGCCGTCCTGGCTGCCGCGCTGTTCGCCTTCAATGAGTCCTACCTGCCTGCCGCCAACCGCCGCCAGCAGCTGCTCCGGGCCGAGATCAAGAACAAACCCGCGCAGACCTTCAACCTCGCCGGCCGCAAGTGGATCACCGGCCACACCGACAAGGCAGGCGATCCGGAACGCATCTTCTACTACCAGGCGTTCAACGCGGAAGGCGACCGCGCCGTCTTCGCCAACCTGAGCGTCTTCGAGTTCGATCCCCAGACCTTCGCCCTCCAGCGCCGCATCTTCGCTGCCGGCGTCCATTGGGATTCCAACGTGAATCGCTGGATCTTCGAGAACGGCTGGCAGCGCACCTTCAACGGCGACGCAATTGCTAAGGATGGATATAAGACTTTTACCGTCACCACCTTCCCTGAAATCCGCGAGCAGCCCGCCTACTTCAAGAAGGAATACACGCCGTCCGACGAGATGTCCTACCCCGAGCTCCGCGACTACATCGCCGACCTCCGCCAATCCGGTGTCGACACCGTTGAGCTGCGGGTCCAGCTCGACAACAAGCTCTCAGTTCCCTTGATCACCCTGGTCATGGCCATCCTGGCCGTCCCCTTCGCCCTGGTCATGGGAAAGCGCGGCGGCCTTGCCGGCATCGCCACCGCCATCGGCGTTGCCGTCGCCTACTGGTCGGTCGCCGCCGTCTTCAGTTCCATGGGCGACGTCAACACCTTCCCGCCCATGCTCGCCGCGTGGGCCCCCGATCTCCTCTTCGGCATCGCCGGTACCTACCTGCTCCTGCGCACTCCCACCTAACCCACCGCAAGATTCCTCATCCCTCAAAAGAATTCAACCAAGCCTTCAGGCTTGAGCCCCCTCGGCAGATCGGCTTGCCAGGCTCGCGGCTACTGCCGTGCGAATACCACCACCCCGTTTGCCGGGATCACCACGCTCGCCGACGCCGGCAGCCCATGCATCGGCACCCCCTCCGCATCTACCCCACCGGCATTCCCCGCGACCGCTGGATTTACCGTCACGCCATTCGCATTGCAGCTGTCGTACGCATCGCTGTTGAAGACCTCAACCCACCGCCCGGCCGACGGAAACCCCACACGATACCCCCACCACGTCGATTCGCTCAGCGTCGCCAACACGACCAAATCCGGCCCCGCGCCGTCCGCCCACCGCTGGAACGCGATCACCCGGTCCGCTTCCGACACGAAGAAGACATTCAATCCCTCGCCGCGCAGCGCCGGCTTCCGGCGGCGCAGCCGCACCGCGTCCTGAGTAAAGCGCAGATGGTCCGCCATCGCCGGGTCCAACGCCTTTCCTTCCGCCCCTTCCGCCAGCCCGCCCCACCAGATCAGGTGGTCCAGGTCCGGGATGCGCGGGTCCGGGCACCACTGCTTGTCCTCGAGAAACTCCTGCCCCATAAATAGCTGCGGAATTCCCGGCGCTGTCAGCAGCAGCGCCATTGCCACGCGTGTCCGGCTGCGTGCGTACCACGAACGGTGGTTTGCCCCGTCTGCCAGTGCCGGCACACGCGGCTTTTCGCCCGCCTTCACGATGTCGTGGTTCTCCACGCATGGAATTGTCTGCCATGCATGCGCAAAGCCCGCCGGCCAAAGCGCCATCGCGATCCCGCTCATCCCCACGTACGCGCCCGCTCCGCCTGCGGCCTGCCCCACCGCCGTGCGGATCGCCTCGCGCAGCCCGTCGTGCTGCACCGCGTCGCACCCCAGCCCGCCTGCATCCGTCCCCGCCACAATCAGCGGAGCAGGCGCGCCATATTCCCCCGGCCAGTACTCCGCGTTCTGCAGCACCCGCGGATTCGCCTGGCGCACGGCCGTCGTCCCCTCCGTGCAGAACAGCCATCCGCTCGCCCGGTTCATCGCCAGCAGCATGCTGATCTCGTCATAGCGGAACCCGTCCGCATGCAATTCCTTCACATGGTAAAGCGAGCTGTCATGCAGAAATCCCCTCACGTCCGCATTCCACAGCGCAAACGCCAGGCCACCCACAAATCCTTGGTCGGTGAAATACAAACTCTGGTTGTTGTCGTAGTTCCCATCCGGCCCCGTCGTCGAAGCCCGGTCCCAGAAGTACAGGCTGTAATCGTCTCCGTGCAGCACGCCGCTCGGATCGACCGTATTCGGCACCGTGTAAGTCTGCCCCCATCCCCCCGCGTGGTTGTGCACCACGTCGAACATCACCGCGATGCCGTACACGTGCAGCAGATCCACCATCACCTTCATCTGCGCATAGCCCGGCGTAATGTCCTTTAGCGTCATTGGCGCAAACCCCTTCGCCGCCAGCAGCCGGTTGATGGTCGCCAGATGCGCGGCCAGTGCGTCTTCGTCGTACACCGCGTAGTCAATCGCCGGCGAAAACAGGTCCGAACCCTGGTACCCCAGCCCCGGATACCCCTGCGACGGCGAGTCCTCCATCTCGTACACCGGCAGCGGCTGCACCACGTTGATGCCCAGCGCTGCCAGGTACTCCACCTTTTCCACCACGTCGAGAAACGTCGACGCCCAGCCGGGCGCAGCCGGCGCATAAGTTCCAATATGCAGTTGATACACCACCATGTCCGAGTAGTCCGGCGTCTGGAACCCCGCATCATGCCACGGATACGCACGCATCGATCGGATCACCGCCGGGCACACCGGAAACGGCGCCGCCGGGTCGTTCGCCAGCTCGCGCGCGTACGGATCGCGCTTATACCCGCTCGATCCCGCACCCACCACGTAAAATCCGTAGGTATCGCCCTCGGCGGCCTTGGCGACAAACCCCGACCAATAGCCGCTCGCGTCCCTGGCCATCAGCAGGTCCGGCGTCTGCCCCAAGCGGCTTACCCCACCGAAGACTCCGTTCAGATACACCGCCGTGGCCCGCGGAGCCCACGCGCGAAAAGTCGCGCCCCCGCGGTACCCCGAGGATTCATCCTCGGGTCTCAGGCCCTGGTCGGAGAGCAGTGTCGCGCCCATTGGTGTCGCCGCGGTACAGTGCGCCTGCGAGATCATCCCAGCCTCCGCCTTCTACCACTCATCTTCGCACTACTTGTCGCGAGCGTATTTTCGTTTGGATGAGGGCAACCCGGTGGTATGCTTCCGCTGTCCTGAAAGTGGGCCCATGTCACGACGCAAGTTGCCTCACCTCTCCTTAGCCCTATTCCTCGCGTCCACCATCCTCACTACCGCAGCCCAGAACACCGCAAGGGTCTGCCCGGCGCCGCCTGCGATCCTCGCCTCCACCCAGCCCAACATCTTCAGCGAACAGCAGGAGCAGTGGTTGGGCGATGCCATGGCCGACATGCTGGAGAGGGACTACAAGCCGGTACAGGACCCGGCGGAAAACGAGTACCTCGCCCGTATTACCAAGCGGCTGCTGGCCGCGCTTCCGCCAACCACCATCCAGTTCCGGGTGATTCTCGTCGACTCGCCCGAGGTCAATGGCTTTTCCCTGGCCGGCGGGCGCGTCTACCTGACGCGCAAGCTCGTGGCCAATGCGAATAGCGAGGATGAGGTTGCCTCCGTCATCGCGCACGAGATGGGTCACATCCTGTCCCACCAGTTCGCCATTGAGACCACCGCCGACCTCAAACGCCTGCTCAACATCACCAGCGTCGGCGACAAGGCCGACATTTACGCAAAGTTTCAGCGACTGCTCGACGCCAGCATGAAGGACAAGCATCCCAGCCGGAGCGGCAACAGCGACGAGGGGCAGGATGAAGCGGACACTGTGGCCGTTTACGCCGCTGCTGCGGCAGGCTACCGGCCGCAGGCCTACGCCGAATTCTGGGACCGCATGTTCTTTGTCGAGGGCAAAGTGGGCGGGCCGCTCTCCGACCTCTTCGGCATCACCAAGCCTGAACAGAAACGCCTGCGCGCCATCCTGAAGCTGGTCAACGCTCTGCCTGCCGGTTGCGGCGCCGCCCAGTCATCCACCAGCCCGGAGTTCGAGCATTGGCGCTCGCTTGTTATCGCCAACCAGCCAGCCAACAGCGCTCTCGACTTCAAACCGATTGGCGAGGTGGTGCTCAACCCTCCACTGCGCATGGACCTGGAGCAGCTTCGTTTCAGTCGCGACGGAAACTTCATTCTGGCGCAGGACGAAACCTCCATCTCGGTGCTCTCTCGCGAGCCCTATAAGCAACTTTTCCGCTTCGACGCCGAAGATGCCCTTCCCGCAGAGTTTAGCCCGGACTCCAAACGCATCGTCTTCCACACGCCCGGCTTGCACACGGAAGAGTGGAGCGTCGCCGACCAGAAGCTGGTGGCCTCACACGAGCCCATCAGCCGTAACGACTGCATCCAGTCCAAGTTCGCTCCCGACGGCCGCACCCTCTTCTGCATCTCCTTGCGCGAGGAAGACCCTGGTGTGTATCTGGATCTCGCCGTGCTCGAAGCCGCCACCGGCAGCGTCATTTTCCAGAAGAAAGGCTTTTTCGAGCCCAGCATCTTTTTTCTTTTCAGGCTTGCCCTTGGCGAACAGTCATCGATTCCGCTCGATCTGATGCCGGGCAGCTTCTCCGCGGACGGCAATACCCTCCTCATTGGCCCCGCGGACGCCAAGCTCGCATTCGATCTGCGCACCCGCCAACCCGTTCCCATCGGCAAGGACCTGAAGAACACGGTGACGGGCGCGTATGCCTTTCTCGGCTCCGACAAGGTTGTCGGCGTAGCGGACTCACTGAAGGACTCCGGTATCTTCAGCTTTCCTGAGGGCAAGCGGCTGCAGCCCATTCCCTTTCGTCTCACCGACCTCGAATCCGTGACCCGCGGCAACTACGTCCTCAGCTATAACATAGCCGACTACGCCATCGGCCTGGCCGACCTCTCCACCAGCAGGTTCATCATTGGGTCGAAGGCTCCAGCCATGGACGTGTGGGACAACTGGCTGCTCAACGAAAATGGCGACGGCACGGTGCTCCTGCACAACCTGACCGACAAATCCGTTGCGGACTTCAAAATACCGCTTCCGCTCAGTCCGCTCGGCCCGTCTCTGATCGCCTACTCCTCGCCCGACGGCAAGTTCCTCGCGCTTTCCGCGCGCACCCGCGGAGGCGTCTGGAATCTCGTCACGGGCCAGCGCGTGTTGCTTTCCCGCCGCTTCACATCCGCTGTATTCGCCGCGGATGACACGCTCTACGTTCAGTTTCCGAAGGACGGCAAGCAGGACCACGCCATTACGCACCTCTCGCTCAATCCAGTGAGTTCCTCGCCCGTCCCGTACAAGGAGGACGACTCGCTGTTTCTCTCCGCCGGCCTCCTGCAGGAGTGGAAACCCGGCGCGAAGAAGGCCGTCGAACTGATCGTCCACAATGTCGCCGACAACTCAATCCTCTGGCGGCGTACCTTCAACGGAGGTGAGCCCGCACGCACTAACAATCTCCCGCCGGGGCAAACCATCCTCAGCTTCCCGTTCAAGACCGACTTCGCCAAAGACCATCTGAAGTCGACACCGGCATTGGCGGATCGAGCCTCGGCTATCAAGAACAAAGACGCTGGCCGGCTGATCCAGGTCCTGGATAACGCCAACGGCAATGTCCTCCATGAACTCGTGCTTGAGGTACCTCTCACCTACGAGGGCGTCCGCGGCATCAACGTCGTGGGAGACAACCTGTATCTCTCCAGCGATGACAACCGCACCATGGCCTATGCGCTCTCCACTGGCGCCCAGTTGCGCCAATTCTTCGGCTATGTCATCGCGCTGGATCCGTCGTCCTCTCGAATCTGTATGGTCAATCGGCGCGACGAGGCTGTTGTCTATGATCCCGAAGGGCACCAGATCGCCAGCTTCCACACTGGCAGCCCGCTCCGTTTTGCCGCCTTCCAGAACAACGGCACGCGCCTGATTCTGCTGACCGCCGACCAGAAAGTCCGCACCATGGATATCTCGGCGCCTGTTGCCCACTAGCCCGGCCCCACGCGTCCTGCTCAATCGGCCTATCTCCGATCTGCCGCAGAAAGTTGCTTACCAGGCATTGCGCCGTGCTACTCTCCTCTCGACCCGCCATGCGAATTCTGAGTGCCACCGAATGCATCTCTCCCGCAATTGAGCGAACCAAGCTCGTCCTCTTCTCGCCCTTCCGCAAGGGCCGCACCTGGAAGCTCTCGGCGACCGCTTACCTGACCACGGCGGGCGCCATCTGCCTTCCATTTCCGCTGGTGTATCTCGCCTTTGTCCCCTTCGTCTATAAGGCTGCCGGGACCGGCGTAACGGTTGCCGTCACCACCGGCGTTCTCCTGTTCTCTGCCCTTTTTATCTGGCTGTTTTATGTGTGTTCGCGGCTGCAGTTCGCCTGGTTCGACATGCTCGCCAATCGCGGCGAATTCGTGGCTCCGGCCTGGCGCAAATACGGGCCGCAGTCGCTGCCCTGGACCAACCTCAAGCTCGCTCTGGGCGCGGCCATCACGCTGGTCACTGCCGTTCCCATCGTGGCCTTTGTGCGCCGGCTCGTTCCGCTCTTCCGTTCGATTCCCTTCCCGCCGCAGCCCGGCCAGCCGCCATCGCCCGAGCTGATTCACGCCATCCTCGCCATCTACGCCAGCTACGGCCTGCTGATGCTCTTCTTCGGCTTCATCTTCCTCATCTTTTCGTTGCTGGCCAACTTCATAGTCCCGTCGCTGGCGCTGGAAAACACCGGTCTCCGCGAGGCCTTCCGCCGCATGGTCGAACTCATCCGCCGCGAACCCGGTGAGTTCACCATCTTCGTCCTGCTGAAGATTGGCCTCGGCATCGCCGGCTACATGGGCGCAATCATGGTCTGGGAGATCGTCTTTCTCCTGGCCACCCTCATCGTGGGCGCCGTGGTGCTGTTGTTCGGCTTCCTCCTGCATCTCGCGGGCGTTCCCAGCATCGTCCTCATCGTCCTCGGGGTGATCGTCGGCATTGCCTGGTATCTGGGCAGCATGGTCTACACGCTGCTGCTGGCCATCGGGCCGGTCTTCACCTTCAACGATGCCTTTGCCCTCTACTTCCTGGGCGGCCGGTATCCCATGCTAGGCGAACTGCTCGACCGATCCACGCCGCAGCCTCAGCTTCCTCCGGGCTATCCGCCTCCCACGCCGTACCAGGCGTATCCGCCGCCACAAGCCTGATATTCTCCGGTAGATTCTAAAGCAGCGTCGACCGCGCGAATCGTCCGCAATGCCCATTGCTAAACTCACCGTCGAACTCTCCATTCCGCACGCGCAGTCGCTCAAGGACCGCCGCCAGGTGGTGCGCTCACTCAAGGACAAGCTGCGCCACGGCTTCAACGTCTCGGTTGCCGAACTGGACGACGCAGCCCTGTGGAACCGGGCTACGCTCGGCGTGGTTGCCATCTCCGGCTCGGCCGCTTACCTGGCCGGCCAGATGCGCGAAGTGGATGACGCCCTGCACCGCCTGAGCAATACGCTCGGCGCCGAGGTGGCGGATTCCTACGTGGAGATGCTGGCCGAATGAACTCTTCCGATAGACCGCTGAATAGACCGTTGAACCGTTGCAGCGCCCGCCGAGCATCGCCATGCAACAGCCATACTTTGGTATCCTTGAGTGTTCGATGAAGAGTTGAGCCATGCCAGAACAGCGAGCCCGAACCTATCACCGCAACCGCGTCGCCAGTACGTTCTCCGACGAGATCGGGGCGATGCTCGAAGGTGAGTTGTCCGACCCGCGCATCGCCGAGAGTTACGTCACCGACGTGGTGCTGGCGCCCGGCGGCAAGAGCGCCCGCGTCTTTGTTGCGGTTCACGGCAGCGAGGCGGAAGAGGAGTCCACGCTCGAGGGCTTGATGGCCGCTCGCGCCTTCATCCGCTCCACGCTCCGGGACCGCATGGGCGTCCGCCACGTGCCCGACCTCACGTTCGCCATCGACCGCTCGGAAAGAATGACCGGCCGCATGGACGAACTGCTTGCCCGCACCCGCAAGCGCGAGCGGAAGCGCGAGGAGAAGTCCGCCAATCCGGTCCAGCCCGCCGTCACCCAACCCGCGGAACCGCAGCCCTGATCGCCGCAAGCAGCGCCGAGGCCCAGCACCCGGCGCGGAGGCTCCGGGCGTACCGCAGGGGCGGAGACTCTGTTAGCCTTGTCTGGCCTATGGTGCTGGCTCATCCAGTCTCCTCACGATGGATATTTTGACTGAATCGCCACAACCCGCCTCCGGCGAAAGAAGGCATCCGGTAGCCGCCTGGGTGCATGCCAAGATCCAGCGCCTGCGCAACGAATCGCCATGGGAGTTCGTCATCCTGGTGTTGATGACGACCTTCCTGCTGTATTACGGCCTGGTGCCGCTCTTCGGCGGCGACCAGGTTGGACTGGTGGGCGCCGATGAGCCGCGCTACGCCCAGATCGCCCGCGAGATGCTGCGCGCGCACAACCAGATCTGCGGCCAGCTGAACGCCGAGATCGTTCCCAGCAGCCTCCGCTTGACCGCCATCGAGAACTCCATCCGCTGCCTGGACGCCGGCACCGTCACTCCGATTCTTTATGGGCATCCCTGGCTGGAGAAACCGGCGCTCTACTACTGGCGCGCCATGGGCTTCTTCCGCGAGTTCGGCGTGGAGGATTGGTCGGCCCGCCTGCCCGCGGCGACCGGCGCCTACCTGCTGATCTTAATGATCTTCCTGCACATGCGCCGTTTCCGGCCCGGAGGCCAGCTGGATGCCGCGCTGATCACCGTATCCTGCGCCGCCATCATCGGATTTGCGCGCGGCGCTTCCACCGACATGCAGCTCGCCGCGCCGTTCTGCATCGGAATGCTGGGCTGGTATGCCTGGTACGAGACCGGGAAGAAGTTCTGGCTCTTCGACCTCTACTTCTTCGGAGCCGCCGCCACGCTGGCCAAGGGGCCGGTCGCCCCGTTCCTGGCGCTGGGCATCATTCTGCTGTTTCTCGGGCTGCGGCGCGAGTGGTCGGCGCTGCGCCGCACCATCTGGATGCCCGGCGTCCTGCTCTACCTGGCGATGGTGCTGCCCTGGTACATCGCGGTGCAGCGCGAAAATCCGACGTTCGTGCATTCGTTCTTCGTCGAGCATAATATCGAGCGCTTCGCGACCAACCTGTACGAACACCACCAGCCGTTCTGGTACTACGTTGCCGTACTGCTGGTCGGCCTGATGCCCTGGACCGTGATCGCCATACGGGCGGTGGTAGCGGCAATGAACGACTCGTTCGCCGAATGGAAGGTTCGCGGCAATCCGAAGTGGTACCTCGGCAACTTCCGCGCGGGAGACGCTTTTCCCGAGTTCCTGGTGCTGTGGGCGCTGTTCCCCGTTGTCTTCTTCACCTTTTCCAAGTCGAAGCTGCCCGGTTATATTCTGCCGTCGATCCCGCCCATCACCATTCTCACCGGCGATTATCTGAATCGCATTCGCCGGGTCGGGCTTCCCCGGTGGCTGCTGTGGTCGCATGCGGCGGCCTGTGCGGCGATGATCTTCGTGCTGGTGCTTTCGCCGCAGCACATGGTGTACGAGACCCTGGTGCCCTCGACGGGCTGGCTGCTGTGCGCGGGCGTCGCGGCGCTGCTGGTTTTCTTCGCCGTGGTCCAGACGATCCGGATCGGCGGCATCTCCCAGGTACGCAGCGCCACCCTTTTCCCGGTGCTGGCGGCGATGGTGTTTCTGCTCGGCTTCCATGGCAAAGACCTCGACCTGAACTATTCCGCCCGGCCGCTGGCGCGGCAGATGCGGCAATTGGCGCCGGATGTGCATCCGCTCGCATTCGCGGACGTCCGCCGGGACATCGTCTACGGCCTCGCCTTCTATCGCGACGAGGAGCCGATCGACTACTGCGAACCTTCCGCCAAGCCCCGCCTGACCGAGGAGAATTGCAGCGGCGGCATCGACATTCCCGCCGGCCAGCACCTGCTGGTGATTCCGGCCAACGAGACGGCCAACCTGGAGCAGTGGCTTCCCGGCCGCGTCTATGAGCCGCTGTTTCTCTATGAATCGCAGGGTCTCGCAGTGTACAGAATCTATGCGAAGCCCTAGAACCCATCGCGCGGTTTCCGTCCGCACTTTGCAATAAAGCTCGACTCGAGCAACTTCGACAGGTATTTTGGTTCGAATGAAGTGGTAGCGCAGAGCGGTATGTATGGCCAGCTTGCCGGTTGCCTCCCAAATCGAAATCCTCGACCTGCGGCATTTCTCCGCACGCCAGTTGCGGCCCTTGCTGGAGCGTGAGGCCGAACTGTGGCGCGCGCGCCTCCGCTGGGACTACCGGGCCTCGACCGAACTGCTGTTGCAGTATCTGGAATCGCGCATTCTGCACGGTTTTGTGGCTCTGGACCAGGGACGCGTGTGTGGCTACACCTTCTGCGTTTACGAAGGACACAAGGCGGTGATCGGTGACGCCTTCGCCACCGGCCACAGGACGATGAGCGACGCGGACACGACCCGCCAGCTGCTGACCCATGTGCTGGAAATGCTGCGCCACTCGCCGGCGGTCGATCGCGTGGAGTCGCAACTGCTGCTGTTCGACGCGGGCGAGTTTGCCGACCTGTTTGCCGGCCCCGAGTTCACCGTCTACCCACGCCTGTTCCTGGAGTGCGATCTCGGCCGGCCGGCTGCTCTGCCTGCGGCGGATGTGCCCGCACAGGATACTCCGGCGGACCTCGAGTTGCTGCCCTGGACTCCGCAGGACTACCAGGCCGCGGCCGAACTGATCTATGCCTGCTACGTCGGCCACACCGACGCTCAGATCAACGACCAGTACCGCTCGCTGCACGGCTCCCTGCGATTCCTGCACAACATCGTGCGCTTCCCCGGATGCGGCATCTTTGAAGCGAACTTCTCCTGGATGCTGCGAGACCGGCGAAGCCGCGCGCTGGTCGGCATGATTCTGTCGTCGCGCGTAGCCCCGGAGGTCGCGCACATCACGCAACTCTGCGTCGCGCCTCACCTTCGCGGCCGCGGGTTCGGCCGCCTGCTGCTGGACCGCTGCGCGGGAGGCTTGCTGGGCGCGGGATTTGAGGCGGTCACGCTGACGGTTACCGAGAGCAACAATCCGGCGGCCAGACTCTACGAGCGGTTCGGCTTCTCAGTGAGACACCGCTTCGATGCGATCGTGCTGAACACGACCAGTAATCGGCGCTGAATCACAAGCAACGTCCAAAAAACCCGGATTTGACTGGTGTTTTGTTGCAAACAAATTAGTTAGCTAGAGGGGAGTCCCTTCCGAGTTAACAGAACCTGACCCAGACAAAACCTGACCACGAGTTAGCAATCACCCTTGAGCAAACAGAACACGACCAGTAATCGGCACTGAATCACAAACAACGTCCAAAAACCCCGGATTTAATTGATGTTTTGTTGCAAACAAATTAGTTAGCTAGAGGGGAGTCCCTTCCGAGTTAACAGGATTCGGCGAAACGAACGAGCTAGCGTGGGGAGTCACCTCTGCGCTAACAGGCTGATGGTGCAAGACCGGCAAAGATGCGGCGCTTTTTTGATGGTTTCAGCTAAAACCATCGGCGAAAATTTTCCCGGAAATTGTCTGGTGTTTTGCTGCAAACAAAGATTCTTAGCGATGGGGGAGTCCCTTTCTGGTTAACAGGATTCAATGGAGCAAACGAGGTACCAGCGGGGAGTTGTCCTTGGGCTAACATTTGCACGGACGTGGCAGTTTTCTGGTTTGAGCTATCAGCTATCGGCTGTCAGCGATCGGCTACCAGCTAACCAGCGGAAGGGCAACTTTGGAGGATCAGCAGCAGGCTCCTTAACGCGAAAGGCCCGGCTTGGACGCCGGGTCTTTTCTTATTCAATTCCACTACGTTAAGTATACCGGGTGGGGCTTAACTCATCTGCCATTTTGGCGGATTTTTGATCTTGATTGGATGGTGCGACATGGACGGCTTTTGCACAGAACGAGGGCCTTGACAACATTTTCTGGAGGCGTCTTGGGAAAGCACCAAGGCCGAGTGATTAGCTATCGGCTGCCGGCGCGTGCTGGGCTCGCCCGCTCCAGCAGACCAGCCAGACCAGGAGGCAGAGCGTGCAGGCGCCCGCGGTGTCCAGCAGAACATCGACGGGCGACCCGGTGCGGCCGGGGAGAAACGTCTGGTGGAACTCATCGCAACTGGCTACGATGGCGGTGGAGAGGATGGCCAGGATCGAGGACTCGACCCGCCAGGAGAGCAGCGCCGTCGGGCCGCGCCTCCACCCCACCAGCGAAGCTGGCGGGGACCCCGACCGGGCGAGCGTATGCAGCCAGGCGCGCAGGAACGTGAAGGCAACCGTTCCGTAGCCTACAAAATGGCCGGACTTGCGCAAAAGGTGGTGGAAGAAATCCCAGGTACTGTCGCTGATTGCGCCGAACAGGTGCTGAAAGATGGGGCGCAGCCAACTGCTGGTGTGCTGGGAGGAGAAGGTTTCCGTGGATTCGACGCAGATGATCGCGACTGCGATCGCCGCCGGAGTCCATACGTTGAGCCACCAGCGCCAGTCTTCATGGTTGCGGGGCGGCCCTGGCGCTGGCCTACAGAAGAAAACCGGACGCATGCCTCTAATCTATCAGCCGCGATCCAGCCTCCAAGGCATTGAGCGAGCGGCGGCGACGCTGGGCGCGCAGGCTCCAGAAGACCAGGTTCAGCACCAACGCGCCGGCGGTGTCGAGCAAAACGTCGCGGAAGCTGCTTACGCGTCCGGGAAGGTATTTCTGGTGCCATTCGTCCAGACAGCCGACGACGAATGTGCACAAGACGGAGAGCCCGGACGCCGACAACATCAATCGCCTGCCCAGTAATCGACTGCCCAGCCGGCGATAGTTGATGGCGACGAGATGCGCACGGATGGAGCTATGCCAGGCGTTACGGAACAAAAGGCCAATCATTCCGTAGCCAAAGAAGTGGCCAACTTTGCGGATGACCTCGTTGACGGTTGCCGTGATGTTCCGATGCCATGTGCCCAGAACAGCGCGCCAGACATTGTCGACCAGAACCTGAGTGTGCGAGCCGCCCATGAAGCTGGTCGAGGTGAAGCACACGAATACCAGGCTGAACAATACCGGGACCCATTGATTCACCCGGGCGCGAGGCGCTGTCACTTGGGGATGAAGCAATGTGGGTGAAGACATCCGGCTCTCCTCCAAGAAGATGACTTTGTCGCGAACCGAATGGGTTCACCCAACGCCGTGCAAACGAGATGCCAAACCGCCGGGTCTTTATTATGTGTGACTTAAGTGGTTACGGACTTGACCGTTGACGGTCGTGCCCGGTAAGAATTACGCAGTCCGAAGACGGTCGGCACCCCTCAGCACGAGCTATTCCGCGTGGTAGTTGGGCGCCTCGCGGGTGATGATGACGTCGTGGACGTGGCTCTCGCGCAGGCCGGCGTTGGAGATGCGGATAAAGTGGGCGTTGGCCTGCAACTCCGCGATGGTGCCGCAGCCGAGATAGCCCATGCCGGAGCGAAGGCCGCCGACCAGTTGGTAGACCATCGCCTCCAGCGGACCGCGATGGGGAACGCGGCCTTCGATGCCCTCGGGAACGAATTTCGCCAAGCGGTTGGAGCCGTTCGACTCACGCGCGGTGACGGATGTGCGCTCCTCGGCGGCGGCGCCGGTCATATCTTCAGCGCTCTGGAAGTAGCGCTCGCCGGAACCCTGCGCCATGGCGCTCAGCGAACCCATGCCGCGATAGGCCTTGAACGAACGGCCCTGGTACAAAATGGTCTCGCCGGGCGACTCGTCGACGCCGGCGAAGAGCGAACCGATCATCACGACGCCGGCGCCCGCGGCAATCGCCTTGGTGACGTCGCCGGAATACTTGATGCCGCCGTCGGCGACCAGCGGGATCGAGTGTTTCGCGGCGGCGCGCGCGGACTCGGCAATGGCTGTGATCTGGGGCATGCCGGCGCCGGTAACCATGCGCGTGGTGCAGATGGAGCCGGGACCGATGCCCACCTTCACCGCGTCGGCGCCGGCGTCGATGAGAGCCATGGCGCCGTCGTAGGTGGCAATGTTGCCGGCCATCAGGTCGACGTCGGGAAAGCGCTTCTTGACAGCGGTGACCGCTTCCAGAACGCGCGAGGAGTGTCCGTGAGCGGAGTCGATGGCCAGCATGTCGACGCGCATGGCGATCAGCTCCGCAGCGCGCTCCAGAAAGTCGCCGGTGGCGCCGATGGCCCCGGCGACGCGCAGGCGGCCTTTCTCGTCCTTCGAAGCATTGGGATACTTCAGCTTTTTCTGGATGTCCTTGACGGTGATGAGTCCCTTGAGTTCGTAGTTGTCGTTGACGACGAGAAGCTTTTCGACGCGATGCTGGTGGAGAATCTCCTCTGCCTGCTCCAGAGTGGTGCCGACGGGGACGGTGATGAGGTTTTTCTTGGTCATCACATCGTCGATGGGGATGTCGGTGCGGGAGACGAAGCGGAGGTCGCGGTTGGTGAGGATGCCGACCAGGCGGCCTTTGCGGGTGACCGGGACGCCGGATATCTTGAAGCGGCGCATGAGCTCGAGTGCGTCGGCGATGGGCTGCTCCGGCGAGATGGTCACTGGATCGACGATCATGCCGGACTCGGACCGCTTGACCTTATCGATCTCGCCCGCCTGCTGCGCAATGGTGAGGTTGCGGTGGACTACGCCCAACCCGCCCTGCTGGGCCATGGCGATGGCCAGGCGCGACTCGGTGACCGTGTCCATGGCGGCCGACATCAGCGGGGTGGTGAGCGTGATGCGCCGGGTGAGTTGGGTCTGGGTGCTCACCTGGGTAGGGACGACCTCGCTGTACGCAGGGACCAGCAGGACGTCGTCGAAGGTAAGGGCTTCGGGGATAGGAGTGGTGATCATCTGTCAGGCTTGCCGTTTCTGGTTGGTAGTTGACCCGTTGTTCATTGTTGGTTGGTTGCGGGAGGACGGGAGGGGTTTGGTTGATTGTATAGGTTCGCAGGAGTGGGAGAGCAACTGGCTGGCGGCCTCCGTCTCTCGCCGGCGCAAGGCACCAGAGGCTGGGCGGGGAGGGTGAGCCGAGGGCTGGCTGCAAGCGAAATGGCATTCAGATTGCTGTAAATGCATGTAGAGTTGCCGCGGATTGCACTAGGATAAGTGTAGGCTTCGGCTTTCGGCACAAACGGCGGTCAAATCCTTCCAAGGGCAGGTGGCCTGAGCACGATGGATCAATTAAGCTACCTGGAGCAAATAAAGTTCTGGTTGGTTGCGCAGTTCCCGCAGGTGGACCAGTACCCGCAGATTGTGCGGACGCTGCTGCAGATTCTGCATGCGGGTGCGTGGCTGGTGGTCCTGGCGGTGATCTTTATCCCGCTGGAGCGACTGTTTGCGCTGCACCCGAAGAAGATCTTCCGCAAGGCGGTGGTGACGGATGTCGGCTACTACTTCCTGAACAGCCTGCTGCCCGCCTTTCTGCTGGGCTTCCCGCTGGCGGCCGTTGCGTTGGGGACCCGGCACTTCGAACCCGCGGGGTTCCTGAAGCTGATGGCCGGGCTGCCGCTGTGGGCCCGCCTGTCCGGGGCGGCGGTGGTGGGAGAGATCGGGTTTTACTGGGGACATCGCTGGAGCCATGAGATTCCGCTGCTGTGGCGCTTCCACGCGGTCCACCACAGCGCCGAAGATGTCGACTTCCTGGTGAGTTCACGCGGCCACCCGGTGGACCTGGTGTTTACCAGGATGTGCGAGATGACGCCGATGTTTGTGCTGGGGCTGGTGTCGCCGACGAACCTGAGCGGCACAATCCCGTTTTTGTTGATGTTCATAGGCATCGTCTGGGGCTTCTTTATCCACGCCAACGTGAACTGGCGGTTTGGCCCGCTGGAATGGCTTGTCTCCACTCCCGCGTTTCACCACTGGCACCACACCAACGACGGTCCGGCATACATCAACAAGAACTACGCGCCAATGCTGCCCTGGGTGGACAAGATGTTCGGCACACTGTATCTGCCGAAAGACAAGCAGCCGGCGCGCTATGGCATCGACCAGCCGATCTCGCCGGTCCTGTTCGGACAGTTGGTTGAGCCGTTTATGTTCTGGCGCAAGGACCTGCCTGTGCTGGTGAGCGTTCCGCTGACTGGCGAGGCCGGGGAGATGGCTGTGCCGGAAGCGGAAGCTCTGTTGTTAACCAAAGCAGACGTCTAGAAGATGGGTGGGGAAGGCCGCCGCCTGGGAGACCGCCGGGCGGAGCAGGGTCATTGTCGGCGGCCCGCGCGAGCGGCGAAAACCCGTCCGGGCGGGCGCCTTCGGGGTGATGTAAGGGCGAGCCTGCGGGCATCAGGGGAGATGTCTTGGAGCCGTCAGGTGGAAAGTAATTTCTCCCGCGATGTGCAATAAATTGCATATTGCCCTTCCAGGCCTGTAGAAAACTCGGTTGAGATGTCTGAAAAGATGCCTAAGTATATACGTCACAAGCTATTTGTGAATGGCAGCCCGATTGCTTGTGACAGGTGTAACAAGATCATTGGCCACACAGCACACGGTTGGATTACTCCGCTTGTAGCAAGACCGGTCGAGCTGCATAGGTCTGTACCACTAACTCTTTATCTGAACACTCTATAGAGGACTCAAAACATGAAACTAATCACTCGGAGTTCAGCTTTTATGGCCCTGGCCCTGGCCTCCACGGTCGCAGCCACGGCCGCAGCCCATGCATCGGTGATCCCGATCCCCATCTCGCCCACCGGGAGCAATTCCTACCAAATCCTACCCAGTTCCGTTAACGGCGGCGCCAACGTGCTGTCCAACTGGACCAACGGAGTCTACTCCGTCAGCGGCCACCCTCCGATAACAACTTATGGGTACAACTTCGCTCTCCAAAGCGCTACCAGTGCGGTTACCATCACGCCTCAAACCGGCCTCAAGATGGATAGTGCTACGGTTTCGAACGATCTTGGTACGACTTCGAATCCCGCTCCTGTCCTCGCCCTGGACGCGGACTACCAGCAGGCCGCGGTAACCACGAGCCTCTCCGGGCTGGCCGCAGGGGACATCGTGACCCTCACGTTCGACTTTGCCGGCGACCAGCAGAAGCAGGGCTCGGACAGCTGCGGTGGCTGCACGGGCAACTTTGACGCGCTGCTGGATGTCACGCTCGGAGGTGCATCAGCGAGTTCGGGTCTGACGGCGTTGAACAGTACGGGCGGGGACCTTGACGCCGCAAAGGGCGCATCTCAGGACACTACAACCTCTTGCGCGACTGAGAACGGCCACACCCCTTGCATTACTAGCCAGGGGTTCAGCGGATGGGAGACTGAGTCGCTGACGTTTACGGTAAACAACACGTCGACCAACGATGTGCTGTCGTTCCTGGCGAGCGATCCTAACGCTGTCGCCCAGGATCCGGCGTTTGCGCTGCTGGACAACCTCTCCTTCACGGTGACGTCTCCAGTGCCGGAGCCGAACTCGCTGCTGCTGCTGTCGACCGGTCTGCTTGGGCTGAGCGGCTACATGCGGATGCGCAGCAAGAGCGGCGTTGCGGCCAAGGCCTAACCTAACCGAAGTCCTCTGAGTGACAGGGTACCTAGCCGGGCGGGAGCCAGTCCCGCCCGGTTTTGCGCTTGGCCGGACGCGTTGAAAATGCCGCTCAGACGGTGTATGCTGAGAGTGCATCCGAGTTCGAAACCCCAACCGACAGAGATTGGTCGCTGGGGCCCCGGATTTCCACCCCAGAGAGCAAAAGGCCGCTCTCCAGGGACCCCGGATTTCCACCCCAGAGAGCAAAAGGCCGCTCTCCGGGGACCCCGGATTTGTTCCGTCGTGGTAGGCAGCCGTGAATGCACCGGCAGAAATGGCGGAAGAGATGAGTGGGCGAGAGCCCACTTTTTGTTGCTCTAAGGAAAGTTTGGCAAATTGCGGTTTGGATTTGCGGCTGAATGGCTCAAAGGGTTGAGGATACGCCAGCAACCCGCAGGTCCTTCGACTGCGCTGCTTGCTGACGCAAGCAGCTTCGCTCAGGATGACAGTTTCTGGGCGCGGGATGACAGCGGTAGAGATGACGGCTTATGGCATTGCAGATGGACGCAATTCGGGCGTTGGCGGAGCGGGTTGCGGCGTCGCACCACCTGGAGGTTGTGGATTTGGAGTTTGGCGGCGCCGGAAAGTCGCGGGCGCTGCGGGTATTCGTAGAGAAGGACGCAGGAGAACGGAAGCGGCTAGCGGAGCTGGTCGCGGCCGGTGAGGTTCAGGATGTGCCACGAGGCGTTCCGGCGGAGTTGCTGTCCGGCGTGACGCATGAGGATTGCGCGGCGTTTGCAAGGGACTTTGGCACGCAGCTGGATGTTGAGGATGCGGTGCCGGGTTCGGAGTACACGCTGGAGGTTTCGTCGCCAGGGCTCGAACGAAGGCTGTCGCGGCCCGATGAGTTTGAGCGGTTCCGCGGCAGCTTGGTCAAAGTGAAGACGTTTACCCCGGTGAACAACAGCCGGGTTTGGACGGGGCGTCTGATTGGATTTGCGGATGGCGTGCTGAAGATCGATGTGGCGGCAGTGAAGCAGAAGGGCAACGCGAAGAAGGCGGCTGTGGCGGAGACGATCGAGATTGAGTTGAAGAACTTGGAGAAGGCGAATCTAGTGGTTGAGATTTGAAGGGCAGTTGCTAGTTGTTAGTTGTTAGTTGCTAGTTGTTAGTTGAAAGGCCGATACCCCAGGGGCTAAAGCCCCTCGCTTCCTGGGCAGGCTGAGAGGCCCAAGGAAACCTGAGGCTGAAACCTCAGGCTACCAGCCTTGGGTTACCAAGGGGCCGGTACAAGGGCGAGTCGTGCGTGGTCAGTTGTAAGTGAAAAGCAAATTTGAAGGTGAGTGACGATGGCGAGTGTTCTGTATCAGTCGATTGAGACGTTGAGCCGGGATAAGGGCATCGAGCCCGCGATTGTGGTGGGCGCGGTTGAGGACGCAATCGCGCTGGCGACGCGGAAGTATTACAAGACGCAGGAAAACATGCGCG
>PLUT01000137.1:0-3807 GCA_003162875.1 Granulicella sp.
CGGCTGCAATCTCATGGAAGGATCCGCGTCAATGCTCAAGTTTTTCTACAACGGACTGAAGGACGGCGGCAAGCTCCAGAAGGCCTCGTACAGCACTGGCCCCTATACGCCAGAAAGCGGCTTGCCGGACGAAACCATCACGATCACCGCGCGAGACTACATGCGCTTCAGTGCGGGCATTCAAGAGGCCTTCGTCGTCGTGAACCAGACCGATACCATGACGGATTTCTTCGACAAGGATCGTATCCGGGTCAGGCCCTCCCATCCGCTCTATTCCGAAGTCAAGAGAGCCTATAACTCCCAGCAAGCCAAGAGGGCAGCCAGGAGTCAGCGGTAGCCCCGAGATACATCCCGGCGCAGGCGCCTACGAGAAGGAGGATCAGTCATGCCAGACCAAGTCAACATAGGCTTTTCCCCGGCCACCGCTTGGAATCGGATTCAGATCGACGCGGACCGGGCAACAGCCGCAGCCGAGTTCAAGACAGCCAAGGCAGCGCAACAACGGCCAGCCGAACAATCCGGTTGGCGCTACGCCCGCATATAGCAACCAGTGAAGTGCGTTCTACCTGCGACGCCCACCACGCCCACAATATAGCTTCCGTGGCCGTCTACACCTGTTTCTTGTAGTTACTCCGAAGGAGTACCAATTATGGCTGAATTTGTTTACACACCCGAAGAAGCAAAGGCCCTGCTCGCTCGTCTGAGCCAGCCTTTTGCCATCGCCGATGTGAAGTGGCGCGTCACTAACAAAACGCAAGACGGGAAAAAGGGCTGCGTTGCTCCGTATGCCGACCCTCGAGCGTACACCGCCCGGCTGAACGAAGTGTTCTCGCCGGCTGGCTGGGCCTTTGAGTTGTCCAGTGAGACCACAGTCGGGCTTACACGGATGAGGGGAGGGAAGTGCGTCCCCACCGGGAAGGTCACCATCATTGCCACCCTGGATATCGTCGGAATTGGCAAGAAGGCGTCGACCGGGGAGATGTGGGCCGATGACGACAACGCTTGTACGCGCGCGGAGGCACAGGCAAAGAAGCGCGCTGCATCGATGTTCGGGTTGGGCGAGTACTTCTACCGGTTCAAAGACCTTGGAAGCGTGCTGTGGGTCCCGCTCGATGATCGTGGCAATCCGACGAAGTTGCCGGATATGCCGGGATGGGCGCTTCCGGCTGGAACAAAGCCGAAGACAAGCGCTGTGCCAACGGCGAATCGTTCGACGGTGCCGGTAGAGCTACAGGTCGCGCGCCCGCAAAGCGAGCAACCTCAGAAAACCGTCCCGGTGGTGGGATCGCCGCAAGTGGCGCAACCGTCTGTGGCGCAACCGGCCGTAGCGGCCAAGGTAACTCCTCCGCCGCAGCAGAACCAGGTCCACTCCATCAGTGAGCCTGAGAAGAAGTTTCGTGCTGCCCGTAAGGTGCAGGAAACCATTCTCGGCGTTGATCTGGCGAACAACATTCTCGAAACCTTGGCGGCAAAGCTGGAAGCCGGCGAGATCAAGGGGGAGAAGTTCGGACTGGCCACGGCAAAGCTGGATGCGGCCGTTGCTCTCCTGACCAAGGTTAGGGAGGTGGCGGAACACACGCACGCATCAGCACTACTGACCTTGCTTCTGCGTCACGAGTTGCAGAACCTGAACACCATCCCAACGTTCCAGAAGCTCTACCGTGTAGCGCTCGACATGCAGGTTGTTCCTGCGATCGAGAAACGCGCAGCCTAACCTAAGACGTGGACGAATGGCCAATTCGTCCACGTCAAGCCGCAGAGCTGCTGATCTGTTTCTATTCAGACGCTTCGAAGACAATCCCGCCCGGGCCTCGAGCGTTGGCGACGACGGCCAGTTGCTTGCAAGGCTGCTATCCGAACTGGGCGCTTGGCCAGAAGCGACCTTTGGATGAATAGCCTCGAGTAGTTTACACATGGCGATGTGTGGTAGACTACACATCGAAAGGGGAATCACAAATGGCTACAAATCTGGCGATTGATGAGGGACTGATCGAGGCAGCGCAGCAAATAGGTCATCATGTAACGAAAAAAGCCGCGGTGACCGCTGCACTGAACGAATACATCTCGCGGCGGAAACAATTAGAAATACTAGAATTGTCCGGAACTATCGATTACGAACCCGGCTACGACTACAAAAAGGTTCGGAAGCTCGACAGGATCGAGGCTGAAAAGTGAAGGTTTTGGTTGATACTTGCGCATGGTCTCTTCTGCTGCGACGGCGAAACAAAACTACGCTGAAGGACGATGAGAAGATCATGGTAGCGTCGGTTGAGGAAGCGATTAGAGATGGCCAAGTGGTCATAATCGGACCAATCCGCCAAGAAGTGCTCTCCGGCATCAAGGACACGGCGCAATTTGAAAAATTGCGGGCGGCGCTGAGATCGTTTCAAGACGAACAAATCACAACGCTACATTACGAAGATGCGGCTCACTTCTTCAATACGTGTATGGGACACGGCGTTCAATGCGGCGCGGTAGACATCCTGATTTGTGCTGTTGCCGCGCGCTTGCACTGCACAATACTTACCTCGGACCGGGGCATAATGCGATGCATTGAGGTGCTCCGAAGCGAACGGCTGATGTAGTAAAGAACCTCGCAGAAACGTTCAACACGGCTACCATCATGGCTGACCGGACCAGATGCCGCCACTATGACCAGTGGCGGCATAATTGTTGACGGCTGCAAACCAACCTCCATCTCTTCTCGCTCATAATCTCTGTGCTGTCCTGTACGCCGGATCTTGGACAGCAGCTCTGTATGAATTTTGATCGACCGGCTAGTGCCTTTCTCGAAGTTGCCGCCAACAAACTTGGAGTCCCACGCAAGGAGCAACGGATATATGGTAAAATCTCTCACAGTTTGATGTGAACCCTGGGTTTTGGGGTTCACGTCGAATGGAACGCCTCCTCGGAGGGTTCCGAGCTTCAATCCAATAAATCGACGACTTACCCCTATAAACCGAATTCTGCATCGATAGATTGATCACAGCGGCCACTCGAAAGAGTGGCCGTTTTGCGTCCAACTTCGCCGCACGAATATACCACTACCACTGTAAAATAGCGGAAGGAGCCTCAATGTCGGGTTTAGTACTTCTCATTGCTGGACCTTCGGGCTCAGGGAAAACAACTTTAATACGGGGACTTGTGAACCGTGTTCCGTTCCTAACCAGGGCAATCACTGTCACAACCCGGCTGCCACGGCCAGGTGAAGTATCAGGCGAAGATTATCACTTCGTCTCCCCAGAGCGGTTCGCTGAGATGAATCGCGCCGGCGCCCTGATCGAGTGCGCTGAAACCTACACCGAGAGTTACGGGATTCCACGTACCGTCTTGGCTGGGACGTGCGATCGGGCTCTCATCCTCACAGGTGGCGGTGCCCTCGCTCTTCGGCAGCGGCTTCCAAACTCCATTAGCATCTTTATCCAGCCCGCATCGGCGGCGGCCGCGGCGGCGCGGATCCTAGAGCGGAACTGCCCGAACAGCGAGTATCGCGTCGGTGGCTACGAGCAGGAAGTTGCCGTATCCTCTCAATTCGACCGAGTCTTTCTGAACGAGGATTT
Source organism: Granulicella sp. (assembly GCA_003162875.1). Taxonomy (GTDB): domain Bacteria; phylum Acidobacteriota; class Terriglobia; order Terriglobales; family Acidobacteriaceae; genus Edaphobacter. The sequence continues at coordinate 3,561 of PLUT01000137.1, forward strand.
CGATGAAACCCTGGATCAGATTGAAGACTTCTACCTCAGCGCGAGGCGGCAAAGGCCTCACGGCCGCCCCGCGCACAAGTTTGAAACCGGGGCAGGGAAGGGGACCGGCGATGGTCCCGTACTTTGCGTGCCGCGTTTGGAGACTGGAGCAAAGCCTGGCTCCTCCTGTCACAACTGCCTCCAGGGGAGCTTCGGATTGATGGCCGACGTGTATCCCAACTGGTTCCGGCCCTACAAGGCGATCAAG
>PLUT01000137.1:3834-4277 GCA_003162875.1 Granulicella sp.
CCTCGCTCCTTGAGTTTCCTTCCGATTTCATCAAGTCAAGATTCCTGCCGACGCTTCGATGCCCGTGTGCTCAGCTCGCAGGAACCAGCGCAAGGACGGACCTTCGTCCCTATGGCACCCCAAACAAGCTCGCTCACGGTCAGACGAAACCGTACGTGAGTGGGGTGCCGCGCCTCACTTTTTCTGATTGGATTGCTGCGGGGCGAGGGTAACCTAATCCACTACTAGACAAAATCTATCCATTATGAGACACTGACTTCATGGAGGAGGACTCGTATGGCCACCCATCCTTCCTACGCCGCACCAGGGTACCAGTTCGATGTCACACCGGATCTCAGCCGTCTTGAGACGCGGGAACGTCTAAGTCAATCGTCCATCGATGGGTTCTTCGCGATCATGGACAAGTGGCATGTGTCCATCGAGAGGGCAGGGGACTTGCTCGG
>PLUT01000388.1 GCA_003162875.1 Granulicella sp.
TCACGCCGGGCAGCGCCGGCAGACCGCCGTAACTCTTGGACAAGCCCATTGCAAGCACGCTCGGCGCGCTCCCGTTCGTCAGCCGCGCATCCACCATGTGGCCGTAACTTTCCGGTGTGAACAGCACATTTTCGTAGCGCTCGACCATGTAATGCCGACCGTCATAGAGTGCGGCCATCGGCAGATACCGCAAGGCGTCATCCAGAGACCACAGCAGCGTGGGAACGCGGCCCTCCGCGTCAGCAGGTGTATCCAGGGCTTTCAGATCATCTTCCAGCGGGGCCACGATCATGGCATACAACTGGGTCAGCTGCGGCCTGGGATCGGAGTTGCGCATGCCCAGGATCTTCAGCGCCTCAAACGCCTTGTTGCGCAGCTCAGCCGGCGTGGCTGCCAGTTCAATCTTCTTTCGCGAGGTTGCCGTGACCACGATTTCGTACGCGTGGTCCTTGCCCAGCAACAGCCGAATGCCGAGCACATGCGGGCCTAGCTTTGCCAGCGTCTCCTGCAGATAACTGTGTGCGGCGACGTCCTCGCTGGCAGCTCCACCTGTGTGGGCGGCATCGGACTTGAGCTCTGGAGATATTGCGGTGTCAAAGAAGGCCTGCAAGTCTGCGGTTTGCTTCTCGATGCTTGCGCCCAAGGTCTTCAGGTGAGCGTCCTGCTCGGGGGTCCGCGCCGCCTGCACTTCCAAGCCGACATATTCGACGTTGAGTTGGTCAAGCGGCATCGCCCTCTTTTCCAACTCCGCCATCTGGCCCAGCACCTTCTGTTGCAGCGCCGTAAACTTCAGCGGCACAGCCTTTGCCGCCGCATTCGGATCGGTGCCGGGCACAATGTCTCTCAGCTCCTGCTCCTTCAGCAGGTCGAGAATCTCTTCGGCTTCCCCGAGCCGGCCAGACTCGACCAGAAGCTCCGCCAGCATGCGATACGTGGCCGACTTCGATTGCGCGAATCCAGCTTGCACTTCCTTTGCCATCCCCGAAATGTTCTTACGAATCTGCTGGTAGTTGTTCACCGCATCCATGCCAAAAAAGATCGCCTCCTCAGGGAGATGTTGTTCTCGTAAACCCATCATCAGCGAGGTTTCGATGGAGCCCTGTACCTCCGGATCGCCCGCTGCCTTCGCCAAAGACAACGCCCCCAGCTCGCTTGCCAGCGCCTTCTCATCTTCCTTGCGCCCCGAGTAAGCCCACCCGATCGTCATCAGCGCCAGCGCTTCGCCGTGCCGGTCCTCCACCTCGCGCCAGAGCGCCAGTGCCTGGCTATCAAAATCCAAAGCTTTGTCAGGGTCTTTCAGGTCGGTGTAATCCCTGCCCATATTGTTCAGCGTCATCGCTTCGCCGCGCCGGATGCCTGTTTCGCGCCAGATCGGCAATGCTTGCTGGTAATACTCCAGCGCCTTTTGCGGTTGCCCCATATCTTCGTAAGCCCGGCCGATATCGTTGACCACCAGTCCCTCGCCGCTGCGGTTCCCTATTTCACGCCATACGGGCAGTGCCTGATTGTAGTAGTCGGTCGCCGTCTGCGATTCTCCCAGGTCGCGGTATAGCCGGCCGATATTTTCCAGTGTCAGCGCTTCGTCCTGCCGGTTTCCAACCGTCCGCGATAACGCCAGCGCCTGGTTATAAACCTCCAGAGAACGCTGTTTTTCTCCCAGGTCCGCGTACGCCCGGCCCATGCTGTTCAAAGTCATCGCCTCGCCGCCGTGCTCTCCCGTCTCCCGCCAGATCGCGAGCGCCTGGTTAAAGTACTTGAACGCCTCCGGCCCCTGACCCATGCCGGAGTANNAGCTGCCCCAGATCGCGCAGCTTGTCTTTCAAGCTGAGCATCTTCGTTCCGCCCTGCGCGTTGCCGACGGCGTGCCAGATCGTCAGCGCGTCGTTCAGGTCCTTCAGCGCCTCTTCCCGCTGCCCCAGGTTGTTATGGACCCTCCCTCTATAGGTCAGGGCGTTGGCTTCGGCGGGGTGAAGCCCCAGTGAGCGCCAAATCAGCAGCGCCTGGTCGAGCAGCTCCAGCGCCTTGTTCTCGTCACCCAGGTCCGTATACACCCTGCCCATAATGTTCTGCACCATGCCCTGCGCACCCTGGTTGCCCGCCTTCTGTTCAATAGGCAAAGCCTGGTTGAGGCAATCCAGCGACTTTTGCATCTTTCCGGCTTGCCGGTACAAGTAGCCAAGGGTTATCAGCTGCACGCCTTCATCGTTCGTGCGGTGTGCTGCACGTGCTTCCGCCAGCTTTTGTTCCTGCTGGGTGATCTGATCATTTACCGGCGAACTCTGCGCCTCGGCCGCCGCGGCTGCAAACAGTGCAACACCGATGCATGCAACGACTCGAACTCCCCGTGTCAGATTCATCTTTCTCCCTCCGTTCCGCTGGCTCGGCTGCCTGATGAGTCAACCGGTCTTACGGCGTCAGCATGGCTCCAAATCCTGTCATTTGACTGCCAGGTTTTCACGCAGGAAGGCCACAACCTTGGTTACGGAATCGCTCGCTGCTTCGGGGTCCCACTTTATGTGGACTCTCATTCCTTTGGCGAGGGGGTCGAACATGTTCTGGTCGGGCCCATTGAGGTTGAAGTCATGCGTGGCGCCCGGATATTCGACAGTGATCAATTGAAAGTTGTACTTCTCCGCGAGCAGGTTCTTGAGCTCGGGAACTGCCTTACCCTCGCCGTAAGAGTCGTCGGTCCCATAGAAGATAATCATTGGACCGCCGCTCAGTTTGCTGCCGCTCTTTTCAAAGTCTTTTGTGAAGCGATTGCACACCGGGTAGAACAAGGCGAATGCGGCGAATCCTTTGTCATCTCCCATCCATTGCTTAACGTTGGTTTCCATGGCTGTTCTCAAGGCGATGTTGCCGCCTAAAGAAAAGCCCATGATGCCGATGCGAGCGGGATCGACGGCGGGCAGTTTTCGCAGCTCTTTTAGCGCCGCGAATGCCAGCGGCAGAAAAGTGTCGGGACTTGGCCGGTCCAGGGCGCCCCTGTAAATCCCGGTCTTGAAGTCGACTTCGAATATTCCGATCCCCGCGCCGAGGAGCGGTTGGCGATAAAGTTCGCCACGCTGGTCGATTCCCATGGTGCCGTGAACCAAAACGACGGTGGGAACAGGACTGGAAGCGTTTTCGGGGAGGTAGAGCGTGCCCGACACTTTGGGGGGATGGTGGGTATCGAGAGAAGAGAAGTCAATCTTTGTCCCCGCAGGGGCTGCTCCAGCAGACGACTTACAGCAGCATATCGCCAGCGCAAACAATAGAAGGGATGAGGAAAAACATCGTGCGACTCGCATGACGGCAGTCTCCTTACCTTGCAAGGAAGCCACATCGCTACTCACGCTAGGTCGGCGGAAAAGCCCACAGACCCAATTGCCGGGAGCCGTCTAAGTCTTCACCCCACACAGGGCGAACATTGGTGTAGCGATGGCTTCACGTTCCGACGGCACCCATGCTATCACCGGTGAACGATACGCGACGCTTGCAGGCGATTACCGCCCAACGGCTGTTGTTTGTCCAGTATCACTTGGCGGTAACAGGGGCTTGCCGCGAAATGAGCAACGAACTTCCCGTAAAACGCGTCATCCGCCCAGTTATAGATAAATCGAGCGCGGTGCTCCAATTTCCTGTGGCGAGTCAGACCCGAGCCTCAGAGCCGCTGTACCTGCTTCGGGAGAGCCTCAGAAACAAGCGAGGTATTGCAACCGCTCGTTCAAAGAAACAGAAGCGCGGTCAGTGCGGAAGCTCCTGCGTTCCCTCGATGGTGAAGCTTGCTGTCTGGGCGGGCTCGGGAGCGCGAGGGTCGTCGGGCTGAGAGCCGCCAAGCGCAAGCCTATAGCTGCCGGGCTGCACGGAGCGAATGCCGTTCGCATCCACCTCGGAGAGCTGTCGCGAATCCAGCCTGAAGATAACGTGCCGGATCTGTCCCGGCGCGAGGTGGAAGCGCTGAAAGCCTTCCAGTTGCAGGTTCGGCGAGAGGCCGCCGTTGCCGTCGTGGGGAGGCATGAGATAGAGTTCCGCGACCTCATCGCCGGCTTCGCGGCCCGTGTTCCGCACATCAGCCTCTGCAATCAGCATATCGCCGGCGTGAAGTGTCCCGGTCGAGAGCTTCAGGTGCGAGTAACTGAATTTCGTGTAGCTGAGACCATAGCCGAAGCTGTATAGGGCTTTGCCTTTGAAGTATCGATAGGTGCGGTTCTGCATCGAGTAGTCGGCAAACGGCGGGAGATCATCGAGCGACTTGTAGAAGGTGACGGGGAGGCGGCCCCCAGGGTTGTTCAACCCTGTGAGCGTGTCGGCGATGGCTTTACCTCCGGCCTCGCCTGGGTACCAGGCTTCGAGAACTGCGTTCGCATGTTCCTGGGCCCAATTCACTGCCAGGGCGGAGCCGTTCAGCAGAACCACCACAATCGGTTTGCCGGTCGCCGCCAACTGTTCCAGAAGCTGCTGCTGCGGCGCAGGCAGCTTGATGTCGGTGCGGTCGCCGCCGGAAAAACCTTCCACGTGAATCGGCATCTCCTCGCCCTCAAGCTGCGGCGAGAGTCCCACCATGGCGACGACCAGGTCTGCGGTCTTGGCAGCAGCAACAGCTCGCTGCAACAGGAGGCTGGCGGGCGGTTGCCAGTCGAGCGAGATGCCTCCTCCCATCATCGACGAGGAGCGCGACATCTCGATACGGATGGGTAGCGGTCGCGTGTCCGCGAAATCCAGGACGAAGCGCGGCGGACCGCCGGGATGCTGATCTTCTACCGCAGCGGTCGCGCCGTTGACATGGGCAAAACCCTGCCCTGGGGCAGGGGCCGCGTTCGACATTGCGGCTACTTCTTTGCCGTCGACTACGACCGAGAAATGGTCATGTCCGCCGCAAAGACGGCAACGTCCGACCCGCAAGGTGAATTCGAACCTGCCCGCTGCGGGTGGGGCCAGAACGCCAGTCCAGCGCACCGCAAATCCGCTCTCCGAGTTGCGGGGCAACGGACTGACCGAGGTCCAGTCGAAGTCGATTTGAGGGTCTACACGCGTGATCACCGGCTTGCCTTCCAGGCTATCGCCGGCGAAATACTCGGCCTTGAGGCCTTCCTGATTCGAACCTGCCGCAGGGCGAAACAGTGAGCGCGGCACGGGCAGGTTGACACCTTCGACGTAAGGCGAGCCTTGTTCGTAGATCACATGAGCGCCTGGAAAAGCGCTGCGCAGCGCATCCACCGGCATATCCGGATCGCGCGGCACGCCGTTGTAATTGCCCTCCAGCGCTGTCAGGGAGGCCGCGTTCGGACCAATCACGGCGATCGTCTTGTACCTCGCCGGCTGCAGCGGAAGCACCCCATCGTTTTTCAGCAGCACCATCGCCTTATCGGCAGCGGTAAGAGCGAGCAACTGGTGAGCCGTCGAATTCACGTCGCTGAATGGGATCGATGTGTAATGCACCATGCCGGGCGGGTCGAAGAGGCCCAGCTTGATGCGCGCTACAAAAAGTCTGCGCAGCGAAACGTCAATGTCGGACTCGCTGATGAGACCAGCCTCTACCGCAGCCGGAAGCGTCTCGTAGGTCTGACCGCAGTTGGTGTCGGTGCCGTGCAGGAGCCCATCGGCGGAAGCATGCGGGCTGTCCGGCGAGGTGTGATGGGCATTCTTCTGCCAGAAGTCGTCGATGGCACCGCAGTCGGAGGTCACATAGCCCTGGAAGTTCCAATAGCCGCGTAGGATGGTCTTCATCAGCAGGTCCGAGCCGCAGGCAGGCTGACCTTCGATTGCGTTGTAAGCGCACATGATGGAGCCCGCCTTGGCGTCCACAATGGTCGCGCGAAAGGCGGGCAAATAGGTGTCCCAAAGATCGTGCGGCGATGGATCAACGTCGAACCGGTGGCGCTCGCTCTCGGGACCGGAGTGCACGGCAAAGTGCTTCGGCGTCGCAATGACCCGGTAGTACTTCGGGTCGTCGCCCTGCATGCCAACCACGAAGTTCATCCCAAGCTGCGCGGTCAGGAACGGGTCTTCGCCGTAGGTCTCCTGCCCGCGGCCCCAACGCGGATCGCGAAAGATGTTGATGTTCGGCGACCAGAATGTCAGGCCGTAATAGATGGAATGGTTGTTGTGGCGCAGAGCTTCGTTGTTCTTGGCGCGCGCTTCGTCCGAGATTACAGTCGCAATCTGCTTGAACAGGGGCGCGTCCCAGGTGGCGGCCATCCCGATCGCCTGCGGAAACATCGTCGCATAGCCGGCACGCGCCACGCCGTGCAGGCCCTCGTTCCACCAGTCGTAGGCGGGGACGCCGAGTCGCGGAATCGCGGCTGAGCTGTTGAGCATCTCGGAGACCTTCTCGTCCAGTGTCATCCGCGACACCAGATCGGCGGCCCGTTCTTCCGGCGGCAGCCTGGGATCAAGGAACGGCAATGCCTTCGCCGATTGAGCGGCAGCGGCAAGCCCCGGTGCAACCCCTAGGAGAAGCACCACGAGGAAGCCGGTCAGTGTAAAGGCAGGAGGGCGCATACGACATCTCCAAAGTGCTGTGGTCAATATTCTATTCTGTCCTCATCCCTTCACCATCGCGAGCAACAAAGCACGAGCAGCTTCCCGGGCCTCGCCTCGCTCGGAGCGCAGGGCAGGTTTACGCCACGCAAATCAGATTATCTCCGGAGCAGCGGGGCGAATCTCTGGATTGCAAGTATGCTGGTAGGGCATTGAGCCGGCATAACCCCGGCTGGTCTGCCAGGCTTGGCCGTCGTCCGATGCGGCGGTGGAACGAGTTATCCATGGAGTTCACACCAATGCTCAAGTCCGTTTTCGCGGTATTAATGCTTGCTCTTCCCGGATTGGTGGTTGCTCAAGAGGCATCTGCGTCCCGACCTGCCATCACCGGCATCTCGCACGTCACGCTGTTCGCAGATGACCTGGCGAAATCCCAACAATTCTATGGGGAGTTGCTGGGGTGGTATCAGGTTCCCTCCAATGGAGCGAACTCAGGCGTGCGCTTTTATGCCAATCACTCGCAATACGTCGAGTTGCTGTCGCCGCCGTCGCAAGGACTGGCGAATCGTTTGGATCGCGTCGCCTTTTCGACCAGCGACGCAGAGGCGCTGCGCCGGTATCTCGGCGCCAACGGCCTTTCCGTTCCGCCGGCGGTTACCGTGGGTGCGGATGGAAGCCGAGGCTTTCTGGTCCACGATCCGGAAGGGAACAAGGTCGAGTTCACGCAGGAGGGCAAGCATCCGCTTGCTGAACCGGCTTCAGCGTCGCAGAGCGTAAGCTCTCACATCATCCATGCCGGCTATATGGTTCGCGACCGCGCGGCGGTCGACCATTTTTATAGGGACCTGCTTGGCTTTCATTTGTACTGGCAGGGCGGAAATCCGCCGGACCACGTCAACTGGGTGATGATGCAGGTGCCGAATGGGACAGATTGGATCGAATACATGCTGTTGCTGCCCGCCAATCCTTCGCCTGCTCAACTCGGGACCGCCGACCACTTCGCTCCTGGGGTCGTCAGCGTCGCGCAGTTGCAGGAAAAACTGGAGGCGCACGGATGGAAGCCTGCACCCAACAGGAACCCGCAAGTGCTTGGGGTCGACGGAAAGATGCAGCTTAGCCTTCGGGATCCGGATGGCACAAGGGTTGAACTCATGGAATTCAAACCCATCAATGACCCTTGTTGCGCTGCCTACACGGGGCCTCAACCGGGCCCGTTCGCAGACTGGTAGTGCTGCCTGCGAAGCTGGTCGAGCGTCGCGACCGGAAGGTACACTTCTCCCACAGAGAAACCATAGGGAGTCCCGATGCTCAACCGCCGCGCATTTCTTAAAACCGGCCTCACGACCGGCGCCGCAATTCCGCTGACATCCACTCTGAACGCTCTCGCGCCCGCATCGCTCCTTGCGGGGGAAGTTGGCGCGGCAATCCCGGGCAGGTCCGCGGTGAAACTGGCGACGTTGCCGGCGCGCCTGCCTGCCATCGACCTAGCCACCGAGCCATGGCAACAGAGGATTCGCCGGGTGGCCCAGAGCAACATGACGGAGCACGACCCCGCCGTGATGAACGTCGAGGAGTGGGCCGACTATTGGCACTCCGCCCAGGCCGATATTGTCTTTGTCAGCGTTACCGGCATCCTCGCGTTCTATCCCTCCAAGGTGAAGTTTCACCGCCATGGCAAGTTCCTGAACGGCCGCGACTTCTTTGGCGAATGCGTGGCCGCTGCCAAGAAGCGCGGCATGCGGGTGGTCGCGCGCATGAGCCCCGACCTGAACTGGGGCGATGCGCTGGAGGCCCATCCGGAGTGGTTTATGCGCAATCGCGACGGCTCTCCGCAGACCGATGCCGATGAGCCGCTGCTGTTCAAGACCTGCATGTTCTCCAGCTACATGGACGACTATGTCCCCGCCATTATGCGCGAGGTCAGCGCGCTCTACGATGTCGACTGCTTCTATACCAACGGCTGGCCGCAGATCGGCGCCCTGCCGGATTGCCACTGCGCCATCTGCAGCAAGCTGCCGGCGCCGAGCACCGTGGCCTACTGGCACGCCTACGACGATCGCGTCTTCGAACTGTGGCAGAAGTACGACGCTATCGCCAAGGAGAAGAAGCCGGACAGCTTCTTCTTCGCCAACCTCGGCGGTAACGTCCGCGGCGGCCCCAATCTCAACCGCCTGGGCAAGATTGCCGCGTGGTTCCAGGCCGACAACCAGGGCCGCACCAACGGCGACCCTGCCATTTGGGGATGCAGCCTGCAGGGTCGCGTGTGCAACGCCATCATGGACGGCAAATTCGCCACCAACGTGACGGCTGCATACTCCACCGGCGGAGTGGTGTGGCGCAACGCGTCGAAGAGCCCCGAAGAAGCCAGGATGTGGATGTGTGAGACTTCCGCTTCCGGCATGGTCCCCTATTATCACTTCGTCGGCTCGGAGGCGGGCCTGGGCGAGGACCGCCGCTGGCAAAAGACCGGCGCGGACTACTTCCGCTGGACGGCGCGGCACGACGCGCACCTCAGGACCCGCCGTTCCATCGCTAACATTGGGGTTGTCTTCGGCCAGAGCACGCAACTCCTCTACCCAGGACCGGGCCCCGCGGCCGCGCGTACGCGGGATACCATGCACGAGACAACCCAGGGGCTCTATGACGCACTGCTGCAGGGCCGGTTCGCGTTCGACTTTGTGCACGAAGACCGTCTCGACCCGGAACGCCTTGGCAAATATCGTGCGCTGCTGCTGCCCAACATCGCGATGCTCAGCGATCGCCAGTGCCGGCAGATTCGCGACTATGTGCAGTCCGGCGGATCGATCATGGCCAGCTTCGAGACCGGACTCTACGACGAGAATCTGAAGCAGCGTTCGGAGTTCGGACTGGCTGACCTACTCGGCATCAGCAAGGCCGGCAACGTGATCGGCACCGTAGGCAACGCATACTATGCCCGCATCGAGCGCCAGCATCCCATCCTCGATGGCTTCGCCAACACCAACTGGATTCCCGGAGCGCAGAATCGCATCCCGCTGAAGCCGGTGCAGAGCCCCGTGCTCACCGTCGTTCCGGGCTTCGTGCGCTATCCTCCGGAGCTGGCCTACCCGCCGGTGTCGCACACGGACGAGCCGGCAGTGGTGCTGCGCGAATCCGGCCCCAGCCGCATGGCTTACTTCCCCGGAGACATCGAGCGTACGTACTGGATCACCGGGCACGGCGATCTGCTGCGGCTGCTGGGCAACACCATTCGCTGGATCACGCACGACGAGATCATCGTCGACGTTCAAGGCGAGGGCCTGGTCGAGATGTTTGCCTGGGAGACGGCCCCCGGCTACGCCATCCACCTGCTGAACTACACCAACCCCAACGCGCACCATGGCTGGATGCAGTCGACTTACCCGCTCGGCCCGCAAACGGTCAGGATGAAGCTGCCGGCCGGGGTCAAGGTAAAGTCGGTTGAGCTGCTGCAGGCTGGGCACAGCGTGCCTTTCGGCCTGGAGAGCGAGCTGCACTTCACCATCCCGCGCGTCGAAGACTACGAGGTTGCCGCCATCTCCGTTGCGTGAGCGGGAGCGACATTGAAGGTGAGGCCGNNGCCGGATTTGGCCGCGTCGACGGTGACGTGGTCTAGTGCGTTTGCGGCGCGGCAACCCCCGCCTTTTTGGCAGGGTCAGACGATAAGCTGAAGCAGGATGGGAGGCCACCTCTAGCGGCGCGGCTGGAATCACTCCTGGAAGCTGCGAAGGAGATGGGCGAAGACAGGGTCGTTGGCCGGAGACAAGGGTTGGTGATCCGCGCCAGCGACGCTGAGGATGGTGACGTCGGTTTCGCTGACGAAGTAGTAGTAGGCACCAGCGCGGTACTCGGTAACGCTATCAGTGGCCGAGATCTGCTGGCCGGAGGAGATGGTGGGATATCCGTTGGACTGGAGCCAGGCGTCCTTGCGGATGTGGGTACCGGCGCTTCGCGAACCGGCTACGTCATGAATCTGCGGATCGGCAAGATTGCTCTTGACGGCAACAGTGTAGTCGCGTCCATGATCGATGAAGTGCTCGGAGCAGCTGATCTTGTTGGTTCGGTAGGCTTCGTTCTCCCATGGAATGGTCTGAATGACCGTGGCGGCGGAGGGGTACTCAAAGCGGCTGCCACAACCCCCGTCATAGAAGACGCTCCAGCTGGGGCCATCGGCGACTGGGCCGGTGAATGTGAAGGTGTGGAGGATCGCGTTCAGCTCGCCGGAGATTCGCTTTATGGTTTGAGCGCCGATGCGCGGACCCTCGTCCTCGACGGTCCAAACATCAACCCAGGCGGTGGCGACGACGATCTCGAAGCAGACATCGTTGTGAAAGATGCGGTAGAGGTTGCCGGTGGCGGAATGTCCTGTTGCGGCGTCGCCGAACTCGGCGGTGCGGAAGTTCATACCGTGGACCGTGATGGGCTTGAACGGGCCAACCTGCTCATCGGATTTGTAGCAGGCGTCGGCGGTCTTGTTATCGCGCAGGATGTTGACCGAGACGCCGGCGGCCTGGAGGTTGCGTATTCCTGGGCGCTCAATGCAGGCGACAGCGGTGGTGTCGCAGATAGGGATCATGGAGAACTCTTGGTTTTGCGCAACGGGATGAAGGGAGAGAGATTTGAAGGTAGAAGGATAGCGAACGGAGAAGCCGTAATCGGGGCTTTGGTAGGTGTGCCATTGGGACTGTGCGTCAGCAGCCGCGACCGGCAACAAGCAAAAACCAAGCAGAACTGCGCAGCTGCGCTTCATCAGATTAGGCCTCAGATCCAGCTACGCACCATAGTAAACCGCGAGGATGAATTCGGAGCCCACATTGACACGTCCGGCGGCGTCACGTTCCAGGTTCGAGACTTGACGCTGCCAGTCCATCAACTGCCCACTCAGCGCGCGGTCGCGTGAGCGGAAGCGACATTGAAGGTGAGGCCGGATTTGGCCGCGTCGACG
>PLUT01000327.1:0-122 GCA_003162875.1 Granulicella sp.
AAGGCTTGGCGTACCTAGAAGCGAGTCGGAGCCTAGAAGAGAGTGGGAGATGGTGGAGACGGAGCGGGAGATTCTGCGGGAGAAGGATGAAGAGGCGACCAAGCTGGGCGAGCGGAAGCCGT
>PLUT01000327.1:250-4022 GCA_003162875.1 Granulicella sp.
TCCTAAGGGATGCCAGGAGCTTTGCTCAGGATGACAGTTTGGTTGGTGGTTTCATAGAGGCTCGCTATGACGCAGGATGAGGCGAAGCGGCTGGTTGCGAAGCGGGCGGCGGAGCTGGTCGAGGATGGGACGGTGGTCGGGCTGGGGACGGGGTCGACCGCGACGCTGTTCATCCGCGAACTGGCCGCGCGCAAGTTGAAGATTCGCTGCGTGGCTTCGTCGGACGCGAGCCATGAGCTGGGGCTTTCGCTGGGGATGGAGATGCACACGCTGGCCGAACTGCCCGCGCTGGACGTGTATATCGACGGGGCGGACGAGGTGTGCGTTGCGGGCGGTGGGCTGAACCTGATTAAAGGCGGGGGCGGCGCGCTGTTGCGGGAGAAGATTGTGGCCAGCGCGGCGCGGGAGTTCATCGTCGTCGCCGATTCGACCAAGCTGGTCGAGGTGCTGGGCAAGTTTCCGCTGCCGGTGGAGATCATCCAGATGGCGCTGCCGCTGGTGGAGCCGAAGCTGGCGGAGCTGGGATTCACGCCGAGGCTGCGACAGAAGAAGGACGCGAGCGGGCCGTATGTGACGGATGAGGGCAACTATATACTCGATTGCTGGAGCACGGGGATCGCGGAGCCGGAGTCGACCGCGGCGGAGATTCGTAGCATCATCGGGGTGGTGGAGCATGGGTTGTTCCTGGGCATGGCGACGCTGGCGCTGGTTGCGGGCGAGGATGGGGTAAAGGAGTATCGGGGGTGAAGGGCGGCGAGAGGCTTAACACCGATCGACACCGATGTAACCGATCAGAACCCGAGGCGGGCGGATATCGCGCGAAGTGGGCACGTTTGCATCGTGGGACGGGGATGGGGCGTCAGATGAATATGACTAATTCGACGGAATCATTGCATACGGGCAGCGTGTGGTTTATTACCGGGGCTTCGACGGGGTTCGGGCGGCTGCTGGCCGAAGAGGTGCTGAAGGCCGGCGGGCGCGTGCTGGCGACCGCGCGCAACGCGGGCCGCATCGCGGAGCTGGTGACGGAGTATCCCGAGACGGCGCGGGCGTTTGAGCTGGATGTGACNNGGGATCGCGGGCGGGATTGAAGAGACAGCGGAGGCGGAGTTCCTGCCGGTGTTCGAGACCAACGTGCTGGGGCTGATCCGGGTGACGCGCGCATTTCTGCCGCAGTTCCGCCGGCAGCACGCGGGGCACATTCTGAACCTGTCGTCGGTTGCCGGGCTGGTGGGGCAGGCGGGATGGGGATACTACAACACCAGCAAGTTTGCGGTGGAGGGTTTCTCCGAGGCGCTGGCGGCGGAGATGGCGCCGCTGGGCGTGCGCGTGACCATCGTGGAGCCGGGGCCGTTCCGCACGGACTTCCTGGGCCGCTCGGCGGTGCTGGCGGTGCGGCACATGGCGGAGTACGACGACAGCGTGGGCGCGACCCGCGAATACTTCCACGGGCAGCCGGGCAAGCAGAAGGGCGATCCGCTGAAGGCGATGCACGCAATGATGGCCGTGGTGGAGTCGCCCAATCCGCCGCTGCACCTGCTGCTGGGCGCGCTGGCGTACAACCGCTTCAAGGGCAAGCTGGAGCGCTGGCGCGAGGAGATTGCGGCGTACGAGGAAGTGACTCTGGGGGCAGATTTTCCGGAGGGGGAGTAAGGGCAGTTGCTAGTTGTCAGTTGTCAGTTGATTGGCGGTTCGCGGTTTGGATGGTTTCGGTTCTTCAGCTATGAGCTATGAGCTAGCGGCGATCAGGTGTTAGGGATGAGCGGCGGGCAGGGGAGCACCTAATGCGCGGTTGACCAAGAGACCGTATAGTTTCAATACGCACGTCGCACAGCGGCCCCGGCAGAACCTCCGCAAGAAAGCATCCCGCATTCGCGAGTAAAGGAGCAATTTTCTTATGGCGACGACGCAGGTGACGATCTCTCCCGAGGAGTTGAAGGCGAGCCAGCATTCGGAGCGCAGCCCCGACCCGTGCGTGGTGGTGATCTTCGGCGCGTCGGGCGACCTGACCAAGCGCAAGCTGCTGCCGGCGCTGTACCACCTGGAGCAGGCGGGCAATCTGCCGAAGAACTTCGCGGTCGTCGGGGTGGCGCGGCGTCCGCTGGAGGAGACGTTTGCCGCCGACATGAAGGAAGGCATCGAGACCGGCGGCGGCGTGGAGGCGGACGATCCGAAGCTGGATGAGTTTGTCGGCAGGATCTGCTACCACCAGATGAACTTCGACGACGACTCGGGTTACGAAGGGCTGAAGGAGCTGCTGACGCAGGTGGATGCGAAGTATGGCACGCAGGGCAACCGGCTGTTCTACCTGGCAACGGCGCCGGAGTACTTCTCGGACATCGTCAAGTATCTCGGCGAGCATGGAATGAACCAGCCGCCGGAGTCGAATGAAGGGGCGCATCCATCCTGGGTACACGTGATCGTCGAGAAGCCGTTTGGGCACGACCTGGAGTCGGCGCGCGCGCTGAACGATGAGGTGAACAAGGTCTTCCAAGAGGACCAGATCTTCCGCATCGACCACTACCTGGGCAAGGAGACGGTGCAGAATATTCTGGTGTTCCGCTTCGCGAACGGGATTTTTGAGAATGTGTGGAACCGGAACTACATCGACCACATCGAGATCACCGCGGCGGAATCGATCGGGATCGAGGGGCGCGGGCCGTTCTACGAGAAGGCTGGCGCGCTGCGGGATGTGATCCAGAACCATGTGATGCAGCTGCTCAGCTTCGTCACCATGGAACCCCCCATATCGTTTGAGGCTGCGTCGGTGCGCATGGAGAAGTTGAAGGTCTTCCGCGCCATCCGGCCGATTCACATTGCCGACACCGTGCGCGGGCAGTACGGGCCGGGGATGGTGGATGGCAAGCCGGTGGTGGGATATCGCGAGGAAGATCGCGTGCATCCGCGCTCGCAGACGGAGACCTATGCCGCGCTGCGGCTGGAGATCGAGAACTGGCGCTGGGCGGGCGTGCCGATTTATCTGCGCGCGGGCAAGCGCAAGGCCACGCGGGTGACCGAGATTACGATCCAGTTCAAGCAGCCGCCACTGCTGCTGTTCAAGGACTCGCATGGCGTGGGCGGCGCAGAGATCAAGTCGAATATTATTTCGATGCGCATCCAGCCGGACGAGGGGATTGCGCTGCGCTTCGAGGCGAAGGTGCCGGGGCCGTCGATGAATATTGCGCCGGTGGACATGGATTTCTGCTACTCGAAGGCGTTTGGGGTGTCGTCGGCGAATGGGTACGAGCGGCTGCTGCTGGATGCGATGCTGGGCGATGGCACGCTGTTCGCACACCGCGACGAAGTGGAGTCGACGTGGGCGCTGCTGACTCCGATATTGCAGCACTGGGCGAAGAACCCGATCAAGGATTTTCCGAACTACGCGGCGGGAACGTGGGGACCGTCGACCGGCGACGCGCTGATGGAGCTGGATGGGCGGCATTGGCGGAAGCTGGGAAATGCCGGCAACTGCTAGTTGTTAGTTGTTAGTGGTTAGTTGAGAGGGAATAGCAAAAGCAAAGGCGAAAGCGGATTCCCTTTCACCCCAGCGAGCAAGCTCGCCGGGGACCCCNNGCGGAGCTGTTTGCATCGGCTGCGACCGCGGCGGTTGAGGCGCGCGGCGTGGCGCGGATTGCCGTCTCCGGCGGCACCACGCCGAAGGGGATGTTCGCGGCGCTGGCCGATCGCAGCCAGCCGTACTTCGCGCAGGTGCCCTGGGACAAGCTGCACCTGTTCTGGGTGGATGAGCGCTGCGTGCCGCCGACGGACGCGG
>PLUT01000373.1 GCA_003162875.1 Granulicella sp.
TGGGGCGTCGCCCCAGGCTACGATAGCGCGGGCCTTCAGCCCGGTGATCTGGGGAAGGCGCTAAGCCTAGGAAAGGGGACGTGTGATTCGGCGAGACGAACGTATACTTCTGGCGTGACGCCAGCGATATGGTTCGAGGCGATTGGGTTTGGGGTGGGGCTGCTGTTTGGCAGCTTTCTGAACGTGTGCATTTCGCGGCTGCCGGCGCATGAGTCGATTGTGCGGCCCGGGTCGCGGTGCATGAGCTGCGGTCATGCGGTGCGGTGGTATGACAATGTGCCGGTGTTGAGTTGGTTGGTGCTAAGGGCGCGGTGCAGGGATTGCGGGGCGGGGATCTCGTGGCGGTATCCGGCGGTGGAACTGGCGGTGGGGGTGTGGTTTGCGATCGGTGCGGGGAAGTTGGAACTCCTCTATCACCTTCGGGAACACGTCTCTGACTTACAAGACTGGTATTTCTACGGAACTCAGGTTGCGATAGTTGGCTTTGCCGTTCTTGGGTTTCTGTTGATTGGGTTGATGGTGATGGATTGGCGGACGCAGCGGCTGCCGGATGCGTTTACGCTGCCGGGAATTGGGATTGGCTTCGTGCTGGCGTGTGTGCGGGCGATGTTTCTGGCGCCGGGTGAGGGCGACCTTGTGCTGAATACGACGCACCAGTTGCGGATGTCGAGTCCGGGGAGTTCTCAGGCGCAGGGGAACGTGTTTATGACCGGCACAGAGGCGATGGTGCTGGGGAGGGTCGCAGCCATTGCCGGGGCCGCGCTGATCCTGCTGCTGGTGCGGTGGATCTATAAGGCGCTGCGGAAGCGGGATGGGATGGGGCTCGGCGATGTGAAGCTGCTGGCGATGATTGCGGCGTTTCTGGGGTTCGGGGAGGCGCTGCTGGCGCTGTTTGCGGGGGTGGTGGCGGCGAGTGTGTATGGGCTGGCGCTGGTCGCGCGGAAAAAGGCCGGCGGTACGACGAAGTTGCCGTTTGGGAGCTTTCTGGCGGCGGGTGGGCTATTCGCGGCGTTGTTTGGGCCGGGGCTGGTGGATTGGTATGTGGGGCTGCTGCGCTGAAACCTGTCCCAGGGTTCTTCGGCTGAAAGGTTCTAGGGATTTTGGGAAATGTGAGCGGGCTGGCAGGTCCTTCGACTGCGGGCTGCGCCCTTCGCTCAGGATGACAAGGTGGGGGAATCAGGATGACAAGGTGGGGGGAATCAGGATGACAAGGTTGGGGAAGAAGATCAGGATGACAAGGGGGGAAGAAGAATGGTGATGGCGGTCACTTGATTCGGGCGCAGTCGGGCGGTTTGCTTGACTCTTGACGGAGGCACTTCTAGAGTCAAAGATGACCCATGACGAGCTACCCGTATACCTGGAATTACCTACCGCTGGCGCTGCAGATACTGGGCGCGATGGGCATTGCGGGCGGCATGGTGCTGGCGTCCTACTTCGTCGGCAAGCATAAGCGCTCGCGCACCAAGCTGGGCGCATATGAGTGCGGCATGGACCCGGTGGGCGANNGTGATCTTTCGCCGGCTGCCGGGCATCACCGGTTCACGGATGTTCGGGTTCTGGGAGATGCTGGTGTATCTCGGGTTTGTCGCGGTGGGTCTGTTTTACGTATGGAAGAAGGGCATCCTGACCTGGGCGGAAGATAAGGGAGACCTTTGATGTCGACTGCCGCGCCCACGCCAGGACCCGATGCAGCCGGAAAGCCGGCCGCCGCGGCGAGCGCTCCGGGGACGCTGAAGGGCAAAGCCGCCGTTCTTGAGGCGATGGCCGAAAACCCCGCGGTGAAGGCGCTGGCCGAACTGGCGACCGATGCGAAGTTCGACCGCAAAGAACTGACGATCACGGTGGCGAAGGAAACGATCGTCGCCGCATGCGAAGCGGTGAAAGCCGCCGGCTATAACTTTTTCGAGGACGTGACTGCGGTGGACTGGTATCCGCAGGAGCCGCGTTTTCAGCTCTCGTACCACATTGTTTCGCACAGCCTGAAAGAACGGGTGCGGCTGGCGGTGCGGCTCGACTCCTCCGACCTGACGGTTGATTCCATTACTCCGGCGTGGCCCTCGGCGAACTTTTACGAGCGCGAGGTTTTTGATCTGTTCGGCATTCACTTTGCCGGCCACCCCCGCCTGACACGCATCATGATGCCCGACGACTGGCAGGGCCATCCGCTGCGCAAGGACTATCCCGTCGAAGGATACAGGTAGGAGCGTATCGCAGGGGCTAAAGCCCCATGAGTTTTGTTGCCGTTATTGCCGGCACTAAAGTGCCGGCCTATCAAGTACNNATGGCACCCATCGCCGCTCCAGACATGATTACCCCCGGCATTGAAGATGTGATTGCCGACGCGAAGCGCCACG
This sequence comes from Granulicella sp., assembly GCA_003162875.1. Classification (GTDB taxonomy): domain Bacteria; phylum Acidobacteriota; class Terriglobia; order Terriglobales; family Acidobacteriaceae; genus Edaphobacter. The sequence continues at coordinate 2,355 of PLUT01000373.1, forward strand.
GAGTGAGCGGCACGGGCGAGCACTCGATGGTGCTGAATATGGGCCCGCAGCATCCCGCGACGCATGGTGTGCTGCGCGTGGTGATGGAGATCGACGGCGAGATCATCGTCTCGATGGCGCCGGACATAGGCTACCTGCACACCGGCATCGAGAAGACCTGCGAGGCAAAGTTCTACCAGCAGGTAGTGCCGCTGACCGACCGCATCGATTATCTGTGTCCGATGACCAACAACCTGGCCTATTGCCTGGCGGTGGAGAAGCTGCTGGAGCTGGAGATTCCGGAGCGGGCGCAGGTGCTGCGCGTGCTGCTGAATGAATTGACGCGGATCCAGTCGCACCTGGTGTGGCTGGGAACGCACGCCATGGACATCGGCGCCCTGACGGTGTTTCTGTACTGCTTCCGCGAGCGCGAGGAGCTGCTGCGGATATTCGAGGCAGTCTCCGGGCAACGCATGATGGGCAGCTCGTTCCGCATCGGCGGGCTGGCGCTGGAGATGCCCATGGGATTCGCGGAGTGGGTGCAGCGGTTCCTGAACGCGATGCCGGCGAGGATCGACCAGTACGAGAACCTGCTGAGCGCCAATCCGATCTGGCTGGGGCGAATCAAGGGCGTGGGGTACCTGTCAAAGGAAGACGCGATTGCGCTGGGTGTGACCGGGCCGCCAGCGAGGGCGAGCGGCGTGGACTGGGACCTGCGCCGCGATATGCCGTATTCGGGATACGAGAAATTCAAGTTCGAGGTGCCCGTGTCCACCATCGGCGATACGTGGGCGCGCTACGTGGTGCGCATGGTGGAGATGCGCGAGTCGATAAAGATTTGCCAGCAGGCGCTGGATATGCTGAAGGGAATGAGCGGGCCGATCGTTGCGGATGCGCCGAAGATCGTGCTGCCCAACCGCGAGCAGATGAAGACGCAGATGGAGGCGCTCATCCACCACTTCAAGATTGTGACGGAGGGCTTCGGCGTGCCTGCGGGCGAGGTGTATCAGGCGGTGGAGAGTCCGCGCGGCGAGATGGGGTATTACGTTGTTTCGGATGGGACAGCCAAGCCGTACCGCGTGCATATGCGGAACCCTTCGTTCGCTACTCTTCAGGCGCTGGAGACGATGTGTAAGGGGAGATTGCTGGCGGATGTGGTTGCGGTGATTGGAAGCATTGATATTGTGCTGGGGGAGATCGATCGATGACTAACGTGGAGAGGATTGAGAACGACCCGTTGCGCAAGGCGGGACGAATCCCTGAGTACACACTGGAGTATCTCGACGCCAAGAAAGAGGCGGAGCGTAAAGAAAGGTGGTGTGGGCGGAACTGGATCCGAATGCCGGTCTACTTCCTGCCATACACGTCGGCGCTGATTCTAGTACCGAAGCTGCAAATTGGTTGGGGATCCAAGATTTGTCTCCTCGCCGTGCTCCTTGTTTTCTGCCAGTTCCTTTATGTGCGCGTTTTCAATCGCGCTGTCTTGAAACGGTTGGACGCTGAGCTTCGAGCGCCGGGAGATTGATAGCCTCTCTCCATCGTGAGCTTTGGATTTCGTGGGCTTCGCTGCTGCGGTCTTATGCGGCGGCTCATGGGTTGAACAGCAGGCAGTTTGCGGTGATTGAGTTTGGCGAGGATGAGATTGTGGTGCGGGCGGGCGGCAGGTGGGCCCGCATGACGCACGGGGAGATGGAATTGAGCGATGGCGGCAAGGCGGCGTTCGGGCTGAATGAGGATGGAACGGTGACGCTGGACGGTAAGATGGATGAGATGGACTTTGCGGCGGAGAGGATTACGCGGGAGTTGATGCGGTAAAGGGCGAAATACGGGGAGACAGTTATCAGGTTAGGTCGGGCATATTCGAACTGGATTCGCGAACGGTCTGCGGCTGCACCTTATGTCGGGCCTTCAGCCCTCGGATCCTCGCCGGCCGCATACCTAGGCCTTCGGCCTAGGCTGGTATATAACGCGCTTTCAGCGCTTTGGCAAGGTTGGCGTTAGAGGGCTTGGTTGGCGTTGGAGGTAGTTAGGAAAACAGAATGAGTACGATTGCCAATTCGATTTTTTCGCCGGAGCTGGCGGAGCGGTTTGACAAACTGGTAACGATTTACCCGGTGAGGCGTTCGGCGCTGATACCCATGCTGCTGTATGCGCAGGATGAGGTGGGGTACGTGTCCGAGGCCGTCATCCAGGAGATTGCGCAGCGGCTGGACTTGTTCGACCTGGACGTGCGCTCGGTGCTGAGTTACTACTCCATGCTGCGGACTAAACCTGCCGGAACATACAACATTCAGGTTTGCACCAACATCAGCTGCATGCTGCGCGGCGGATACGAGATTCTGGACCACTGCAAGAAGAAGCTGGGGATCGGGAACAAGCAGGTCACGCCGGACGGGCAGTTTTCGCTGGAGGAAGTCGAGTGCATTGGGGCGTGCTGCTGGGCTCCGGCGATGCAGGTCAACTACGACTTCCACGATGAGCTGACGCCGGCCAAGGTGGATGAGATTCTGGCGGACTACTCCGCAAAAGATGCGGCAAAGGACGGGAAGTGATGCCGCGTCTCGTCTCCCATCCCGATGAAGTGAAGGTGCTGAGCCGGCGNNGGGCGCGGCGGCGCGGGCTTCCCCATGGGGATGAAGTGGTCGTTTGTGCCGAAGACATCGCCCAAACCGAAGTACGTGCTGGTGAACGGGGACGAGTCCGAGCCAGGGACGTGCAAGGACCACCTCCTCTTCCGCGAAGATCCGCACGCGGTGATTGAGGGCGCAATAATTGCCGGGCTTGCGGTCGGCGCGAAGATGGGTTTCATTTATCTGCGCGGCGAATATCGCTACCTGCTGAAGATTGTGGAGAAGGCGGTTGCCGACGCGTACGCGAAGGGCTTCCTGGGCAAGAACATCTTCGGCGTCGAGGGGCTGGACTTCGACATTGTGACGCAGACGGGCGCGGGCGCGTACGAGGTGGGCGAAGAGTCGGCGCTGATGGAGTCGCTCGAAGGCAAGCGCGGCATTCCGCGCATCCGGCCTCCCTTCCCTGCCGTGGTTGGGCTGTATGGCGGGCCGACGATCATCAATAACGCGGAGACGATTGCCAACGCGCCGCACATTCTGCTGATGGGCGGCGAGGCTTACGCGGCGCTGGGCACGGAGCGCAACGGCGGGACACGGCTGTTTGGGATTTCCGGGCACGTCGAGCGGCCGGGCGTGTATGAGCTGCCGATGGGCTACTCGCTGCG
>PLUT01000328.1 GCA_003162875.1 Granulicella sp.
ACCGCGCCGTAGTAGTCCGGAAGCTCCTGCTGCCAGTTTCCGGGCAAATTGCGCAGGTCGGGCGGAACGTAGGAGTTCTTGAATTTGTCCGTCGAGCCGTTGGGGCCGATGATTCGGTTGTCCATATCGTTCTGCTGATGCGGCTCCAACTGCGAGATGAACAGGAAGAATGGCCGGTCCTGCTTCTGGCGCAGGAAGCGCTCCGCGCGATCGGTGATGAAGTCCACGCGATACTCATCCTTGTAAGTGATCTCGTTGCCGGCGCCGTCGTAGATGGTGCCTTCGTAAGGATGCGTGGTGTGTTCGAGGGCGTTGGAGCCTTCAAACAGGTCCATGAAACCGCCGCGCCACTCCGGCTTGACGAAGCCCGTTCCTCCGCCGGCAGCTTCCGTACTCGGTGCAAGATGCCACTTGCCGATCAGGTTGGTGCTGTATCCGGCTTTATGCAACTCGCTAGCCAGCGTGGGCAGCGTCTGGTTCATGCCCAGGCCGTTGTGCCACACGCCGGTCTCGGTGGCGTAGCGGCTGGTCAGCATTACCGACCGCGAAGGCGCGCACACCGGCTGGTTGGTGACGGCGTAGTTGAAGTTCTTTGCCTGCGCGGCCAGCGCATCCAAATTGGGCGTGCGCGTGGAACTGTTGAGGCCATTTGCGCCGAGGAAGTCCCAGCGGAACTGGTCCGACAGATACAGGATGATGTTTGGTTTTGGCGGAGCAGGCTTGGGCGGTTCTACAGCCGGTGCGGTCTTGCCCCTCTTCGCCGGAGGCGCAGCCGCCGCCATCGCGCTGCCCAGTCCCAGTGCGGCACCCATCGCAACGCTGTTGCTCAGGAACTGGCGCCGGTCCACGCCCTTCTTCTGCACTTCTTCGCTCACGCACAACCCCCCGCGCGCCCGTGGACGCGCTTCGGCATTAAGGGTACAGCAGCACGGCGAAATTGTACGATGTGAAGGCAGTTTTCCGGTCTCCGGCGCAGGCTCCCACCACGGCCTGACGGTAGCGGCCCGACGCCAGCCGCGAGGTCAACTCGTCAGGGAGCCGGGTAAGCGAGTCGGAGGTAAAGCGCATCACGAACCAGGGCTTGCGCGAGCCGGCGTATCCGGTGGACATAGCGCAGGTTTCGCGAGCGGCGGAGATTGAGTCAGGTTCGCTTGCCACGGTGATCCGGCCCTGCCGCGTGACCAGCAAGGCAATGGCAGACTCCTGCCCCTCGAGGCTGATCGGGCGCACCGTCTTTGCGAAGTCTTCGACCGCGTAGAGTTCGCGGCCGCGAGCCACGACGCTGATTCCCGCCGAGTCGATCGCGGGATCGAGAAGGTTCGCGCGGTGGTGTTCGGAGTTCATCCACATGTCGTGAATCTGAATCACGCTGGGAGCTTCGGCAACATTCTCCGAGATGGCGCTGAAGGCCACGCCGGCGCGGGCGCCGCGGTCTGTAAGTTCAGGCTCGCCGGGGAATTGGTGGGAGATGGATCCGTGCGCGGCCATCACGCCGGCGTGCTGGGCTGCCGCCCGGGCCAGCAGCGGGTCGCGGTGCAGCAGACCCAATCCGCGGGAGGCGCGTTCCTGGTTGGCGGCGGCGAGCAGGTACTGCTCGGCCAGGGTGGCTGTCCGCTGCGGCTGCTGCGCGAGGGCGCAGGGAAGAATGCCAGCGGCTGCTGTAATACCCAGCAGCAGGCGCTTGAGGAACCGGACCGGCGTAACCGCGCAAGGCAACCTCATGCTTCGATTAAACCCGAAGTGCGGCGATTGGATGCGGAAACATGGCGGTCGCGGATACTACTTCCGTGGCACAGCGTGCGGGGCAAGCTGGTGACGGACGGCTTCCCAGGTGCGCTGGATGCCTTCTTCGAGGCCGACGGTGCGGCGCCAGCCAAGACTGTGCAGCAGGCTGACGTCCAGCAGCTTGCGGGGCGTGCCGTCGGGCTTGGAGGCATCGAAGACCAGGGCGCCGTGGAAATCGAGCACGCGGGCGACAGTCTCCGCCAGCTCGCGGATCGTGACCTCCTCGCCGGCGCCAATGTTGATGAGCGGCGGCGAATCCTCGGTCAGCAGGGAACCGAATCTGGCGTCGTCCAGGTTCATCAAGAAGCAACAAGCCTGGGCGAGATCGTCGGAGTAGAGGAATTCGCGTCGCGGCGTGCCGGTGCCCCAGACGACAACCTCCTTCGCGCTGGAGGCTTTAGCTTCAGCGGTTTTGCGAATGAGTGCAGGGAGAACGTGCGAGTTGGCGAGATCGAAGTTGTCGTTGGGACCGTACAGGTTGGTAGGCATTGCGGCGAGATAGCGAGTGCCATACTGGCGGTTGTAGCTCCAGCACATCTCGATCCCCGCAATCTTGGCGATTGCGTAGGGGCGGTTGGTCGGCTCCAGCGGCCCGGTCAGCAGGTAGTCTTCCCGAATGGGCTGGGGGCAGAGCCTGGGGTAGATGCAGGAGGAGCCAAGGAAGAGCAGGCGCTTCACCCCGGCAATGCGGCTGGACTCGATCAGGTTGGTCTGGATGATAAGGTTGTCGCGGATAAAGTCGGCCGGGTAGCTCTGGTTGGCGAGAATGCCACCGACCCTGGCTGCGGCAAGGAAGACAAACTCCGGCTTTTCGTTGGAAAGAAACTTGTCAACATCCACCTCATCGCAGAGATCGAGCTCCCGATGCGAGCGGGTGAGCAAGTTGTTGTATCCCAGGCGCAGGAGTTCGCGATGAATGGCCGATCCGACCAGGCCGCGATGGCCGGCGATGTAGATGCGGCTGTCCAGCTTCATAAAGCCGCTGTGCAGCGACGACTCCGTGCGGGATGAGGTTGAGTCTGGCATCGGGTCAGGTCTCGCGGACGTTGTAGGCGTCGAAGCCGTGACGGCGTACCAGGGCGTCGCGCTCGGCAGCCTTCAAGTCCGACTCGACCATCTCGCGGACCAGCGAATCGAAGCTGGTGCGCGGCGTCCAGCCGAGTTCGAGTCGGGCCTTGCTTGCGTCCCCCACCAGCGACTCAACCTCGGTGGGGCGGAAGTAACGCGGGTCGACTGCCACAATTACATTTCCGGCCTTGTCGACTCCCTTCTCGTCAATGCCTGAGCCCTGCCAGGCGAGATCGAGATCGAGCAGCCGGGCGCAACGATCCACAAACTCGCGTACGCTGTACTGCTGCCCGGTGGCGATAACGTAGTCCTGCGGCTTCTCCTGCTGCAGCATCAGCCATTGCATTTCAATGTAGTCGCGGGCGTGACCCCAGTCGCGCCTGGCGTCGAGATTGCCGAGAAAGAGATCGGATTGCAATCCCAGCTTGATGCGGGCGAGGCCGCGGGTGATCTTGCGGGTGACGAAGGTTTCGCCGCGCATCGGAGATTCATGGTTGAAGAGAATTCCGTTGCAGGCGTACATCCCGTAGGCCTCGCGATAGTTGACGACGATCCAGTAGCCGTACAGCTTGGCAACGCCGTAGGGCGAGCGCGGGTAGAAGGGCGTGGTCTCCTTCTGCGGCGTCTCCTGTACCAGCCCGAAAAGCTCGGAGGTGCTGGCCTGGTAGAAGCGCGTCTTCTTTTCCAGGCCGAGAATGCGGATCGCTTCCAGCAGGCGCAGCACACCGAGCGCATCGGAGTTGGCCGTGTACTCCGGCTCCTCAAACGAAACCTGCACGTGCGACTGGGCCGCCAGATTGTAGATTTCGTCGGGCTGGACCTTCTGCACAATGTGAACCAGCGAGGTCGAGTCGGTCATGTCGCCGTAGTGCAGGATAAAGTGACGCGACGGAATATGGGGATCCTCGTAGATGCTGTCGATGCGGGCGGTATTGAAGAGCGAGGTACGACGCTTGATCCCATGAACCTCGTATCCCTTGGCCAGCAGGAACGCAGCGAGATAGGCACCGTCCTGCCCGGTAACACCTGTGATAAGCGCTTTCTTCAATCCTTCGATCTCCCTGATGCACTGCGCCCCGGCGTAACGGCCGAAATCGCACAATGCCCGCGCTCGAGATTGCGCAGGGCTAATGGACCCGAGGGCACACTCTCACTGCAAAGCGCTTCCTGATCATGTTACGTTACTCGCCGCCTGGTGCGCCAAGGCCCAGATACGGGGCAGAGCTGTCGCAGCGGCACGCGGCAGACTGCCGGAGTTGAGCTAGGGGTGGGCGACCAGGGCCTTCAGATCAGCTTCGAATTGTTCCAGCACGCTTTCCTTTCCCATATTCTCCACTGCATACTCCCGCGCGGCGCGGCCAAGGCGGAGCCGGAGTTCATGATCTTCAACCAGGCGAAGGACGGCGGCGTGGAGCGCGCCGGCGTCGCCGGCCGGAACCGCCAGGCCGCGGCCTTCCACAGCGGTCGCGAGTTGTGTCCACGGGTGTGCGGTGGCGATTACCGGACGTCCGCTGGAAAACATTGCGCTCAGCCGGGAAGGCATCACCAGGTCGGCAGCGCTTGCCCGCTGCGGAAGCAGGTGGATGTCGGCGGCGTTCAGCAGATGGTTCAGGCGGTCGAGCGGCTGCAGGGGAAGCAGAGTTACATTGGCGCGGTGGGCAACCAGCGCCTCCAGTTGTCCCCGAAAGGAGCCGTCGCCACAGAAGATAAAATGGACCCGCGGGTCCGCAGAGAGCGATTCCGCCAACGGCGCCAGCAACTCCAGCCCCTGCTTTGCACCCATGGCGCCCGAGCAAAGCAGGATTACCTTGTCGTCGATGCCAGGCACTTTGGCGGCGAGCGCGCGGCGAATTATGTTGGAACGGTTCGCAGCAGGGTCGAGCGGATAGATCGCGTCGATATCCACCCAGTTGGGGAAGTGGATCACGCGGCAGGCCGGAATTCCTTTGGCGAGCGCGCGTTCCACCATCCTGAACGAAATACCGGAGACCCGGTCGAAGGCGTGGACAAAGAACTTCTCAATACGCAGGGCCGCGTCATGGATCGGACCCTGGGCCGGCAGCAGGCCGAGTTCGAAAGCAGCGTCCACTTCGAAATCCTGTACATGCAGCCAGGAGGCGGCGCCGGCTGACCTGGCGGCAAAGAGAGTCAGCGGGGCGCAAAAGAAGGTAGGCTCTACCGTAAAGACCACCTGGGGCTGGCGAAACATCTCGCGCAGCATGACCGGAAGACTTCCCATCATGAAGGAGACGAGATGCACAATTCGCTTGATGCCCGTGGGCCGCGCTGGAACATACAGCGGCGTGCGATAGACCACCGGCCCTCCGGGCGCGTGCTCAGTGCGATACCAGGCGCCGAGATAGTCGTCGCGGATTCGCCAGGCGGGGTAGTAGGGTGGAGCCGTCACCACACGGACCTCGTGTCCGTGCTCCGCGAGCCAGACTGCCATCTCGCCGGTATACTTGCCTATTCCCGTGAGTTCGGGAGAATAGTTGAGCCCATAGATCAGGATTCGCAAACGTTGCCTTTCACCGGCAGCGACGCCGCGTGTCAGCCCCTATGATAAACAGGGATGGATGGCGATGAATACGCAATCTTCGCAACAACGCCACTCAATGGTACTCAAGGGCATCGCGCAGCAGCCGCTCGCAGCGCTGGGTGTGCTCCTGCTGGCGATGTTCGTCGGCTGTGCGCTCTTCGCTCCCTGGCTGGCGCCGCATGACCCCGCACAACTCGACCTGGGCGGCCGCCTACTGGCCCCGGGACATGGCCATTGGTTCGGGACCGACGAACTTGGCCGCGATATTCTCTCGCGCACGCTCTACGGCGCCCGGATCTCGATGATGGTCGCGGTTTCAGTGGTTTCGATTTCCCTGGCGATGGGGCTGGTCGCAGGTTTTGCGGCCGGCTTCTACGGGGGATGGACAGACACCGTGCTGAACGTGTACGTGACCAATGCATTCCTGGCGCTGCCCGGTATTCTGCTCGCCATTGCATTCGTCGCATTCCTTGGCCCGGGTCTGTTCAATCTGATTCTCGCGCTCTCGATCTCCGGCTGGGTGGGATACGCGCGGCTGGTGCGCGCACAGGTGATGGCAGTGAAAGAACGCGAGTTTGTGGAGGCGGCCAGGGCGTTGGGAGCGTCCGACCTGCGCGTGATGTGCTCTCATATCCTGCCGAATATCGTGCAACCGTTGATTGTGCAGGCGGCCATCGGCATGGCTGGAGCGGTGCTGGCGGAGGCGACGCTGAGCTTCCTGGGACTGGGCGTTCCGCCGCCCGCCGCAAGCTGGGGTTCGATGCTCAACGACGGGCGCTCGCACCTGTTCGACTCGCCGCACCTGGTGGTGTTCCCAGCCATCGCAGTCATGCTGGCGGTGCTCTCGTTCAACTTCATCGGCGATGCGCTGCGCGACCTGCTCGACCCGCGCACGCGGCTAACGGACGGCCTATGACTATAACCGGCAGCACGGTTCCGGCCCTGACCATCGGCGTGATCTCCGACACTCACGGGCTGCTGCGGCCGGAGGCGATCAAGGCGCTGGCAGGCGTGAACCATATCCTGCACGCGGGAGACGTGGGCGATCCCGGCATTCTGGACGAATTGCGCTCGATCGCTCCGCTGACGGCGATTCGCGGCAACGTGGACGTATACGGCGCGTGCGCTGCTCTTCCAGCGACCGCGACGGTGGAGCTGGGCGGCTGCCGGATCTACCTGGTGCATTCCGTGTACGACCTCATCATCGATCCGCGAGAAGCAGGCGTTGCCATGGTGGTCTCCGGCCACTCCCACCGCGCCGGCGTGGAGCGGCGCAACGGCGTAGTGTATCTGAACCCGGGAAGCGCCGGAGCGCGCAGGTTCGATCTGCCGGCGACCCTGGCGAAGGTGAGGGTGGCGAAGGGTGAAGTGCATCCGCGCATCGTCACACTGCTAGCCGCGCGATGAAGTTTTGACCGGGGAAGGTCGGTTTGTTATAACTAAGGAGTTGTGCGGCGAAGTTGCAGGACGCGGCACCGGCTGTTCCTGAGTAGCTCAATGGCAGAGCATTCGGCTGTTAACCGAAGGGTTGTAGGTTCGAGTCCTACCTCAGGAGCCATTTCTTTCAATCAGTTAGCGCGGACGTGAGAGGTGGCCTATTCCGATACCCGGGAATTTACCAAGGACCCCGCTTCGAAACTGGTGCTAATACTCTCCATTGCTCCCCGAAGTTCGTCTATCAGCGTAGGGTAGGGCAGCGCCGGGGTTGGCTACGACGCCTCCGTGTAATATCGCAGTCAAACCTCCGGAGGCTGACGCATGTTGCAGCTCGTCTTCGCAATCTTTCTGATGACGGGCGCCTGGGCCGCATGGCGCCGCAATCCGCTGTACTCCACCCGCTCCACCCTGCGCTCCGCGGCCGTCGCCCTGTTGGCCATCGCCGGAGTGATCGTGCTCATCGTCGCGACGGTCAACCTGACGGCGAACCGGTCGGTCGCAGTTGCCGCCAGCGCCCTGGCCGCGGTCATCGTCTTCGGCACCCTCGCCCTCATCTTCATCATTCAGGCCGTCAGTGTTCCCAAGGAGTCGAAGCCCGCCTCAGTCCCCCACTCCGTCACGCTCGTCACCAACAATCGCAGGAAGGTCTACACCTGGCTGAAGGTCTTCGCCATCCTCATCGTGGCCTTCGCCCTCGGCGGCCTCATCCCCGGCGTGGCCAGGTACGTCTCGCTGACGCTTGGCGGTCTCGCCCTCTCTCTCGCCATAATTCTGCTGCCGGTCCTGTACGTCACCAACCGCGGCCTGGACCAGTCCCTCACCGCCATTGAGCTTGATCCCTGGGTCCATTGGCAGTACACGCCCGAGCAGTGGCAGCAGTGGAGCGCCGTGCAGGCCGCGCGCCTCGAAGCCACGCCCCCCAGCTTCGTCCTCCGGCGCGACTGGCGCCGCTTCCTCTTCCCCTTCGCCATCATCATCGGCGGAGTCGCCTTCTTCGTGCCGGGTTCATGGCTGTACAAGGGCCCTTACCTCATCCTCATCTGTGCGGCCATCCTCACCATCGCCACCCTTAGCGGTCGCGGCGGCGCAGCCCACGCCGCCAAGCTCCACGCCAAGTTGCTCCAGGCGGCGCCCGAAGCTTACTTCGGACGCGACGGCATCTTCTGCGACGGCGTCTTCAGCCCGTGGCTCAACGTCAGCACCTACCTGCTCTCGGCGGCCATCGACCAGCGTGAGCCGCGCAGCATCCTCCTCCGTTTTGACAGATCCGTCCCCAACCCCTACGGCCCCACCCAGGTCATCCCCATCCACCAATCGGTCCTGATCCCCGCCAACGCCGGCGGCGACCTCGCCCGCCTGCAGCAGGAACTCACCGCCCGCTGCCCCAAAGCCCAGATCGCGCTCGCGTAAGCCAGCTCCGAATCCCCACGGCCATCATGCCACCAGCTTTAGGTAGTTCGGCTCGTCCGCGATCGTCCGGTACTTGAAACCCCGCACGATCTTCGGATTGCAGGTTCGAGTCCTACTTCAGGAGCCATCAACTTTCGCGACCAATTCAACTTTCGCGAACAAATCACGCGGATCATTCCCACTCAATCGTGCCTGGCGGCTTGGACGTGATGTCGTACACCACGCGGTTGATTCCGCGCACCTCGCTGACGATCCTGCCGGAGATTGCGCGCAGCACCTCGTAGGGCAGCGGCGCCCAGTCCGCGGTCATCCCGTCCTCGCTCTCGACCGCGCGCACGCAGCAGGTGTAGGCATAGGTCCTCTGGTCGCCCATGACGCCGACGCTCTTGACGGGGAGCAGCACCGCGAACGACTGCCAGAGTTTGCGATAAAGCCCCGCCGCCTTGATCTCCGAGACCACGATGTCGTCAGCCTCCTGCAGCAGGGCCACGCGCTCCGCGGTGACCTCGCCGAGGATGCGGACGGCGAGTCCGGGTCCGGGGAACGGCTGGCGCTCGAGAATCTCCTCGGGCATGCCCAGGTCGCGGCCAATCCGCCGGACTTCATCCTTGAAGAGATCGCGCAGCGGCTCGATGAGCTTCAGCTTCATGTTGGCCGGCAGTCCGCCGACGTTGTGATGGCTCTTGATGGTCTGCGACGGTCCCTTCACGCTGGAGGACTCGATCACGTCGGGATAGAGGGTGCCCTGCACCAGCCAGGCGATGGCATCGCCGTCGTGCTCCGCCGACTCGAAGATCTTCTTCGCTTCGTCGTCGAATACGGCGATGAATTCGTTGCCGATGGCCTTGCGCTTCTGCTCGGGATCGGCCACGCCGGCCAGGCCGGCCAGGAAGCGCTCGCTTGCGTCCACGGCGACGACGCGCAGCCCAAGCTGCTCGCGCATGGTCTTCTGCACCTTGGCGAACTCGTTCTTGCGGAGCACGCCGTTGTTGACGAAGATGCAGGTCAGGCGGTCGCCGATGGCGCGCGCCACCAACACCGCGGCCACGCTGGAATCGACGCCGCCCGAGAGCCCGCAGATGGCATGGCCGGATCCAACCTGGGCGCGGACGCGGTCCACGGTGGAATGGATAAAGTGCTCCGGCGTCCAGTCTGGTTTGGCGCCGCAGATGTCGAGCACGAAGTTGCGCAACAGTTCCACGCCCTGGCGGGTGTGCGCGACCTCGGGATGAAACTGCACAGCCCAAATGCGGCGCGCCTGGTTGGCGATGCCGGCGAGCGCGTTTGCGGTTTGCGCGGTCAGGACAAAGCCGTCGGGCAGCGTTTTCGCCTGGTCGCCGTGACTCATCCAGACGTCGAGGGTTTGCGGCAGGCCGCGGAATAAGGGCGTCTCCGCGACGATGTCGACCTGGGCGTGGCCGTACTCGCGGGCGGGAGCAGGTTCCACGCGGCCGCCGAGGTGATGCACGATGAACTGCAATCCGTAGCAGATGCCGAGCAGCGGGACGCCCATGGTGAGCAGCGCCGGATCGGCGGCGGGCGCGTCGGCGTCGTAGACCGAACTGGGACCGCCGGAGAGGATGAGACCCAGCGGGGCCAGCGCGCGAATCTGGTCCAGCGGCGCGGTGCAGGGGAGCACCACCGAAAAGACGTTGAACTCGCGAATGCGGCGGGCGATGAGCTGGGTGTACTGCGAGCCGAAGTCCAGGATGACAATTGTCGAGGTGTCCACGGAGCCGATTGTAAATGCGGCTGGGGTGGTACTCTCTGAATGCTGTCGCCGCATACCCCCTCCCCCCTATCCCATTTCTGCATGATCCAGAAAACACAGCAGTTAGCAAAACTTATAAACTGCAAGCCCCTCATTCTTTTGTGGTTTAAAAATATGATCCCCAAAATGAGTGATTTGCGGTGATTTCCATAGTTTCGAGCGATGTCCCGGCTGGTTCTTCGCCGCGACCCGAGGGGGGTACCCGGGGGTACCCCCTCCCCCCGGGCATTTGGTTCCAAGGTATTCAAAGCAAAAACGTTCGGTTCGAACCAAGATACGCGTTGGGTTCGGACCGTAGGCAACGGACTTTGATTCTAAACGAGTTGCCGGCAAGGTATTCAAAATAAAGACGCTCCCCCACACGTTTGACTTTCTGGAACGACACGCTTGCGGGAGCAATGCTTGAATCGCAAACCCGGCAGCCGGTCTGGGCCACACCCTTGGCCCTTTCTTTAAGTATATCGTGCCTGTCAAGCGATTTCGGCGTAAGTGATTGATGCGATGGCTGTACAATTTCTATTCGCGAACGTCAGAACTGATGAACCTGCAACGAGCTGCACTCTGGCGAAAGGACTCTCCGTCATGCCCGGGCCCCTGAATGGAAACCGCAAGTCCCTGATCCTCGCGGTCGTGTCAATTGCCCTCACTTCGCCCACCGCCTTCACCCAGTCCACCCAACCCGCCGCATCCGCGCCACAGGCCGCGGACGCGTCCGCCAAGGCGCCTGAGTTCGATGTCATCTCGATCCACCCAGACAAGAACCTTTCGCAAATCAAGGATGGCATTGAAACCACACACACCTTCAGCCGCGATACGCCGGACGGATTCTCCGCCAGCAACTACTATCTGAAGTCGCTCATCTTCGACGCCTATGGCCTCAAGCAGTTCTACCAGATCGTCGGCGGGCCAGGCTGGATTGACTCCGAGAGTTTCGATATTGAGGCGAAGGTTGTCGTTGCCGGTGGCAGTACGCCGCAACCTCTCACGCGCGAACTACGCAAACAGATGCTGCGCTCGCTCCTCGCAGATCGCTTCAAGCTCGCGGTCCACAACGAGACCAGGGAGCTTTCCGTCTATGAGCTGGTTGTTGCCAGGAACGGCCCCAAATTTCAGCCGGCGAATCCTGGGGAGAAGTTCAACGAGTCCACAAACTTTAGCGGAATGCTCACCATGCTCACCCTTCAGACGGCTCAGATCTCGGTGCTCACCGGCGAACTGTCCTCTCGGTTGTCGTGCCCGGTCCTCGACAGGACCGGCCTGACCGGCAAGTACGACATCAAACTGGAGTGGGCACGCGATACGGGCCCCAGCGTCGGTAACGCCACCGCAGACAATGCCTCCGGCCCATCCATCTTTACGGCGGTTCAGGAGCAGCTCGGCCTGAAGCTCCAATCCACCAAAGGCCCCGTCGACGTCATCGTCATCGACCACGTCGAGCGGCCTTCGCAAAATTAAGCCGACGCCCTCCCGGAATCGAGAAAAAAGGCGTGTCCCAGGGGCTAAAGCCCGCGTTCGGTGTGAGGACGTTGATGCCGGGACTGAAGTCCCGGCCTATCCGATGGGAGGCTGCACGCGTGAAGAGGGTGCGGAAAAAGGCGGCACGAGGCGGCTCGACGGACCAAAGGCCCGGGGCTAAAGCCCCTTGATATTTGTTGACCCGTTACCGCGGGCTAAAGCCCGCTGCTAATCCGGAAGGCGACAGAAGAGTTCTTCAGCAACGAAGGCAGCACGAGTTGTTCAGCGGCGAGTTCCTCTACCACTCGTCCAGGTTGAGTTGGTAGACCTGGCCGCCGCTGGAGGCGCCGGTGGCCAGCAGCATGTCTCCCGCGAATGCCATCCGCTGCGGATTGGCGATTCCGGCGATGCTTTGCTGCAGTTGCATTTGCGCGGGATTGCTGATGTTGAACTGCTCGACCGTCCCTTCCGTGTAGCAGCCGATGTAGGCAACGCTGTTGCGCACGGCTATCGGCAATGGATGACAGGTCTGGTTCGCAGAGGCCGCGGGAACGATCTCGAGGGGGAACGGGCCGGCAGGGCTGGAGATGTCGAACGACTCCAGCTCGGTCGCGTCGAAGAGGGTGACGTACAGGACGGTCCCTTGAGTTGCCAACTGCTGCGGCGAGTGCGGCACGATCAGAGGCATGCCGACGAGCGTCATGGTTGCATCATTGACGACCTGGATGGTGCTGGAGGTGGTTTGCGGGTTAGCTTCCGAACCGGCGGTTGCGTAGACGTACCCATTGCTGACGGCCAGGTATCCCGCATTGGAGGTGCCACCGGACGGGGGACTGGCGAGCGTGACTTGGGCAACGATGGCGGGAGTTGCGGGGGATGCGATGCTGACCTTTGCGACGGCGCCGTTGACAGAGGCGGAGCCCAGGAGCGGGACCATCACGTTGGTTCCGTCGAGGACGATGCCGGGATACGGCACAGGCAAGCCGCCAACCGATCCCAGCGCGCTGAGCGAGCCGTCTGCGTGGATGGAGAGGGTGAGCAGGGAGCCGGTGTCGTAACAGACAACCGCCATTACGTTCTGGCTGGCAATGGTGGTTACGACCATGCCGCTGGGGTCGCTGCAGGGCGTGGCGTAGGGCGGCCCGGCGAGCACCTGCACCCCGGTAGAGAGGCTGTAGGTGAAGATCTGTCCCGTTCCCTGGACGGAAACAAATTCGAAGTTGGCGAAGGAGACGACTGAGTTTGGAGTGCCCGAAGGCGATGGAGTGACGCTGGTGAGGGGATTGGGCGGCACGAAGGCCACGGGCGTCGCACAGCCGGACAGCAGAGTCGAGAGGCCCACAACCAGCGATGCAGCGAGTTTCACTCGGATACCTGTCTTCCCGGACTCGGCGCACACGTTCCCGTGAATGACGCCCGTATGGAAGGATACGGCGACCTGGAGGATCGCTCAATAGCTAAAAGGAGTCAGTCCGCGGGTGTTCTCGAATGGGGTTGGCGGGGCAAAAACGCAAATACGGAGATTCTGGACTTCGTCCAGAATGACGATTGTTGGGCGGAATGACGAAATCCAAGTGCGATGGATGTCTTCTAATTGGGGTCTTTGCCCCGCGTGCGCTGGACGCCGGTTACGACGCCAATGCCGAACATGATGATGGCCATCGCCACGATGTAGGCTTGCGGGACGTGCATCAGGTGGGCGAGGTAGGCCAACCCAAGGATCAGAATGAAATAGCCGACTGCATAAATTCCAAAGGACATGACGGTCTCCGGGGCGCAGCAAGCAGAAGCGCGCACTCTTAGTGAGATGCAAAGCTTAGTCGTTGGGAGGAAAACTTCGCGATCAGTAGATTGGTGGCTCGCCGGGAGGGCGGGTCTTCCAGCGGCGGTGCATCCAGAGCCATTGTGAGGGGTGTTGGCGGATGGCGTCCTCCAGGACGGCGTTGAAGCGGGCGGTGTTGGTGGCGGCGTCGGCTTCGGAGTCGCCGGTCGAGGCGAGGGCGATTTCGGGATAGAAGTGGAGGACGTAGCGACGCTCGGACTCGTCCCAGAGGAGAAAGCCGGGGAGGACGGCGGCGCCGGTTTTGAGCGCGACGCGGGCGAGGCCGGAGGCGGTGCAGACCTGGATGCCGAAGAACGGCGCAAAGAGACCTTGCGGCGGCGTCATGTTGGTGTCCATGAGGATGCCGACGGTGTCGCCGGCGCGCATGGCGGCGATCAGGCCGCGGGCGAAGTCGTCCTTGTGCAGGACGCGGTTGCCGTGGAGGCAGCGGATGCGGTTGACCAGCGCGTCGACCAGCGGGTTGTCGAGGCGGCGGATGACCATGCCCATGGGATAGCCGGCGAGCGAGTGGTAGAAGCTGGAGAGTTCCCAGGCGCCGAGATGGCCGGTGAGGATGAGCACGCCTTTGCCGCGGTCGCGGGCGGCGAGGTAGTGATCCAGGCCTTCGTAGCGGATAAAGCGCGAGGCGTAGGCGGCGGTGTAGGTGGACATCCGGCAGAACTCGGCGAGCAGCCAGCCCAGGTTGCGGTACTCCTGGCGCAGGATGCGGGTGCGCTCGGCGGCAGGCATCCCCGGGAAGGCGAGGGCGAGATTGCGCTGTCCTACGCGGCGCAGGCGGCCGAGAGCAAAGTAGGCGAAAGCGGCAATAAGCGTTCCGGCAACGCGGGCGACGGGGCGGGGAAGAATGCGGAGCGCGTGGATGAACAGCCATGCGACGGCGAACTCGAAGGTTTGGCGAGGCGTGGGCCGGGGAGACGGGGCTGGGATGGGTTCCGCCCCAGCGATCAAAGATCGCTGGCGACCCCGTTGGGCTTCAGTGGAGGATTGGACGTCGCGGGGCAAGATAGTCAAGGTATCAGTCTAACGGGTGGGTGGTGCGCCGGCTCTCGGATTGCTTCCGGATGTATAGACGCCGCTGCGCGATCGAGGCTTACGCGCGCAGCCGATGGCTACCGGGACAAAGCGCGATGCGGACGCCGTCTTTGCTCAAGAGCGACGGCCGGCGTCCGCGATAATCTACGGGAAGTGGAGATACTTTGAACAGATCCCTCACGCAGGCAATGGCTCCGGCGGAGCCCCAGCCTGAGATTCGGCCTGCAATGCAGCCGCTACGTTAGGGTCCGGGTTGGGATCGCCGAACTGCTCCCACCCCTCGCCCTCCGTCGGCCTGTCGGCGGTGCTAAATGAGTACCATTCTGAACCCTTGGAGGCAACGGAGTGGTAGACCTTGGCCGCAACATGTTTGCTTAGTGCTACGATGAATTCCGGTTTGCCCCCGCGTGCATTGTTTACGAAAACGTACACGTGGCTATCCGACTTGATGTGTTGTGCGTGCGCGCCGACCAACCAGAAGTTCGGTTGGCCACTATTCGTCTTGACCTGCACGGACCAAGCCTTTTGGCAGGCTTGATCCGTTACCAGAAGATCTGCCCCGGCAGCGCTACGAGAGGTAGGAGAAACGATAAATCCCTGCCTCGATAGCTCCGCCGCGACAAGGTAAACACCCATCCCCGTCATTTGTCCTTTATTTGCCATTGGCTTACTCTCTCCTGGCGCGCAACGAATCGGCAAGATCGGAGCGTAGAGCCCGATAATTGTGCTACAGCGTGGACATGTACTTCGAATGGCTAATGTGTTTTTCGATTCGGTCAAGCAACAGCACTACACTCCCCAAGGCAAAGAACAGCAGGGCGACAACGCCCGAGGCTAGTACGACTCCCCAGCCTGGGCCGGTCTCCATATTAGCTGCGCCCGCCAATACAATTCCCGCTAAAGGCGAGATACATCCGACTACTCGCAAGCAAACCACAATAGCTGGCAAAGGAATCTTTGGCTCAGCATCCATAGCAATCGCTCCTTCTCTCAACGATCGGTGTTTCCTGAGAGGTCCCAGAATACTCCTACCGCGACAGACACAAGCCGCCAGCGGATGGGCTCCGCGTGGCGGCTGTGGAGGAGCGACGGCTGCTGCTATTGGCTTGCCTTGGCACTGACGAAGTATCTTGCGACTGTGCGAACGAACGGGCGAGCGTTTTCCGGGACTGGCTGATTTCCCTTCAGGATGACGTCAAAGGGAATTGCCGAGCCATACTCCGCGCGGGTGTCGTCCTGGTTCTGCGAGAGGACGGTGCCGTCCAGGTCGAGGCCGGCAAAGAGACCTTTCGATCGGGAGTAGGTCAGGAACTCAGCATTGAGCTTCCAGTCGGTGCCGGCCTGGGCATTTCGACCCACCGGACCGGCGGAGGCGGCTGCATCCGCGCCCAGTTTGAATTTGTTCTTGAGCATGTCCTGCAGGCCGTTCTGGTTCATGGCGATGAGGACGAGGTCAGTGGACTGGCCACCGATTTGCCAGCCGAAGCTGCCGCCGGCAAGCTGCACAAAGACCGGAGCGCTCCATCCGTTGGGCGTGCGGCAGGTAGACACTCCCTGGCCGTACTGGGCGCCGACGACGAAAGCTCCCTTCTTGTATGCCGGAATGACGGTGACGCAGGTTGCGCCTGCAAGAATGCCGCGGGGAACGCCCTTGTCGGGTGTCGCCATGATCTCATTCATCACGGCCGTGGCGGCGGTGAGACGTTCGTCGAGCTTCGACGTGTCTGCTTCCTGGGTGAAGCTGGGAAGCGCGGTGGTAAGAAGGACCATGCCACACAAAACTGCGGAAAGTCGTTTCATAGGTCGTCAAGCCTTTCGAAAATCGAATTGTTCTGTTTCGGTTGGGGAGTTGCAAACAAGCCTATCGGCCCACTGTCCAGCCATTGCTGCATCGGTCGCGCCATTCCTATGACGGGCAATAGGGTAGAAGAGTTGTCCGGCGGCATGGGAACACAGGAGATACTTGAGGTTGGCGGGGCCATGGCGGGGCCGACGAACCCGAGGCGTGGGGGCGCAACGAGGCGGCTGCGAACAGCAACAAAAAATGGGGGCCCCAAGAGCCGAGCAGCGCAAACTGCCCAGCCTTCGAGCCCCTCTCCCAGGTCTGTGTTGCGAGAACATCATGGGCCGTTGGCGATATCCGCACAACGGTACGAAGGTCTAGAGCCCTTCGTACCCCGCACTGTTTACTATGTGGTAACTAATCCGCAGCTCCGCAGCCGAAGATGACGCGCTGGGAGGCGCATCCTCCACCCCTGCATTTGTGGCGCGACAAGAAACAAATACGGGGATTCTTCGCTGCGCTCAGAATGACAAGCAGAGGTCCCGATTCGCTGCGCTCAGGGTCAGAATGACAATCTCGAAGATCAAAGCATGAGAGTCATTGGGCCTGGGTGAGGGGATGGACGGTGAGGGCGGTGCGATTGTTCACACCCACCTTGCGCATCAGGCGGCCGATGTGCGCCTTGACGGTACTCTCATCGATGCCGAGTGCGAGTGCAATCTCGCGGTTGGGATGCCCCTCGCGCAGCAGGTTGAGGACCTGGCGTTCGCGCGCGGTGAAACGAAGCGGGGTTGCGGGAGACTTCGGGGCGGTCCTGCGGCTGTCCAGCAAACGGGAGAGCACTCTGCGGGGAGCCCAGACAGAGCCATCGCGCACCATATCGACGGCCATGCGAATCTCGGACTCACTGGCGGTGAGCTGGACATAGCCTTTTGCCCCGGCGCCGATCACGCGTTCGACGTAGTCGGAGCTGGTGTCATTGCCGAGCACGATCAGCTTCAACGACGGATGCACCTGGCGAAAGGTGGCGATGAGTTCGAACAGGTGCGGAGTGCATTCGGCATCAATCAGAACCAGGCAGAGATCGCGGTCATCCAGAGCGCCGGGGATGGACAGATGCACGATCTCAAGCTGCATGGCATCGCGGAAGATGGCTTTGAGGCCGAGCACACGCAGCGGATCGGTGGCAACAACGCCGATTCGTTCCGTGACTTTGGAGGGTTCACCCATCGAACTCAAGCCTCATCCATCTCTGCGTGGCTGATTCGCGGCCAATGACGCACAACCCACATCACCGTATCACCCGCTGCTTAAGGAACTCTTAAGCGCGACCTATAGCTTGGGAAGTACGATCCCTTGCTGGTTCTGGTACTTTCCTTTGCGGTCGGCATAGCTGACCTCGCACACATCGTCGGAGTCGGACTGGAAGAAGAGGATCTGGCAGAGGCCCTCGTTGGCATAGATGCGCGCGGGCAGAGGCGTGGTGTTGGAGATTTCCAGGGTGACAAAGCCCTCCCATTCCGGCTCGAACGGAGTGACATTGACGATGATGCCGCAGCGCGCATAGGTGGACTTGCCGACGCAGATGGTGAGCACGTCGCGGGGAATCCTGAAGTACTCGACGGAGCGGGCGAGGGCGAAGGAGTTGGGCGGAATGATGACGCTGGGAGCCTGCACCGAGACAAAGGAACGCTCGTCGAAGGCCTTGGGATCGATGATGGCGGAGTTGACGTTGGTGAAGATTTTGAACTCGTCGGAGACACGGAGGTCGTAGCCGTAGGAGGAGAGTCCGTAGGAGATGACGCCCGCGCAGACCTGCTTCTCGCTGAAGGGGACGATCATCCGGTGGTCGATTGCCTGCTGGCGAATCCAGCGGTCGCTTTTGATGGCCATGCGTGTGTTTTCTCGCTTTGCGGTGCGGTTGCCTGGCTGCATTGCTGGCAGCCGGCAAGCGGGTGCGGTCCGCGTTTTTTGAGGATAGGCAAATCTTACGGCAGGCCTCGCGCATTGACAAACCTTGGCTTAGTTCCTAACATCACGAGAACGGACCGTGTTCGAGTCTTTAGAACACGTTGCAGTAAAATCTTCGCTAAAGAGAGGCGGCCCAAAGTGATCAAACAGGACCTTATCCAGAGGGTCGTTGAGCGGACCGGACTTCCGCGGACGAAGGCGGAGGATGCGGTGGACACCATCTTCGACAGCATGAAAAAGACGCTGATTGCCGGCGACCGGATTGAACTGCGCGGTTTTGGCGTGTTCACGGTGAAGCCGCGCAAGACGGGGATCGGACGGAACCCGAGAACCGGCACCGAAGTGAGCATCGCACCGGGCAAGGCGGTGCGGTTCAAGCCAGGCAAAGAACTGCACCTGATCGACGCGGCGCCCGCGCCGCCGGCGGCTCCGGCGGCGTAGCGGACTGCGGAATTCGTCTGTGTACCCATCCCCCTCCCCCCGGTATCTTGCAGGGAAGTGGTTTGGAATGTTTGGGTTGCGCTGGGGTGGTTGCCGCAAGTTATCCCGGACAAAGGGGTTGCGGCTAAATTAGCCGGAATCAATGGGTTAGTGCGGATCAGCCTACGGGCCGGGCTGGTATGAGGCGCGTCTGCGGCGCTCGCAAGGCTGGCCGCCGGAGCTAGCTTGGTCGTCATCTTGTCTTATTCCACCCACTTACTATTGTAAATGGCAGGTCAAGCGGCAGGATGGCGGGATTGTGGGCTTTAGTGGTTTAGTTTGTTTGGATTGGATGGGTTTCCCACAGGTTTTGCCGGCGGAGTAGTCCTGGGGCTTCGCTCCAGGCTAGGATAGCGCGGGCCTTCAGAGGCTGCGGAAAAAGGCGGACTCGGCTCGACGAACCAAAGGCCCGGGGCTAAAGCCCCTTGGTTCTGTTGACCCTTTACCGCGGCCTAAAGGCCGCTGCTACTCCGAAAAGGCGGCACCATGGGTTTTTCAGCACCCTCTTCAGCCCGCCAAATGATCGAACTTCGCCGAGGACGGCGGCTGCGGAGGGGTGGGGCAGCGGGCGGCGAGACCTGATAAGTTGGGGGGATTGGAGAAAATGGGATGATGGGGAGGATGGGCAAAG
This sequence comes from Granulicella sp., assembly GCA_003162875.1. GTDB lineage: Bacteria > Acidobacteriota > Terriglobia > Terriglobales > Acidobacteriaceae > Edaphobacter. Next base: position 19,206 of record PLUT01000328.1, read on the forward strand.
CTATGGCGGTTGGCGTACTGGGAGTGGCAACGGCGGCGGCGGCACAGGGGGTCGCGGCGCAGGGTGGTGCGGCGAGTGAGTATTTCAACGGGGATCCGCTGCATATCTGGGTGGGCAACCCCAACGCGGCGCAGGCCAGGGCGTGGACGGACGCGCACCTGGCGGCAGCGCAGACGCGGATTGAAACGCTGCTGGCGGTGAAGGGCGAGCGGACAGTCGAAAACACGCTGCGGGAGTACGACGAGGCGACGCGCGAGCTGGACCTGGCCGGCAGCGGAGCGAGCCTGCTGACCAATGCCTCGCCCAACAAAGACCTGCGCGACGTGGGCGACGCGATGCTGCAGAAGGTTTCGGCGGCGGCGACCGCGCTGAGCCTGAATCCCGACGTGTACCACGCGCTGGAGGCCGTGGACGCGGCTGGCGCTGAAAAGACGGGGGCCGACACGGCAACGCGCTATTACCTGCAGCACACGCTGCTGGAATACAAACTGAGCGGCATCGACAAGGACGCTGCGACGCGCGAGCAGGTGCGCAAGCTGAGCGACGAGTTGACGGCGGAGACGTTGCACTTCCAGCGAAACATTGCCGAGAGCGAAGGCAGGGTGGTGCTCAAGGACGAGGCGCAGTTGGACGGGCTGCCGGCGGACTATGTGGCGCGTCATGCGGCGGGGGCGGATGGGAAGATCGTGCTGACGACCGACGAGCCGGATTACCGGCCGGTGATGACCTACGCCAAGAGCGCGGACCTGCGCCATCAGATGTACCTGGCGTACAACGGACGCGCGTATCCGGAGAACCTGGAGCTGCTGGGCAAGGTGCTGAAGACGCGCGCGGAGCTGGCGCGGGAGCTTGGCTTTGCGAACTGGGCGGAGCTGGCCACCGCGGACAAGCTGATCAAGAACCCGGCCAACGTGCGCAGCCTGCTGGCGGAGTTGGACAAGGCCGCGAAGCCGGCGGCGACCAGGGAGTATGCGGAGATTTTGAAATTTGCGCAGGGACGCGAGCCGGGGTTGAAGGAGATTCCCGCGTACAGCGCGAGTTACTGGATGGAGCAGTACAAGCGCACGGCGTACGGCTTCGATTCGCAGGCGGTGCGCGCCTATTTTCCCTTTGCCGAGGTGCAGCAGGGCGTGCTGGATACGGCGGCGCGGCTGTTCCACGTGAAGTTTGTGCCGGTGAAAGGGCTGGAGCTGTGGGACCCGTCGGTGGATGTGTTCGACGTGATGGATGCGGCCGGCCAAGCCGGTGCAGGCGGCAGCGGCAAGAAGCTGGGGCGGATCTATCTGGACATGCANNTAGACGACCGGCAACTGCCGGAGGCGCGGCTGAACGGCAACTTCGCGGGGGGTGGCGAGGGCGCAGACGGGCAACAAGATCCTGGGTTAATGCAGTACTCGGATGTGGTGACGTTCTTCCACGAGTTTGGGCACATGATGCATGCGGTGCTGGGCTCGCACCAGGAGTGGGTGGGGACGTCGTCGTTCAACGTGGAGTGGGATTTTGTGGAAGCGCCGTCGCAGATGCTGGAGGAGTTCTTCCGCGACAAGAAGATCGTCGACGGCTTTGCGAAGAACTACAAGACCGGCGAGGTGCTGCCCGACGACCTGTTCAACAAGATGCTGCGCGCGGATGCGTTCGGACGCGGGATTGGCTACGAATGGCAGATTGCGCTGGCGAACTACTCGCTGGAACTGCACGACCGCGCGCCGGAGAAGGTGGACATCGAGGCCATGTGGAAGCAGACGGCGATCCAGGGAGGACCATGGACATGGGTGGATGGCGACCGCCGCTTCGCAACCTTCACCCACCTGATGGGCTACTCGTCGAACTACTATACGTACTCGCTGAGCAAGGTGATTGCGCTGGACTTCTTCAACCAGTTCGACAAGAAGAATTTGCTGGATGGGCCGACGGCGATGCGCTACCGGAAGACCGTGTTGGATCCGGGCGGGTCAATGTCGGCGAACGATTTGGTGAAGAACTTCCTGGGGCGGCCGCAGAGCTACGAGGCGTTCAAGGCGTGGATGAATGAGGAGTTTACTGAGGCGAAACAGTGACGGCCGGGTTGGCTAGAAGAACCTGAAATTGACTTCGACGTTGAGGTTGACGGGAACTGGTCTCCCTTGAAACATAGCGGGCTTGAATTTGTATTGCTTTACCGCGTCAACTGCTGCCTGATCGAGCGATTGCGCCGCGGCGAGATGCTTTTGATCGTTGTGCTTCTCGTCTAGTGAATCGGCAACGGAGCGAAGGATGTGGACGTCCCTGGGGCTTCCGTCGACATCCACGAGAATGGACACCAGCGCTATCCCAGCAACCTTCTGTTTCCTGGCGTCTTTGGTATATGTCGGGTCGACTTTGTAGGTAAGAGTCGGAATAGTGACGCCATCCCCGATATGATATCTACCCCTTGCGTCAGGGTTCGGGTGATGCAGTGTCTGCGATTGCGAAGGGGCAATCGTTGGAGGTGTCGGAACTTCCGTCGGTGGCGGCAGGGCTAACGAGAGTGCGATTGCGAGAAGCATCGGGGGCCTTTTCAGTTCGGGAGCAGGGTAGCACGGCCAATCCGCAAATCAATTGATGTATTGTTTTCTTCGAGGAAAATCTGGCGATGATGCGAATTGTGAAGTTTGCGATGGGGTTGGGTGTAGCGGCGTTGCTGAGTGTGGTGGTGGCGCGGGCGCAGGCACCGGCGACGTTGACGATCCCTTTCAAAGCAAATGCAAACGGCACCTAAGACCGGCGAGGTTGAAGGCTTGCATTCTGCCCATAAATGCCGTAGAATGAATGGCGGCTCAGGATTGCGGGAAGCGCTATGCCGGACAGGTTACATAGTCCGGCGGAGAATCCTGTGGCTTGAAGCAAAATAACGGCACAAAGGACACATACAACTAATGGCAAAGCGTCGAGGAAATCCGAATTGGGGCAAACCCGAGCCGATCGGCCCGGTGGTCCCGACCGTAACATCGTTTGAGCAGGTTGTGAAAGAGTTCAAGCTGACGCCGGACCAATACCTTCGCTCCACCCGGCTGCGTGAATGGGCCCGACGCAACAAGAATTCGAAGTACATTCCCGAGGGGCTGCTGGAAGCCTGGGGATTTGAGATCGAGTCCACTCTGTAGAGGTTGGTTGAAGACTTGAAGTCAGAGCGCCGCCTGGCAATGGGCGGCGCTTTCGTTTGTGAGATTGAGATGCGTGGTTCGGGCCGCTATTGCATCCGGCGATCAATCACGCAAGCTCGTAGGATGGAGAGCAGGAGATTCCATGAAGAGTTCTGGGACCGGGAGGGTATTGGCGGCGATGTCGCTGGGTTTGGCGTTCGGCCTCTATCGTCACTACGTCCAGATGCGTCAGTTGCAGCTTGGACGAGAGGGGTTTCTCGCGCAGCAGAGCCAGTACTTCGACCGCATTACGGGGGTTCACTCGGTCGTCTTCATGCTGATCGCGGGAGTCATTCTGGCGGCGATTGCGGTTGGGCTGTATGAGGTGATTGCGGCGGGATTCACGAAGGCGATCCCGCCGATCCAGGTTGAGGAGTAGGCAATGAGCGCCGACGCGCACAGGCAGGAGAGCGAGAAGGCCGCCTTCGCCACGGTGGAAGAGGCGGTGGAGGAGATACGCGCCGGGCGCATGGTGGTCGTGGTCGACGACGAGGACCGCGAGAATGAAGGCGACCTGACCCTGGCTGCGGAGTTCGTGACTGCGGAGGCGATCAACTTCATGGCGCGTTACGGGCGCGGGCTGATCTGCCTGGCGCTGACCGAGGAGCGGGCCGACCATCTGCGGCTGTTTCCCATGTCACAGCAGAACTCGTCCAGGTTTGGCACGGCGTTTACCGAGTCGATCGAGGCGCGCGAGGGCGTGACCACGGGTATTTCAGCTCCAGACCGGTCGCATACCATCCGCACTGCCANNCGGGCGCGGGCTGATCTGCCTGACCCTGACCGAGGAGCGCGCGGACTACCTGCGCCTGCCTCCCATGACCGCGGAGAATACGTCGCGCTTCGGCACCGCGTTTACCGAGACCATCGAGGCCCGCGAGGGTGTGACCACCGGCGTCTCAGCGGCCGACCGCGCGCACACGATTCGCGTCGCCATCGACCCGAAGACCACCGCCAACGACCTGGCGCGCCCCGGTCATGTCTTTCCGCTGCGCGCACGCAAGGGCGGGGTGCTGGTGCGCGCCGGCCAAACCGAGGCATCCGTCGACCTGGCACGCATGGCGGGACTGATCTCTGCCGGCGTCATCTGCGAGGTGATGAACGAAGACGGCACCATGGCGCGGGTCCCCGACCTGGTGAGTTTCTGCGCCGCGCACGGCCTGAAGATGATGACCGTAGCCTCCCTGATCCGCTACCGGCTGCAGCATGAGCGGTACATCCGGCGCGTAGCCGAGGCGACGCTGCCCACGCGATATGGCGACTTCCGCATGATTGCCTACGAGAGCGATGCGGATGCCGGCGAATCGCACGTCGCGCTGGTGTACGGCAACCGGATCGATGCGCCTTCCGGCTCGCCGGTGGATTCCGAGCCGGTGCTGGTGCGCGTCCACACCCATTGCATGGCCGGCGATGTGTTTGGCGCCACCCTGTGCGACTGCCACGAAATGATGGACAACTCCCTGCGCATGATTGCCGAGGCGGGCAGCGGCGCATTGGTTTACCTGCACAACGGCGCGCGTGGTTTCGGCATCGACCGCGCCGGCGGCCCGACGGCCCGCGGGCTGCACCGGGTGGTGCTGCACACCCGGGACAACAACCGCGATACCAAAACGAACTACCTGGGGGAAGACGGAAAGCAGCGAACCCAGCGGACGCTGCGCCAGGTTGGTCTGGGCGGCCAGATCCTCTCCGACCTGGGCATTCACCGCATCCGCCTGCTCACCAATACGCGCACCCACGTGCCCGCGCTGCAGGGCTTCGGCGTTGAGATCGTGGAGCAGGTGCGGATTCCGCTGAGCGCGGACGCAAGCGTTACCGCGCGCTAAGCATCAGGACATCTGCAATCAGGACATCTCGGCCACGGGAACGCTGTGGGCTGGACCGTGGTCTGGGGCATCCAGTCCAGCGCAAAGAAGGGAACTGAAGCCGCGCTCGCGCATCTCGTGTTCGAAGGCGGCATGACCGGTGTAGTGGAGGGTCTGCATTCCCACTGCCGCGGCTGCCCGGATGTTTTCCTCGCGATCGTCGAGGAACAGGATACCCGCCGGCGCGGTGTGCAGCGCTTCGGCGGCCTTGACGTAGATGGCGGGGTCAGGCTTCGCCATGCCGAGCGCGTGCGACCACAGGCACTGGTCGAATCCGGCGAGCCAGGGCAGTTTGGCTCGAACGCCGTCGCCGATGCAGTCGCCGATGTTCGACAGGATGCCGGTGCGGACTTGGGCGCGCTGCAATTGGCGGGCCCACTCCACCATGGGCGGATTCAGCGAAGTCCACACGTCGACGTCGGCGGCGGCCAGCGCGGAAATCTGACCATCGTTCAGCGTGATTCCGGTGTCGGCGGCGACGGCCTGCCAGTAGGCGCGTCCGCTGAGCGCCCCGCGGTCGTAGTCGTGGCGGAACTTCCAGTAAGCCGCGTGCAGGCGGTCTTCGTCGAGCCCGGTGATGAAGCGCAGCAGCGCCCAGGCCTGCGGGTCCGGCGGGCCGGAGAGGACCATGCCGTAATCGAACAGGACCGCGTCAACGCGATATGCGGCGTTCGCCGCCGGGGAGGGGGGATTCGGTTGCGTGGGAAAGGGCATCTCCTTTGATTGTAGGCGATTTACCCTTGAGCTTACCCTTGAACCAGCGGGCAACGCCGGCCGCCGGGCTGGTTTGATGAAGTTGGAGGCGAAGTTGGAGACGTGGACCGCGGAGTTGCGACGCTGGCTCGGCCGGAGCGCGCGCGAGGCCGGCTTCGAGGCCGCCGGCCTGGTGGGCGTGCGCGATCCGCAGGACCCGGATGCCGCGCAGGAGGCGGCTCGCTATACCGCGTGGGTGGAAGCGGGCCGCGCCGGCGAGATGGAGTACCTGAAGCGCCGCGATGAAGCCGGCACGCTGATTCGCAGCGGGCTGCGCGTTGCCATGCCGTGGGCGCGGTCGGTGGTCGTGTGCGCGCTGAACTACAACTGCGAAGCGCCATTGTCGATCGATCCTGCGGAGGCGGGAACGGGCTGGATAGCGCGCTATGCCTGGAGCGGGCGAGCCCGCGACGATGGAACCGCCGCCGCCACCGACTATCACGACGAATTGCTGCATCGGCTGCGCCTGATCGAGGCCGAGCTGCTGGCGCAGACCGCGTGCACCACCCGCTGCTACGTTGACACGGGGCCGCTGGTCGAACGCAGCCTGGCGGCACAGGCCGGCGTGGGCTGGATCGGGAAAAATACCTGCGTGTTGAACCAGCAACTGGGTTCGTGGCTGCTGCTGGGCATCATTGTCACATCGCTGCCGCTGGACGAGCCGGCTACCGCGATGCGCGCTTCCATCCCCGCAGCAGACCGCTGCGGCACCTGCACCCGCTGCATCGACGCCTGCCCCACGGGCGCGCTGCTCGGGTCCAGCGACCCAGCAGCCCCGCGCGAGATGGATGCGACCCGCTGTATTGCCTATCTGACCATCGAAAAGAAGGGCGCGATCGACCCCGGCCTACGCGCGCAGATGGGCCGGCAGGTCTTCGGCTGCGACATCTGCCAGGACGTCTGCCCGTGGAACCGGCGCGCTCCCATCGCCAGCCACGCCGGCATGCAGCCGCGGCTGGAGCTGGTGAATCCGGCGCTGGAATGGCTGGCGGCGATGGATGCGCGCGAATTCAAGCTGCGGTTCAAGGGCTCTCCGCTGGAACGCACCGGGCGCAAGCGCCTGCTGCGCAATGCAGCGATTGCCATGGGCAACAGCGGCGACGCGCGCTTCCTGCCGCAGCTCGATGCGTGGGCCGGCATTGGTCCGTCGGATGTAAACGGCGGCGATGCGACGGACCCGGTCCTGCGTGAGGCCGCCGAGTGGGCGCGGGCGCGCATTCTCACTCGGCGGTAAGGCTTCGGACGGCCCGCGCACGTCTGCTAGCCTAGGAGGGGATGTCTCGAGGCGGCCGAAAGGGAATGAAGACAAGTCGAACACTATGTCGCTAGAGACGAAGGCCGGACAGAGCGCGGAGCAGACGCAGGGTAGCGCCAATCCTCCCGACGCGCCTGCGGTTCCCATCGAGCGGGTGCGTCCCGTGGTCCCCGAAGGCGGGCTCTGGCCGCAGACCGCCGCGCTGGCAAAGTACATGGTGCGGACGCAGGTCCACACCTACGCGTTCAGTGTCGCCGCGAATGTCATTCTCTCGCTGTTCCCGTTCATCGTGATGATGCTGACTATCGCCCGGCGGGTCCACATCTCGCAAAATGTGGTCTCCGACCTGACCTTGACCTTCATTCCTGCGTCGCCGGCGAACCAAACCTTCATCATGCGCAATATGGAGCTGCTCGCGCATCCGCACAAGGGCATGCAGATTTACTCCGCGATCATGCTGTTGATCAGTTGCACCGGCGTGTTTCTTCCGCTGGAAGTGGCGCTGAACGGCGTATGGGGAGTGCAGAAGAACCGATCCTATCTGTACAACCAGGTCGTATCTCTCAGTATTGCTTTTCTGATCGGCGCGCTGGCCTTGGGGTCGATCGCTCTTACCGCGGGGCAAAGGGCGATCCTGACCGCGGTGTTTTTCGGCCATACGGATAACTTCGTCTACCGCTTCGTCGACCCGTTTGTGAGCAACAGCGTGTTGAATGTCCTGAGCGCGGTCACCGGCATTCTGATCTTTTTCCTGATTTACTGGCTGTTGCCCAACCGCAAGGTTCCCGCGCGCGCTGTGCTGCCCACGGCGATTGTCATCGGCTTGCTCTGGCATGTGTCGAAGTACCTCTATCTGCTGGCGCTGCCGCGCCTAGACTTCCATTCTGTCTACGGACCCTTCGAGGTTTCAGTGGGGCTGATGATCTGGGCGTTTCTCTCCGGCCTGCTGCTGCTTGCCGGAGCTCACTTCTCCGCCACGCGCTTTGCGCTGTCAGTAGCTCGCCAGGAGGAGCGCCAGCGGCTGACGCAGGAAGGTCTGGAAGGCGCTCAGGAGAACGGGGCCAATGCCAAGAACGCTTGAGTCCGAATCCGGCGGAACTCCGCGCGCCCGCAAGCCAGGGTGGCGGCGACGTCCCCCCACGGGCGTAGCCGGCGCAGTCTTCTGGCTCGCGCTGTGGTTTGGGTTGGTATGGCTGCTACGGCGGACACCGGTTCCCGGTCGTATGCTGCTGGGATGGATGCAGGTCCTGGTCGGGCTTGCGCTGATCGCGCTTGCGATTCCGCTGGCCTGGCGGTTGCTACAGCAGCGGCTTTTGTGGAGCCTGCGCAACAAGCTGATTCTCACCTACCTTCTGATTGGCCTTGCGCCGGTGGTGTTGTTCCTTACGCTGGCTGCGATCTCGGCGTACATCGCGGCCGGCCAATTCTCCATCCACCTGGCGGATACGCGCATGCGCCAGCAGCTTGAGGAAATGGGCTCGCAGAACTCCTCTCGCGCTACGATGATGGCGCGCGCCATCCGAGACTTTCGCGAACGACCCCCGGGAGCACCGGCGCAGGGGCGGCCTGGATTTCCTCGAAGGCCAGGACCAGGGGGACCGCGCGCCACCAACGGTGCTGCTCCCGGCGCTGCGCGGCGTGGTCCGGCGGCAGCGGCGCAGCCTTCCGCGCCGGCCCAATCGGAAGCCGCCGCCCCGGCAGAGGCCGCGGTAGAGCCGCTGGGTGAAGAAGCGCCCAACCCGCTGCTCGCACGCCTGCACCGGCACACCGCGATGTACCTGAACGGAGCGCCGCTGTTTGCGTTGCCGCCCGGGGCCGCGGCTGGCGCGCAGCCTTCGGCTGGAAACTCGCCGGTGGTGCCGCCGGAGAGCGCTCCCGGGCGGCCAACTCTGCCGCTTGGCCTTCCACCGTGGGCTGCCGACCTGCGCGGCAACGATTTTCGCAAGCTGGTTCTCGATGGCCAGAACCTTTTCCTGGTTGCCATCGATCAGCGGCACGTCGAAGGCAACGGGACGCTGACGGTCATCACGAGCCTCCCGGTCAACGGAGCATTGATGGACGTGGTCGCCGAGGGCCTTGGACGAGTCAGCCTCTATGGCCTGATGGCGGGCGGCGCGCACGGCGAACACAGTTCGCTGAACAGCGATCTCAGCGGTGCTTCGGTCGACGGCGGCGTTGAACCGACAGCCAGGGGTTTCTCCGACTTCAGGGTCCCGTTTCTCTCCACCATGGACATGGTCGACTGGGACACGGGCCCGGACCAGCCGGATAACGTTCCCGTCGAGGTGCATTCGCGCCCATCGCTGCTTTACCGCCAGCTCTTCGGCAGCTCGCTGGGCGGCATCGTCACCAGCTACATCCGCTATGGCCTGGTCGCACTGTGCATTCTGTTCGCGCTGATCGAGTCGATCGCGTTGTGGATGGCGCGACGCCTCAGCCGCGAGATCACCACCTCCGTGGAGGAACTCTACGCGGCCACGCAGCGCGTCGATCGCGGCGATTTCATGCATCGCATTCCCGCTCCGCATACCGGGAAGAAGGACCAACTCGGCGAACTTGCCCGCTCGTTCAATCTCATGACCGGCTCGCTCGAACGTCTGCTGTTCGAACAGCAGGAGAAGGAGCGCCTGCAGAGCGAGATTTCCATCGCCCAGGAGGTCCAGGCGAATCTCTTCCCGCACCATGTGCGCAACCTGCCCGGTCTGGAGTTGCATGGCATCTGCCGCCCGGCGCGTTCGGTCTCCGGCGATTACTACGATTTCCTCATCTTCCATGGCCCGGACCACCCCGATGGCACTCCCGGCAGCGAGTCCGGCGTCGGCATCGCTCTGGGCGACATCAGCGGCAAGGGCATCTCTGCCGCGCTGCTGATGGCGACGCTGCACTCGGCGGTCCGCGCCTACCGCCTGGCGGGCGAGGAACTGGTCTACAGCGAGCCCTCCTATGCGGCGCTCACGGTGAGCCGCGAAGGTCTTGCGGGAGACGGCGGCAAGCTGTTCGAGTCGCCCGGCCGCATTCTTTCGCTGCTCAATCGGCACCTCTATCGCAGCACCCAGCCGGAGAAGTATGCCACGCTCTTCCTGGCCCACTACGACGCGGCCACCGCGCAACTCACCTACTCCAACGCCGGCCACCTGCCGCCGCTGGTACTGAGCCGCGATGGCCAGATTCGCCGGCTCGACGTGGGCGGCACCGTGGTCGGCCTGATGGACGGCATGCGCTACCAGGAGGACCGCTTTCAGATGAAGTCCGGCGACATCCTGGTCGCGTACTCCGACGGCATTACCGAACCCGAAAACGACTTCGGCGAGTTCGGCGAGGAGCGCCTGATGGAGGTCGTCGCCCTCTATCGCGACCAGCCGTTGCACGTCATCTCCGCCCAGGTGATGCTGGCTCTCGACGCCTGGATCGGCGCCGACGAGCAGCCTGACGACATCACCCTGGTGCTGGCGCGCCAGGTCTAAAACCGGTCAAGAGCCGTGCCCTTAAGCCCTGGGCTAGGTAGTGTCTG
>PLUT01000254.1 GCA_003162875.1 Granulicella sp.
GAAGTCCTCAGCGCGATGCAGGTGAAGGGGGCATCTCCTGCTGCGAACTGGCAGGAAGCGTTTGGCCCCGAGGCAGAGGTCAACTTCCACGCCTGGGCGGTTGCGAAGTATGTGGGACAAGTCGCTGCCGCGGGCAAGGCTGTCTATCCGCTACCCATGTATGCCAATGCGGCCTTGCGCGATCCGCTGAAGCCGGGCGCGCCGGGCACCTATGAGAGTGGCGGGCCTACGGACAACGTGTTGAACATATGGAAGGCCGAGGCGCCAGCGCTGGATGTCCTGGCACCGGACAACTACACCAACGACCCGGTGGCCTACCTGAAGGTGCTGGACTTGTATCACCGCAGTGACAACCCTCTGTTTGTGCCGGAGACGGGTGGAACGAACAACCCGCGGTTTTTCTTCTCCGCGCTGGGACTGCAGGCAATCGGCTTTTCGTCCTTTGGATTGGATTACACCCGGGAGCGCAGCCCGGTCGACCCGGCTCACCCGCGGGAAGAAGCACTGGCTCCGTGGGCGATGAATTACACGTTGATCGGGCCGATGGTGCGCGCCGTGGCCCGGCTCAACTTCGAAGGCAAGCTGCAGGCCGTGGCCGAGGAGCAGGGTAAGGCCACGCAGATCCTGCCCTTCGGATCGTGGAACGCGGTGGTGTCGTACGGAGCGTCCAACCGCGGCCCCGCAGCGGGGAATCCGAAGCCGGAAGGGCGGGCGCTGGTTGCCCAATTGAAGGACAACCAGTTCCTGGTGACCGGATACTTCTGCCGTGTCGATTTCCGTCCGGCGGGAACCGAGGAGCAACGAAAGTCGCAGAACATCGTGGCGGGAACCGGCCAGAATCCTTCGGCCCTGATTGATGGCAAGTGGCAGCATCGGCAGTTCCTGCGGGTCGAAGAGGGTACCTACGAGAACGGCGCGTTCAAGTTCCTACGCATCTGGAATGGCGACGAGACGGACTATGGTCTTAGCTTCGGCGCAGAGCCTGTCGTGCTGCGTGTTTCTCTCGCTACTTATTAGATACCGAACGGAAGGCAACTTATATGCGCAAGTATTTGATGTCCGCACTCGTTTTGATGGTGGGTTATGCTGCTTCGACAATGTTGAGCATAGCGCAGGACGCTTCCGGCGCTCCGCACCTGCGGAAACAGGGCACTGCGACCCAGCTGATTGTCGACGGCAAGCCGTTTCTGGTACTGGCAGGAGAGCTCGGCAACAACTCCGCGACCAGCCTTGAGAATATGGAGCCGGTCTGGCCAAAGATTGTCGCCGGCAACCTGAACACCGCGTTGGTCGGCATCTCCTGGGCGCAGTTCGAACCGGAAGAAGGCAAGTTTGACTACGGCCTGGTGGATGGACTCATCGCCAAGGCAAGAGAGAACAACCTGCACATTGTCTTCCTCTGGTTCGCGAGTTGGAAGAACGGCACCTCCAGCTTTGCGCCGATTTGGGTCAAGAGGGATTACCAGCGATTCCCGCGTATTCAGATCGGCAATGGCAGCACGGTCTCCATCTCAGGTCCGGTGGAGTTGTTGAGCACCTTGGGTAATGCCACACGGGATGCGGACGCCGCAGCCTTCGGCGCGCTGATGCGGCACATCAAGGAATGTAGATGGAACGCGGCACACTGTGCTGATGATGCAGGTGGAGAACGAAGTGGGTGTGCTGCGCGACACGCGCGTTTGCGGGACCGGTGCCGGCGGAGTTGATGCAGTACCTCGGGGCTCACAAGAATACGCTGGCGCCTGAGCTTCGCGAAGTTTGGGCGGCAAATGGTTACAAAGTATCCGGCACGTGGGAGGAGGTGTTTGGTGCGGGCAAGCCGGCCGACTTGGAGATTCCCATCCAGACGACCAGCCCGCCGATGGGCGCGCTGGAACATCAGAATAGTTGGCAGCATCTGCACTGGCCTTCGGATGAGTTCTTCATGGCATGGAACTATGCGCGGTTTGTGGAGAAGGTGGTCGAAGCGGGCAAGGCGAGCTATGACATTCCCATGTATGTGAACGCGTGGTTGCAGCAGCCCAATCACGCGTGGCCGGGAACGTATCCCAGCGGAGGGCCCCTGCCGCAGGTGCACGACATCTGGCGCCCCGTCGCGCCGTCGGTGGATATTCTCGCGCCCGATCTGTACCTGGAGTATTTCGACGATCTCTGCGAGCGGTTCACCCGCAACGGAAACCCGCTGTTTATTCCCGAGACGAGCAACAATCCCGCCAATGCGATCATTGCGGCAGGCAAGTACAACATGATCGGCTTCTCTCCCTTCGGTATCGACGGAAATCGTCCCATCGACGCCGACATGACGAACACCTATCGCCTTCTCTCCAAATTGTTACCAATGATCCTTGCGCACCAGGGCACGGACACCATGACTGCCGTGCGCCTGAACCAGGGAGACACCCCCAGGAACATCAAACTCGGCAACTACACGCTGACATTGACCTACACCGGCCGGAATACGCACCTTCCACCGCAGGCACGAGGACAGGTGGTTGCATCTCCGCCGCCGCCATCGGCGACGCCCGCAGTGGTTGAAACTCCGCAGCAGGCAGCAGCGATTCTGATCGCTGCCGGCCCGGACGAGTATTACTTTGGCGGCGGCGGCATGCGCGTGGACTTCTCAGCGAACACGCCCGGCCCGGCCAATGTGGGACTCGGCGATGTTCAGGAAGGCAAGTTTGTCGATGGAAAATGGGTTCTGCTGCGCCAGCTCGCCGGGGACGACACGGCGCAGGGGGAGATCCTGGTGCTGCGCCCGAACACAATTTTGCACGTAACACTCTACCGGTATCCATAGATCGCATAGGTCGGCTTCAGGTAGACATCATCGCTACGAAAGCCCTGTCATCCCTAAAGGGGCAAGCGCCCAGAAAAGCTGCAGATCCGTTTCATAACCCACACCTTTTGAAACAGTGCTACGGATCATTTTCGATCATCTCTTTTCAGCAGATTGCGAGGACCCCACCAGTCGGCCTTTTGGAACAATCTTGAGCGGGTCTGGACCTCAACCCCGGAAGCTGGTGTCAATTGGCAAGAACAGCCAATGCGCTCATCCACCAGGCTTTCAGCCGCATCAATTATGGGTTCTGCCGGATTAGTCCTCTGAAACGCCGATTGCGCCAGCCGTCCTCAACCCCAGCTTGATCGTGAGATTCCAGTCGCAATCCCGACTTACGAGGACTGATCCGTCTTCTATGAGTGAATCGGCGATTCCTCGACACTTAGATCGTGCGCGAGAATATCCACCGACGGCGCGACGGGGCGCCAGATGTCGTGCACCTGCGGCAGGGGCCTCCGCTGGGATACGTTCCCGGCCACGCGTGATTGGGCTGCTGCAACCACGCGTTTACATACCTCGGGATGTCATAGCCGGCGTTGCCCGCTTCGACCACCTTCTCGACGTAACGCGCATAGTTCCATGCCATGAAGAACTCATCTGAGTTTTGTATGTGGTTGCGACCTGCGGGTCACTTTTCTTCTCGGGTATGGTCCGCTGGTGGAACTCGGATGGATCAACCTGGTGGGACTGCTGGTGGTGGCGCTGGTGAGGCGATACGCGTTCACGTCAGTATGGTGCGCCTATGCCGCGGTGGTCAGCGTGATTATCTACTTCTTCTTTCGCCGGACGCGCAAGCGGAGGCTGGCGCGATATGCGCTTGCCGGTTGATGCAATCGGCTTCAGGGCTGGTGTGGGCGGCGGGCTGGGACAAAGAGGTCAGACCACGGGAACTGTACAGCAAATGGCGCGTCCGATGACCGCCCAGGTTTGTGCGAACATCGTTAATTTCTCTTGACACTCGACATCAGCAAAGCATAACTTACGGGCCATTATGAATTCCCTATCGAAACTGTTTCTGCGCGGGCGCACGGGTCTATGTGCCTGCATGCTGGTGACCCTTCTTGCGGTGCTCAATTCCGGGCGCCTGATGGCACAAGGATACGGCTCGATTGTGGGGACGGTGATCGATCCGACGGGCGCGGCGATTGCCGGGGCGACGGTCACGGCGACGCAGACCAGCACCGGGCGGCAGACGGTGGTGAAGTCCGGGCAGGCGGGCGCGTTTGTGTTTCCGACGCTGGCTCCGACGGCGTATTCGGTGACGATTGGCTCGCCGGGATTTGAGACCTACGATCAATCGGGCATCGTGCTGCAGGCTGACCAAACGGTGACCGTGAATGCGAAGCTGGCGGTTGGCGCGGCTACCCAGACGATAGAGGTGACCAGCGCGGTTCCGCAGGTGGACACGACGACGGGCACATTGTCGCAGGTTATCGACCAGGAACGCGTGGTGGATCTGCCGCTGAACGGAAGAAATGCAGCGGCGCTCATCACGCTGGTCGCAGGGGTATCGGACGCAACCAACGAGGGCAACGGGGTCAACCAGGGCAATGGGAAGACCTTCCCGGCCGCGGTTGTGACCAGCGCGAACGGAACCCTGCCCAACCAGTCGAATTATCTTCTGGACGGCGGCAACAATGTGGACGAGATGACCAACGTCAACGGGCCGTTCCCGTTCCCCGACGCGCTGCAGGAGTTCAGCGTGCAGACGAGCAACTACAACGCGGAGTTCGGACAAAGCGCAGGCGCGGTGGTGAACATCGTAACCAAGTCCGGGGGACGCCAGTTCCATGGCGATGCATTTGAGTTTCTGCGCAACGGATATTTTGACGCAAAGCCTTACTTTGCAACCGTAGCCGATAGCCTTCACCGTCACCAGTTTGGGGGCACGATCGGCGGGCCGGTGATCATCCCGCATATCTCGACCGGAGCGCGCACCCAGTTTTTCTTTGGGTATCAGCACACGTTGTATCACTTGAATTCGAACGCCACGACGACAACTGTCCCGACCCTCGCGGAAGAAGGGCGCGCTCCAGGCATAAGCTATGCAGATTTTGGCAACCTGTGTAACACCGCCTCCGGCAACTCCTTCAATGGAAGCGGCTTATGCGTGAATTCGTCGGGGGTTGCCGTTCCCAGCCAACAGGTTGTAAATCCGTTCACGAACGTGGCATATCCCTTGAACCGAATTCCCGCCGGGAACTTCGACCCGGCTTCTGTCGCCTACGAGCAGGATTTTCCCACCTACTCCGGCACGGAAAAACCCGGAACGATTGGTGGCCCAGTCAGCTTCTTCCAGCCCACGGTCCAGTTCTACGACGAATACCTCGGCCGCGTAGACCATGCCTTCAGTGATAAGGACCACCTGTTTGGCCACTATTATTCGGACTACTTCAACCAGGCAGCCGATTACAACCCCGCGATGTTGTCCAGCTACAGGTCGTACTTCAACACGCGCTACCAGAATGCGCTGCTCTCCGAGCAGCACACCTTTTCGAGCAGTGTGCTGAACAACCTGATCCTGAATTATCAGCGCGAAGTGGCCCTGCGCGGCGGGCCTCCGGGAAGTCCGGACATCACCGCATTTGGAGTGAAGAACATCTGGCAGCCGGCGACCGGCCCCTATCTGCAAGCGACCGTCACCGGTTATTTCGGGGCGACGTCCTCGGCGTTTGCGTCCTGGTACCGCAACAACTACACGTTCAACGACGACCTGCACTGGGTGAAAGGCACGCACAACTTTGCCTTCGGCGGGCACTTTGAGTTGAGCAAGTTCGACGTGATCAACGTCTACACCTCGTATGGCGGCTTCGCTTTCGGTACGGTCGGCGCCTACGTCAACGCGGCAGCGAACTTCCAGCAGGGCTTCATGGCTGGAACGAATTCATTCAGCCAGGGGAATTATGAACTGGTCAACGACCGCAACCACTTCCCTGGGATCTACGCCCAGGATAGTTGGAAAGTGACTCCCCGCTTCACCTTGAACTATGGCATCCGCTGGGAAGACTTCGCCCCCTGGGCGAACCGGGTCGGCTCTCAGACTGCATTCAATCCCGCCAACTACGCGGCGAACAAGAGTACCTCGCAGTTCAGCACCCTGCCTGCGGGCATGATGCTCTCCGGCGATCCCGGCATGGCGAAGAATGGCGTGTACAACAAGTACGCGCAGTTCATGCCCCGCGCCGGCTTTGCCCTCGACATCACCGGCGACGGCAAAACCGTAATACGCGGCGGCTCGGGCATCTTCTTCCAGGACCGGCTCCCCGGCTTCTTCAACCTCAGCCAGCCCAGCTTTGTGCCCAATACCGTCTCCGTCGTGCTGAGCAACCCGGGGATGTACAGCGCCACTCCCGGCGCCAATCCGGGAGGTCCATTCAGCAATCCATATTGCACCGGATGCGCTGTGGGTGCGTACGCCAATCCATTCCCGTTCACTCTGCCGTTCCCGTCCACCAAGGTCTTCCCGAATGCGTTCCAACTCGGGGAGTATGATCCATCCGGCAACTTCCAAGTGCCGGTCACCTATGATTACAACCTGACGGTGGAACGCCAGGTCGCTCCCAGTTGGGCCGTGCGCTTGGCGTATGTCGGTTCCGGCTCGCGCCACCAGTTCGTCAACCTGGAGTTGAACCCAGGCGTGAACACCGGTTCCGGCCTGAGCACGAATCAGCGGCGGGTCTATAACACGGCTCCCACGGTCGGACCATGCACAACCGCGACGGGATGCGCCACAAGCTATTCCGACATCCTGCTGGCCAGTATGAGTGGCAATGCTCATTTCAACTCTTTCCAGGCCACGCTGGACAAGAAGATGCAGCATGGCTTGTCGCTCCTGGCCAACTACACTTGGTCGAAGTCTTACGACGACATGCCGCAAGCAACCAGGGTCTCGAACACCGAGGACCTGAACGCGGGCGAATCGTATGTGTATCCTCTCTATCCGGCGAACGCCGTAGGTGTGCCCTCGGCTGCAATCGTACCGGACATCAAAGCGCTCGACCGCGGCCTGTCGGACATCGACCACCCCCATGTAATCTCGGTTTCTTATGTATATGAACTGCCGAAGCTGCATGAAGGATTCCGCGCGGTGCGGGCGTTGACGAACGGCTGGCGCACCAGCGGACTGATCCAGCACCACTCTGGAGACGCGCTGACCGCATACATAGGAACGGGCGACAACTCGCTGACTGGCCTGACCCAGGAGCGCGCACAACGCGATTTCACCAAGCCGGCTTACCTGAGGCAGGCCGGCGCAGGCCATTGCGTTCCGCCGAAATCATGCGTCAACTGGCTGAACAATGCCGCTTTCTCGGTTCCCGTCCAAAGCGGCGCCGGCACCGGCTTTGGCAACGTGATGAAGGGGTCGCTCCGCGGTCCCGGATACACAAACTGGGACGCCGCGGTCGTTCGTACCTTCCCCATATTCCGCGAGACGAACCTTGACTTCCGTGCGGAATACTTCGACGTGCTCAATCACACTGAACTCAGTAACCCGGGCGTCTCCAATCCCGTCGCCAGCAGCACTTCCTTCGGAACCATCACGGCCACACAGGGGGGGCCGCGCATCGCCCAGTTCTCGCTGAAGTACGTGTTCTAAGCGATGTTCTGAGGGCTCAGGGTTCAAAGCTTCAAGTTCGCGCGGCATGACTCTTCGATATGAGGAGTTGCGCCGCGCGTTTGTTTTGACGCGTCCCGCAGAATTGAACGAGGCAAAATCCGATCTCACTGCTGTCCGGCTAACCGC
>PLUT01000144.1 GCA_003162875.1 Granulicella sp.
GTGCACTGGCAATCCGTCGCGGGAGACGGCGCGCCAGTGGTCAATGCGCTCAAGCGCGTGTCTCTCCTTCCGGGCGGACACCGGCTGCATTTTGTTCGCCTCGGCGTGCTCATCGGCGCACTGGTCGGCATGGTGTCGTCCATCCTGGTCTTCCAGTTGGGCCAGGCGCGCGTCTGGTTCGCCATGTCGCGCGACGGCCTGCTCCCGGACGTCTTCAGCCACATTCACCCGCGCTTCCGCACCCCGGCCTTCGCCACCTGGGTTGCCGGCTTTCTGGTCGCCATCCCCGCCGGCCTCTTTGACGTTGGCACCCTGGCTGAGATGTCGAACATCGGCACCCTGTTCGCCTTCGTGCTGGTCTCCGCCGGCGTCATCATCCTGCGCTACAAAGACCCCGGCCGCCATCGCGGCTTCCGCGTCCCCTTCGGCCCGGTCATCCCCATCCTCAGCGTCATCTTCTGCATCCTCCTGATGGCTGGCCTGCCCGCGCGCACCTGGGTCCGCTTCTTCGTCTGGCTCATCATCGGCCTCTTCGTTTACGTCTTCTACAGCCGCAAACGCAGTGAGTTCTACCAGGCAGCAAAATGAGCCGCGCCTTCCTGACCGCCGAATGGCGCAAGCTCATCATGGCGCAATACCAGGTTGACCCCGCGGTCCTCGCGCCGTGGCTTCCGCCGGGCCTTGAACTCGATCTCTACACCGCCGGAGGGACAGCGCGCTGCTACGTCTCGCTGGTCGGCTTCCTCTTCGACCGCGTCCGCGTAGGAGGCTTCGCCATCCCCTTTCATACCCGCTTCGAGGAGGTGAACCTCCGATTTTATGTCGCGCGCACAGCGTCGGACGGGACACGCAGACGCGGTGTGGTCTTCATTCGCGAGTTTGTCCCTCGCGCCATCATCACTTTGGTCGCCACCTTGCTCTACGAGGAGCCCTACGTGACCGTGGACATGGGGCACAGCATCCACTCCACCCCGCACGCGCTGTTTGTGAGCTATCACTGGGGCCACCCCAAGAGTTGGCAGCGCATTACCGTAGAGGCGTTGAGCGATGCGCAGCCCATCGAGCCCGGCAGCGAACAGGAGTTCATCACCGAACACTACTGGGGCTATACGAAGCGAAGCAGCGGACCCACCTCCGAGTACGGCGTGCAACACCCGCGCTGGAAGGTCTATCCCGTTCAGAACTTCGAGATCGCAGTCGACTTCGACGCGCTATACGGGCAGGCCTTCGCGTTCCTCAATGGCCAGCAGCCGGCCAGCGTCCTGCTCGCCGAAGGCTCCGCGGTCACCGTCTCCACTGGCACCCGCCTGCCCTGATCGGCATCACACCGTAAACACAATCCTCCGTCCGCTTGGCGGCACGCAGTTCCACATCGCCTCGACGTTGTTCAGCGCCACTGCCTCGACGTCGATCTTCAGCCCAGCGCCCGCGGCCTGCGCATCGAACATCGCGCGCAGTGCTTCCACAATCGCCGCCGCGGAAAGGCTGCCCAGCCCGCTGCCCATCAGCTCCACGCCCGAGGCGCGCAGCAGATCCGCCTTCAGCGTGATTGCATCCCCGCCGATCGACCCGATCTGCACGTAACGCACCCGCGGCTCACCCTGGGCCGCGCCCTGCCCTTTCGCGGCTGCCAGCAGGCACTCCGCCGACGGCCCCCACAGAAAATCCAGCACCACGTCGATACCCTCTAGCGCCTGGCGGAACGCTGCCGTCAACTCCTCCGGCGATTGCCGCAGCGAGATCGTCTGGTCCGCGCCCAGAGTGCCCAGTCTGGCCAGCACCGCTTCCTCGCGTCCGGTCGCGACCACTCTCCGCGCGCCCAGGTGCTTCGCCACCTGGATTGCCTGCTGCCCGGCAACCCCCGTTGCCCCGTTGATCAGCACGGATTCGCCCGACTGTAGCCGCGCACGTCCCAGCAGCGCTCCCCACGACGCCAGCCCCGGATTGCCCAGCGCCGCCGCCACCACATCGTCAACCGCGTCGGGCAGCAGGATTGTCCGGCTTGCCGCCGCCACGCTCCACTCCGCCATCGTTCCAAACGGCGCTCGCGGTCCAATAAAATACACTCGCTTTCCATCCGGCAGTGTCCCCACGCCGTCGTTGCCCGGCACGAACGGCAGCTCGCTGCCGCTGCTGTAGTGGCTACCGCTGGCCTGCCCCCTCACCAGGTTGCTCAGCGCGGCGGCCCGTACCTTCACCAGCGCCTCGCGCTCGCCCGCGGTTGGTTCGGGAAACGTCGCGTAGCGTGGCGGCTTGGCAAAACTCTCAACCACCGCAGCGTTCATCCTGTGCTCCCCTCCCGATCTCCCATGGCGCCACCTCTCTTGAGATGCATCCTCCTGGCATGCAGCACCATCCGCCGGTCTTTCCGGGCTGGCCATGGGTGCTAAATCACGTGGGAACCATGTTAGGTACGCGATATCCACGAGTTTCTTATGAACAGAGCCTAAACCCCCTTGCCTGCCGTGCCCGCACGACGCATACTCGCTTCAGAAGCATTGCACGGTTCCTGTCGAGATAATTCGTGACCCGATATAGCCGTCAAGACGTTTTGCGAATTCTACATCTGCGGGCCCGCCAGCTTACAGCGTGGGAGCAGGCCGGACTGATTCCCGCAAACGAAATCTACTCCTTTGAAGACCTGGCCCAGTTGCGCACCCTGCGCACGCTGCGCGCCACCCGTATCACGGCCAAGAGCATCCGCGAATCGGTGGAAGCGATGCGCAAGGCCGCCGGCATGCGCAATCCGCTGATCGAGGCCAGCGCGGTCGGGCATGGCTCGCATCTGGCATTCCGCCACAGCGGGGCGCTGGTCGATCCGCTGACCCAGCAGCTTGCCTTCGACTTCGATGCCGCGCCGGACCGCCGGCTGAGCGTGGTCGGCGCCGCCGCAAGTATGCCGGGCCGCCGGGCCGACGTGCAGGAGATGTTCCAGCGCGCGGTGCAGCTGGAAGAAGACTCCGCGACCATTCCCGAGGCGGCGGAGATGTATCGCCGGATCCTCGCGCTGCAACCGCGGTACGCGGCGGCTTCCATCAACCTGGGCACCATCCATTACAACCAGCGCGAGTTCGCGTTGGCCGAGCAGTTCTACCGTCGCGCCACCGAGTCTGACCCCGAGTACGCGCTCGCCTTCTTTGACCTGGGCAACGTGCTCGACGAGTTGAAGCGGCTGGCCGACGCCATCGCCGCCTACCAGAGGGCGATCGCCCTGGTGCCGCAATATGCCGACGCGCACTACAACCTCGCGCTGGCGTACGAGCGGCAGGGCTTCCGCCGCCGCGCCTTACGCCACTGGCTTACCTACGTGCGGCTGGACCCGGTGGGACCGTGGGCCAACCACGCCAAGGCGCAGGCGAAAAAGATCCTGAGCACGGAGCGGCTCGCCATCGTCTGCCGCAGCGGGCGCCTGGTGCAGCAGGCCCAGCAGGCCGGGTAGGCCCCCGCCCGCACCCGAAAAGAAGTTGTGCCCGCGCCCGCCTGCGTGTTCTCATCTACCTGAATCCTGAATAGCGACATGTGCTGTGCCGGCCCGCCAAGGCCGTGAGGAGCAATCGCCATGCTGTTTCAAGTCTCCCGCAACGGACAGACCTACGGCCCCTACACCCTGGAAGATCTCCAGCGCTACATCGCGTCCGGCAATATCCTTCCCACCGACCTCGCCAAGGGCGAAGAGATGCCCGAGTGGGTTCCGGTGGCGCAGGTGCTGGGCGCGTCGGCGCCTCCTGCCGGCTCCCCTGCTGTCGCACCGGTGGCCTATACAGGATCGACTCCGGTCTATGCCCCCGGCGCGGCCGCGCTTTATCCCGATCCACCCAACCTGCACTGGGCGCTGGTGCTGGTCATCGGCATCTTTACCTGCGGCCTGTTCTGGGTGGTTTGGAACTTCGTCCAGGCGGCGTGGATGCGCAAGGTCAATCCCCGCAGCAACGCCCTGTTCCTCTACATCGCCTATACCGTCCTGGCCTATGCCGGAGGAATTGTCCGCCTTGCCTTGATGGCCGCAAGCGGGTTTCACAACCCGTATCTCGGGCTTGGCATCCCCATCGGACTTTTCTCGTTTGTGCTGATCGAGCTCGCATTCTTCGATATGCGCCGCTCCATGGAGGAGCACTTCAACGGTCCGGAGCCAATCGGCCTGTCGCTCAGCGGCGTGATGACCTTCTTCTTCGGCCCGTTCTACTTCCAGTACCACATGTCTCGCATCAACGAGCTCAAGCGGCTGGCGCGCTACCGGGGCGCTCAAATCTAATGCGCGCCGCTGATTCAGTCACCCCGCCCGACGCACAACTCCGCCGGCGCAGGTGCCTGGCCAACACCCTGCTCGCAGCCGCGCTGCTTGGCTGTGCCGTGCTGCTGCTCTGCCCGCCGACGCGGATCAGCTTCTACCCCGCCTGCCCCATCCACCTGTACCTCGGGCTCCTCTGTCCGGGATGCGGCGCTACCCGTGCGCTCGCCGCGCTGCTGCGCGGCCGGGTGATGGAGGCGGTGCGCCTGAATGCGCTCTTTGTGCTGCTGCTGCCCATCGCGCTGGGCGGTGCCATCGAGAGCTATCGCCGCGCCCTGCGCCCGGAAAGGTTCCGCTGGCCGCAGCCCCCTGCAGCCGCGCTCTACGCCACCCTCGCCGTCGCGGCCATCTTCACCGCCGCGCGCAACCTTCTCTAGTTGCCGGGTGCCACAGCCTCGCTGACTCGCTCCAAAAAGTTGTCAACCCCCCAAATCGGTGCAAAACCCGCCAACCCCCTCAAACCACACACGATGAATCTTCTCCCGGCATAGCAGATGAGTTATGGTGCGCTTGGTATACTGGAAGTGTTGAGTAAGAAAAGGAGAAAGGCCCAGCGTCCGCGCTGGGCCTTTCGCTTTTAATCCAGCTTTTCGCTTTTGAAGGAGTCCACCATGAACGCATCCTGTCCACCCTGCCATCACCTTCACCCCACCGGCAATCGCTGCGGTTCGCCCGCCCTCCGCGGCGAGCAGTTCTGCTTCTACCATCACCCCACCCGCCGCCCGCCCGTCCGCACTCGGCTATCCAACCCTCCCTTCTATGTGCCCCCCATCGCCGATCCCGAAACCCTCCAGATCGCCCTCTCCGAGATCCTGCGCCGCGTCGCTGACAAGACCCTCGACACCCGGCGAGCCCGCCTCCTCGTCACCACCCTCGAAATGGCCAAGGACAACCTTCCTTCCTACCTGAACCAGTCCGCCCCAAGCCCGGACCTGCGGCCCTGACTTGTCCCCCTCCTGTCCGCCGCGGGTCTCCAGCCAACCCCCGCCGTTCCAGGACATTAGGACCCGGTAGTCCGGAAAAAAGAACGGAGGAGGAGAGGGGGGTGGGGGTTCCCGGCGGAATCCTTCATGCCTCCTTCGGCTCCGCGGCTCCAGGATTGTGCCATTCTTGGCCTGGTCCCAGCAGCGCGTTGGCTTGTTTCGGCCCCCAGGTGCCGCGCCGGTAAATGCGCGCCCGATGGTGCTTGCGCAGGACGGGATCGACCACCGCCCACGCCGCCTCGACCGCGTCCTCGCGCGTGAACAGCGCGCCGTCACCGCGCATGGCATCGCCCAGCAGCCGCTCGTACGGAGCCTCCTGCCCCGCCAGTTCCTCGCACAAATACAGCTCCCGCTGTTCCCCGATATACTCCTTCCCCGGCACCTTTACTCGCGCCGCCAGTGCGATGGACGGATTGGGGGAGAAATGGAAGCGAAGGTAGTTCGCGCGGCCACTTCCCGGCTGCGAGTCCTCGAACAATCGCTGCGGCGGCGGCTTCAACTCGACCAGTACCTCGGTCGCCGTCAGCGGCAGATATTTGCCCGAGCGCAGGTAGAACGGCACTCCCGCCCAGCGCCAAGAGTCGATCGAGATCCGCACCGCGCAGTACGTCTCCACGTCGGAGTTCCGCGCCACGTCCTTCTCCTTGCGGTAGCCCTGGTACTGTCCGCGGACCAGGTCCTCGGGGGTCAGCGGCCGCATCGCCTCAAAGACCTTCGCCTTCTCCACCTGCACCGCTCCGTAGTCCCGCGTCGCCGGCGGCTCCATGGCCAGCAGCGCGACAATCTGAAACAGGTGGTTCTCGATCACATCGCGCAGGCAGCCGGCAGTCTCGTAGAATCCCCCGCGCCCCTTCACGCCGAAGTCTTCGGCCATGGTGACCTGCACGCTGGCGACGAAGTTGCGGTTCCATAGAGGCTCCATGAAAGAATTGGCGAACCGGAAGTAGAGGATATTCATGATCGCCTCCTTGCCCAGGAAGTGATCGATCCGGAAGATCGAGTCTTCCGGAAACTCCGAGAGCGCAACACGGTTCAGTTCCTTCGCGGAGGCCAGATCGCGCCCGAACGGTTTCTCCACGATCACGCGCGCGCCCCTGCTCAGCCCCGCCTTGCCCAGCCCCTCGATCACGGTCTCGAACATCGACGGCGGAATGGCGAGGTAATGCGCCGGACGCCGCGCCTTGCCCAGCGCCTGCCGGATCTTCGCAAACGTCGCCGGATCGTTGTAGTCGCCGCTGACATAGGTAAACCGCGCCAGAAGCGTCTTCAGTGCGCGCTGGTTGTCGATCCCGCCGGCCCTCCGGATGCTGTCGGTAATGCGCCGGTGCATGCGCTCGACGCTCCACTTGGGGAAGGCGACGCCGATCACCGGGACCGTCAGTTCGCCGTGCTTCACCATGGCATACAACGCCGGGATAACCTGCTTGTGGGCCAGGTCGCCGGTCACTCCGAAGACCACTAGCGCGTCCGACTGCGCGACCGCCATCAGGCGCCACCCTTTCCCGATGCGGCTTTTTCGTGGTGTCCGCCAAACTGGAAGCGCAGCGCGGACAGCAGCTTGTCGGCGTAGTCGTCCTGGCCGCGCGAACTGAAGCGCTCAAACAGCGCGGCGCTCAGCACCGGGGCCGGAACGCTCTCGTCGATGGCCGCTTTGATGGTCCAACGCCCTTCGCCCGAGTCCGACACCCAGCCGGCAAACTTCCCCAGATCGGGGCTGTCGATCAGCGCGCGCGCCGCCAGGTCCAGCAGCCACGACGCAACCACGCTGCCCCGCCGCCAAACCTCCGCAATGTCCGCGATGTTCAGATCGTACTGGTAAAACTGCGGACGCTCCATGGGCGCGGTCTCAGCGTCGGTGTCCGCCTTGTGCTTGCCCGCGTTGGCGTGGCGCAGGATATTGAAACCCTCCGCGTACGAGGCCATCATTCCGTACTCGATGCCGTTGTGCACCATCTTCACAAAGTGGCCGGCGCCGCTGGGACCGCAGTGCAGGTAGCCATGCTCGGCAGTGCCGCTCATCTTCTCGCGGCCGGCCGTGCGCGGCGCTTCGTCGATCCCGGGCGCCAGGCTGGAGAAGATCGGGTCCAGGCGCCCGACCACCGCGTCCTCGCCGCCGATCATCAGGCAATAGCCTCGTTCCGATCCCCACACCCCGCCGCTGGTTCCCGCATCCACGTAGTGGATGCCCCGCTCCTTCAGCTCGGCGGCGCGGCGAACGTCGTCGTGGTAGTACGAGTTGCCGCCATCGATGACGATGTCCTCCGCTTCCAGCAGCGGGATCAGCTTCTCCAGAGTCGGATCGACCACCGCCGCCGGAAGCATCAGCCAGATGGCGCGCGGCTTCGTCATGATTTTGGCCATCTCTTCGAGCGAGCCGGCTCCGGCCGCGCCCACTTTCTTCAGCGCCTCGACCGCTGCCGGCGCGGTGTCGTACACCACGCAATGATGGCCCGCGCGCTGCAGGCGCTGAACCATGCTGCTTCCCATCCTGCCCAGCCCAATCATGCCAAGTTCCATGGTGTCCCTCTCGACGAGCGAATAGTCACATTTCTAATGTCAGATGCACCAACCGGGTTCCATAACGGCCACTTCACACGTTCCAATCTAAAAAACGGCCCGGACGAATTGCCCGGACCGTCATTAGGACATCGGTCGCACCTGAGTTCTTGTCGGGTCGGCTCAATCCCGCTCAAGTACACCCGGCTCCGTCAACAAGCGGTGAAGTGCGGGATTTGGCGTTGCGGGCTTGTCAAGAGCTGCAAGGAAATCCTTCCACAGTTGTGGGGGAAGCTTGAACTCCGTCTGAACTGAAAGCTCACACTGCGCTACAGCGCAAGCGCTTTCGACGATAAACTCCGTCACTGACTGCCTCTTTGCCGTGGCACCCCGTCGAAGCAACTCCTCTTGCGCATCGGAAATGCGAAAGTTGAGACGCTTGGACTTTCGAACACGCAATGTAGATGGCATTTCAACACCTCGCCCGTACGTACAGTGTATGGCAAAGAAACAAGAACAAGCAGTACCCGACCAGATGTCATGGATTTTTTCATCCAAGCGAGTAAATAACAATGACAATTTCATCCACAATACTCAAGATTAGTCATTTGTTATCAATGCAAAAAACATCACACCTTATTGACTGTATTACATGTATTTAGATATTGAACAGTATAGTCTACTTCTCCCTTGGAGCACTCCCTATTCTCTGATATTATTGGTGATAATCGAGTGGAGCGGCAGAGAATGGCCGAAAATGTAAAAACGAGCAGCGAAAAAAATTCGGATGCGCTCGCTAGGTTGCCTCGCGATCTCCGCTACCGAAACGATCTGTTCCCAGGCGCAAACGAACTCGTGTTCGACGTCGGCGAAAAGGGGTTTGTTCCCGTGCCGATCATCCTGCGTAAGCTGTTCCGATTCTTGAGCTCTCCCGAAATTCGCGTATTGTTATACCTCTATCTTCGTGCTAGCCGGTACGGAATATGCTATCCAAGTGTCGAGGAAATCGTTTACGAACTCGGCCTAACCAGTAAGAAAAATCTCCTGCCCCACGTCGCTAGTCTTGAAGAAAAGAGGTTCATCTCGGTCCGCACAAGCGGCAACAAGACTTTCTACCTCGTTCACAACCCCAGAGTCGCCATCAAGCACCTCTTGTCTACGGGCCAAATTAGGGAGTCTGATCTCTTTGAGATCAACGATCTTTACGCTGATCTGCATCAAGCGCAAGTCACACTATCCGAGGGGGTGGATCAATGAGCGGGCCCCTCGATCAATCGCCTGTTGAGAAACTGACAGCGCGGCATGAAGTGAGCAACTTCAAGTGCGGACAAAACTCGCTCGATTACTTTCTGCGTAAGTATGCTCTTGAAAATCAGACGAAGGACCTATCCCAAACTTACGTGACGCACCGGGACCAAGCCGTGCTCGGTTATTACACCCTCGTCTATAGCTCGATCGCCTTGGATGCGACTCCTTCGCCAATCACTGAGGGTATGCCGCCCCACCGACCTGTCCCGGTGATGCTTCTGGCGTGTTGGGCCGTTCACAAGCAGGAGCAACACAGAGGAATCGGGCGAGCCCTCTTGAAGGACGCGTTTCTCCGAACGGTCCAGGCGGCAGACATAGGAGGTTTACGGGCGATTCTCGTGGATGCAATCGACGACAGGATGGCTCTGTTCTACCGGAACCACGGCTTCCAAGACTGCCCTGTCGGCGAACATAAGCTTATGATCTCAATTCAAGACGTGCGCATGTCCTTGACGCCTTGAGCATCGTCTTCCGCTGCGGACAGTTCGTGTTGCTCACTCAGCGCTCCTCGCGTCGCAAGCAAATATGCGAGCCCTGGCTGTCGCCCGGGTTCGATTTGCTGCGGAGGTGACTGAAGGCTTACGCCTTATGCTCCTCTGCCGCGGGCTTTGTCTGCGCCACCGTCCACTCCGTCGCGCCGACCTTGAACCTTGCGAACCGGCGAACCGTAATATTCTCGCCGAGCTTGGCTACCTTGGTGGCCACGATCTGCGCGATGGTCTGCGACTGGTCCTTGATGAACGGCTGGTCCAGCAGGCAGAACTCCTCGTAGAACTTGCCCAGCTTGCCCTCAAGCATCTTCTCGATGATGTTGGCCGGCTTACCGGTGGCTGCGGCCTGCGCGCGATAGATATCCTTCTCCCGCTCCAGGTCGGCTGCGGTAACGTCCTCGCGGCTGACAAAGCGCGGATCGGTTGCGGCAATGTGCATCGCGATATCCCGCAGCAGCTCCTGAAAATCGTCCGTGCGCGCCACAAAGTCCGACTCGCAGTTCAACTCCACCAGTACGCCGATCTTGCCGCCGGCGTGGATGTACGTTCCCACCGCGCCCTCGTTGGTGGTGCGGCTGGCCTTCTTCGCCGCGGATGCCATGCCGCGCTTGCGCAGCACTACAAATGCGGCCTCCATCTCGCCGTTTGCCTCCTGCAGCGCCTTCAGGCAGTCGCCCATGGGCGCGCCCGATTTCTCGCGCAGTTCCTTTACCTGCTTGGCGTCAATTTTCACTGCGGTCTCCGTGGTCATTCGTCTGTTCTTCTCCTGGTCCTTTTCCTGAACGCGCCCTGCTCTTCGCATCCTACGCGTCGATTGTTTCGTTCTTGTGTCTGCGCCTGTTTCGTCACCATGTCTTGCGCTTTACGCACAAAGAGCGTGCAGCGGATGCTCCCGATCTCCGCGCTCTCTTGGAGAGAATATGGCGTGCTACGCTCCGGTGGCGTGTGCCGGCTCGGGCTCCGACTCTTCCCCGACCGCCGTCGCCGGGGCCTTGCGGATGTTGCCGCCCAGCACAGCCGCCAGGTCGACCTGCTCGTCGTCCACAGCTTCGTCGCCCGCCTCCGCCGCAATGACGGCAGCCTCTTGGACTGTGTCCGTTCCCTCTTCGCCCTCTTCGCCGACGTACTCCGGAGCGACCTCGGCCGGCTGCACGTCCGCCACCTCCGTGGCAAACGCCTTCTCCGAGACCATCTGCACACCCTCCGCAGCCGAGTCCGCGATCTTGGTGGTGAACAACCGGATCGCGCGCAGCGCGTCGTCGTTACCAGGGATCACATAGTCCACCATGGTGGGATCGCAGTTCGTATCCACCACGGCAACCACAGGAATGCCCAGCTTGTTCGCCTCAGCCACCGCGATGGCTTCGTTATTCGAGTCCACCACAAACAGCGCATCCGGCAGCCGCTTCATGCTCTTGATGCCGGAGAGGTTGGTCGACAGATGCTTGCGCTCGCGCTCCAGCTTGATCACTTCCTTCTTGGTCAGCAAATCGTACCGGCCGTCAGTGGACATGTCGTCCAGCTCCTGCAGCCGCTTTACCGACTTCTGTACCGTGACCCAGTTGGTCAGCAGGCCGCCCAGCCAGCGGCTGTTGATATACGGCATGCCGCAGCGGGTTGCTTCTTCCGAAATCGCGTCCTGCGCCTGCCGC
>PLUT01000222.1 GCA_003162875.1 Granulicella sp.
GACCGATTACGACACCAGCGACATGCTGTTCTTTGAGCCGCTCACGCTGGAAGACGTGCTGGCCGTCTACAACCATGAGGCGCAATCCGGCGCAAAGATCGGCATGATCGTCCAGTTCGGCGGGCAGACACCTCTGAACCTTGCCCAACGCCTGCGCGCGGCAGGCGTGCCCATCATCGGCACCTCGCCGGAGTCGATCGACCTGGCCGAAGACCGCAAGCGATTCGGCAAGCTGATTACCGAGCTGGCGATTCCGCAGCCGGAAGGCGCGATGGCGACCAGCGTCGAAGAAGCTGTGGCCGGCGCGAACCGTGTGGGTTATCCGGTGCTGGTGCGGCCCAGCTACGTGCTGGGCGGGCGCGCCATGGTGATCGCCTACGACGACGAGGCAGTGATCAAGTACATGACCACGGCCATCGAGTACTCGCAGGAGCGGCCGGTGCTGATCGACCACTTCCTGGAGAATGCGACTGAGTGCGACGTGGATGCGCTGTGCGACGGCGAAGACGTGGTGATTGCTGGAATCATGCAGCACATCGAGGAGGCGGGAATCCACTCGGGCGACTCGTCCTGCGTGTTGCCGGCGGTCGACCTGAGCGAGGATGTGCTGCGGACGATCCGTGCCCACGCGCGCAAGCTGGCACTGGCGTTGAACGTGGTTGGCCTGGTGAACATCCAGTTTGCCATCCAGCGCGGCAAGGTGTTCGTCATCGAGGTGAATCCCCGCGCGTCGCGCACCGTGCCGTATGTCTCCAAGGCAACGGGTGTGCCGCTGGCGAAGATTGCGTCGCGGCTGATGGTCGGGCGGAAGCTGAAGGATCTGCTGCCGGACATCGTCGAGAGCGGTGCGGGCGCGTCTCAGAAAGATTTGGAGACGGGCGCGCACTTCTATGTGAAGTCGCCGGTGTTTCCATGGGGCAAGTTTCCCGGCGTCGACACGGTGCTGGGACCGGAGATGAAGTCCACCGGCGAAGTAATGGGCGTTGCGGTCACCTTCGGCGAGGCGTTCGCCAAGGCGCAGATCGCGGCCGGGCAGGTGCTGCCGCTGAAGGGCACAATCTTCATGAGCGTGAACGACAATGACAAGGAAGCGCTGGTATCGCTGGCGCGCACGTTCGTGGAGATGGGCTTTCACCTGGTCGCGACCCACGGAACGGCGGAGGTGCTGGAGCATGCGGGCCTGCAGCCGGAGCGCGTGTACAAGGTGAAAGAAGGACGGCCAAACGTGGTGGACCTGATCAAGGGCGATCGCATTCAGATGATCGTCAACACGCCGCGCGGGCAGGATACGTTCTTCGATGAGAAGGCGATTCGAAGAGCGGCGGTGCTCGCGCGGATTCCGACGATTACGACGCTGGCGGCGGCGCGAGCGGCGGCGGAGGGAATCGCGGCGCTGCAGGGCGGAACGCTGAGCGTCTACGCACTGCAGGAGTTGCACGCGGCGCGGGTAGCGGCGCTGGCCTGAGCAAAACCCGGGGCTGAAGCCCTTCCCGATGAGTCCTGTACCGCGGGCTAAAGCCCGCTGCTACTCCGAAGAACTGCAACCCGAGTTTTTCAGCAACCTCTAAAGCCCGCTGCTACTCCGGACCGCCGATTCGGTGGCGAATTGTCAAAGAACGCTAGCTGCGGAGCGGCTTCATGAGTTGCTCGAGTTCGGCGCGCTGCTCGCCGGTGGGGGGCAGGTGCGGCAGGCGGGGCAGGCCTCCGAAGTAGCCGTTGAGGTCGCAGCCGACCTTCAGGCCGCCGGGTCCGAGAATCTCTTCAGCGAAGTGGGCAGATTCGCCCAGGCGTGACTGCTTCTCTTCGGCGAGGGACTGATCGTTGTCCTTCCATGCAGCGAAGACCTCGAAGCATGCTTGCGGGGCGCAGGCGGCGAAGGCGGGCGCGATGCCCACGGCTCCGGCACGCAGGCCCTTCAGCATACCCTCCGTATCACCGGCGACGATCTGAAAGCCAACGGTTTTTGTGCGGGTCCGGACACTTGCTGCGGGTGAAACGGCGACTGCGGATTCGGTTCCGGTGAGGCTTGCGGCGGAGACCAGGGTTCCGGCAGTGACCGCCTTCTGCATGCGGGCGGTTACGGCGGCGAACATGTGAGTTACCGTGACGGTGTGCTTGATTGTGCCTGTGCGAGTCCGAATCTGGTCGAACGCCTCGGATCGGACGTTATGAGGCTGGACATCGAGTAGCGCGATGATGTTTGGGTGCGATGCGAGCTCGACGACTGGGTCGACGGGAAGGGCACGGTCGCGCGCGCTGAGAAGGATGATGGGAATCGGGGAGCGGTCCGCGATAGTTTGAAAGTAGGTGAGCACCTCGTGCATCCACGTCTCGGGCTGGGGACGATCGATTCCGAAGGAGGCCAGGACGCCAGGTTTTCCGATGAGAACTGCGTCGTAGTCGAGCTTGGCGGCTAAGTTCGCGAGGTCGAGCGTGGCGGAGACGCTGTCGCGGACGATGCCGGCGATGAGGACCTTTTCCGGTGCGGTGGCTTCAGCGGCGGCGCGGAGGACTTCGCGGGTTTCGTCGTCGGAAAGCAGCGTCGGCTCGCCGGAAGGACCGAGGACGATGAGGCCGGCTGCGGGCGTGCGCGAGTAGCGGAGGACGTTGGCCGCGAGTTTGCGAGGATTGAGCCGGCCGTCCGGATGGAACGGCGTGGTGAGCGGGATGTGGAGACCTTCGAGCAGCATAGTTGTCAGTTGCTAGTTGTTAGTTGCTAGTTGAAATGCAAGTACGGAGATTCTGACTCTTCCCACCCCAGCGAGCAAAGNNGCCGGGGACCCCGGCTTCGAGCCAGAATGACGAGCGAAGTACAACCGGAGGTCCTTCGACTCCGCTGCGCTCCGCTCAGGATGACAAGGTTCAAGGTTTAGGCGGCCGCACGGCGGCCGGGTAGAAGACGGGCCAGCCTTCTGCGGCGGCGCGCTGCAGCAGGTCGCCGGAGGGGTTGACCGCGATGGCGCCGTTGGCTCGCGCGATAGCGAGCATGGCGGCGTCGTGGATGGAGTTGCCGAAGACGACGTCGGGGTCGGGGATGCCGACGCGGGCGAGGGCGGCGACCTTGGCTTCGTCGGTGGGGACGGCAATCAGCCGGTCCGTGACCAGGCCGGTGTCGGAATCGATCTCGACCTGGGCGGCAAGGACGCGGCTGGGCTGGATGTGGAAGCGGCGAACGGCTTCTTCGACGACCCAGTTGCAGGTGGAGCTGACTGCCCAGATTTCGACGCCGCGGAACTGGAGTTCGCGGAGGAGGACCTCCATTTCCGGGAAGATGTTGCGCTCCACCTGGGTGCGGAAGAACTCGCGGGCGGCGGCGCGCATGTCGGACTCGCGCAGGCCTGCGTAGATCTGCACCATCTCGCCGCAGATTTCGAGTTCGGAGACCTGGCCGGCGAGGTAGCCGCGGTAACGCTGGTCGATGCGGGCGACGGTGTCGGGCGAGAGGATGCCTTGGTCGATCGTCCAGTGCATGAAGCCGGTGCCGGCATCGCCGGACCAGAGCGTGCCATCGCAGTCGAAGACGGCGACAACCGGGTTCAGGCCCAGAACGGCGGCGTGAAATTCGGGCGTGGAAAATATTTTTACCGTCTGCGCGGGAGTGTTGGTCAGGCTCAAATGTTTCCTTTCTGCGGTGCGGGGATGAGGGCTTACCCCCTCCCCCCTAAATCTGCATAATCGACAAAACAAACGACTTAGGACGTATAATCTAGAAAACACGTGGGTTACCTGCAAAACGCTCCATCCATTGCAGTTAGGCGCGGCGGTGGGTATGGACCTGGCTGCTGCGTGGAGGAGATGTTTTGTGAGGGCCCCTGTATCTATTGTAGTCGGGGTGTCAAGGATTTTGGGTGTTTCGAGAGGTGCGAGGCGTCATCGGGGGGGGTCGGATTCAGATTGGGGATTCGCCGTCGACGATGGGGACGTTCGGCGGTGGCGTGAAGGTGAAGTCGGAGGGGGCGACGGGAAGGTCCTCCTCGATTCCAGAGAAGGTGAACTCGGTGACGGCGCCGTCGGTCTCTTCGATCTTCATGCCTTGAATGACGCCGGCTGGAGTGACGACCAGGGTGAGCAGGCGAACGCGCTGGGCCATTCCTTTGGGGACGCCGGTGATGGTGAAGTTGGCGCCGCTGGGAGCGGTGGTGAGCCGGTCGAGCTCCTTGGCGAGCTGGGTGCGGCCGAGCAGGAAGCGGAGGGGAGAGCGGAGGTCGTCGAGCTGCTTGGCGGGCGTGCGCACGACCTGGGCGTCGCCGGGGGTGTAGAACCAGCCGTAGTGGCCGTCGAGGACGAAGACTTTGCCGGGAGGCTGGTCGTAGCTCCAGCGCATGAGGCCGGGCTTCCGGAGCAGGAGGGTGCCGGATTCGGTGCGGTCGAGGCCCATGCCGGTGTAGTGCTCGGTGTAGCGGGCGCGGAGGGTGCGGAGGTGGTTGTAGTGGTCGTCAACCCGGCGGATGAGCGCGGAGTCGGATTGTGCGTGGAGGAGCGGGGCGCAGAGCAGCGCGAGCAGCAGGGGGATGGTGAGCGAAATGCGGGGATTCTTCACTGCGTTCAGAATGACAGATCCGCGTTCCGAATGACAGATTCAGAGGTAGACATGACAGATTCAGGGGTAGACGGCCAAGCTACGGGAGGGGCTGGGTGCAGTTGGCGCCGCCGTCGGGGTCGAACCTGACGACGGCATCCTGGTCCGAGCAGTAGCCTTTGTCGCCGGACTTGCCGACCTGATCGGGGACTGCGGTGAGCTGATACGAGGTATAGCTATCCTGGTCGTTGAGGGTGACCTTGGCGCCGCAGACGATGGTGAAGGTGTAGCCGCTCTTCCGGCCGGTGGCGGCGAGCGTGGGGTCGATGAGTTGCGCGGCCTGTACGGTGGGTGCGCCGGAGCCGGGATCGCCACCCAGGGCGGCCAGGGTGCAGGCGTAGCCGTTGGCGGGGTAGGTGACGTTGTAGTTGGCCTCAGCCTGCCCGATGGCGTGCAGCACCAGGACTGTGGAAGCCTCGTTGGCGCGCTTCCTGACCGAGAGCAACGAGGGAATGAAGAGCGCGAGGAAGAACAGAGTGAGGATGAGCAAGCCACAACAGCCGCCGATGATGGCGATCCAGAACCAGGCACTGCGGCGCGGCCTGGGCGGCGGGGGAGTGTATGCGGAGGACGGCAGCGGGGCTGGGGGCGGCGGAGGAGACGACGGAGTCGAGCGTTCATCTCGCATGGTGAGCAGTGTAGCCCAACGCGGCAAAAGCTATTGGAGGGCTACTGGAGATCAAGGGTGCAGTTGGTGGCCCCGGCGGGGTCGACTTTGACGATATTGTTCTCGTTGGAGCAGTAGCCGTTATCGCCGGAATGGCCGACCGACTGGGGCACGCCGATCAGGTCGTAGGAGTCGTAGACGTCCTGGTTGTTGATGGTGACCTTGCTGCCGCAAGTGATGGTGAAGGTGTATCCGGATTTCTGCGAGCTGGCCGCCAGGGTGGGATCGAGCAACTGCGCGGCCTGGGCGGACGGCGCGCCGGATTTGGGATCGCCGCCGAGCAGAGAGATGGGGCAGGCGTAGGTGTGATAGGAGGAGTCGTATTCCATCTCCGCCTGACCGATGGTGCGCATGGTCTGGGTGGCGGAGGTCTCGTTGGCGTGCTTTTTGAGCTTGAGCATCTGGGGGACGGCGAGCGCCATCAGGATAAGCATGATGGACATGACGATCATCAGCTCGATGAGGGTGAAGCCGTCCTCCGGTTCGAGGTTCGAGGTTCGAGGTTCAAGGTGCAGGAGCGTGTTCTTCATGACTAACAATTACCTCAGCAGGATGACAGCTATAGAGTATAGACGGTTTGCGGGAGCAGATGACACAGCCAAGATCGCGACACTTCATTTCTGGGCGGAGGCTAATTTTAGGGTTGATCTTCGGGGATGAGGGTGAGCTCTTCGGCGTCGGCGAGGTCGCGCAGGCGTCCAACCTGACGCTTGTTTGCGATGAGGTCGGGCTTGGAGATGAATGGCACCGATAGTCCCGCCACCGTGGTTTCGATACGGTTGCGCCATACCTGATCGAAGGGCATCTCGCCGATAGAGGCGAGGATGTCGATGTGGTCCTGCTCGGGGCCGAAGCGGAGATTCTCTTCGTCGTTGAGGAGGTCGGCGGGAGTCAGGCCTTCGAGCGGAACTCCGAGGGCGAGCAGGGCGTCGAATGCGGCGCGGGCATTTTCTGCTGTTGGTCGGATGAAGATATCGAGGTCGTTGGTGGCGCGGACATAGCCGTGCACGTTGACGGCAACTCCGCCGACAACGGCATATTCAACTTTGGCGGCGGCGAACGCGGCGAGGAGTGAAATCTGCTTTTCGTTCATCTGGTTCTCGCTCGACGGGGACGATCCCGAGCATGCTGTAGCTGCGTTTGGTCAGTGCGGTTGCGGCGGCTAGCCGATCGGCGGGGCTCATTCTGCTCCAATAGAGGCGCTGCTCAGTACGCGCCTGTAGGTGGGAGAGCTTCCTTGGCGCTGTGCCTGACGATGCGGGAGCCATGTGGTCGTTGGTCATACGGTCTCCATGTAGATCAAGCTAACAGGCGAGGGCGGCGCGGTCGATGGTGAGGTCGCCGAGGTTGCCGACTAGGGTGAGGGCGATGGCTTCTGGACGGAAGAGCTGCTGGGCGAGGGCCTGGATGCCGGCCGGGACGACCGATTCGACCTCGGTGACGATCTCGTCAACGGAGAAGAAGCGGCCGAAGTACATCTGCTGGCGCGCCAGGTTGGACATGCGGCTGGAGGAGGATTCAAGACCGAGCACGATGTTGCTCTTGAGCTGGTCTTTGGCTCGCTTCAACTCTGCCTCCGGGACGGTATCTTCTTTGAGACGGCGCAATTCCTCGATGGTAAGCCGGAGGACTTCAGGGGTTTTTTCGGCGGAGGTGCCGGCGTAGATGGAGAGGGCGCCGGTGTCGCGGAAGGGACTGGTCTCGGAGTAGATGGAGTAGGCGAGGCCGCGTTCTTCGCGGATGGTCTGGAAGAGGCGGCTGCTCATGCCGCCGCCGAGCATGGTGTTCAGCAGGTAAACGGCGTAGCGGGCGGGGGAGTCGACCGGCGGCGCGGGGACGCCGAGGCAAAGCTGGACCTGCTCCAGGGACTTCTTGCGCTTGAGCGTGATGTTCGGATGGGTGGCCGGGGCGGGGACATGGACGAGGGGGGCGTCGCTGCCTGCCGCGAGGCCGCTGAAGCGCTCGGCGACCTGGGCGACGAAGGCGTCGTGATGGAGGTGGCCGGCGGCGGAAAAGATCATGTTGCGCGGGGTAAAGCGGTCGGCGTAATAGTCGAGGACGGTGGGCCGGGTGAAGGCGGAGACAGTCTTGACCGTGCCCAGGATGGGGCGGCCGAGGGCGTGGCCCTTCCAGAAGTTCTGGGTAAAGGTTTCGTGGACGAGATAGTCGGGATTATCCTCGTCCATCTTGATTTCTTCCAGGATCACGCCCTGCTCGCGGGTGATGTCCTCTGGGGCGAAGGTGGGGTGGAGCAGGAGGTCGGCGAGAAGGTCAAGCGCTGGAGCAACATTTTCATCCAGCACCTTGATATTGAAGCAGATGGTCTCCTTCCCGGTGAAGGCGTCGAAGTTGCCGCCGATGGAGTCGGCTTCGCGGGCGAACTGCTGGGCGGAGCGCGAGGTGGTGCCTTTGAAGACCATGTGTTCGACGAAGTGGGAGATGCCATTCAGGTCGAGCGACTCGTCGCGGGAGCCGGAGGCGATCCAGACGCCCATGGAGACGGAACGGATTTGGGGGATCGACTCGGTGAGGACGAGCAGACCGTTGGACAGGCGAGTCCGGCGAATGCTGCGGGCGGGGGATGGGGTGGCGGGTAAAACGGGGGCAGTTTCGATCATGCGGCTCCTCGTGACTCATTGTGTCACAAGGATTGGATGTGGGAGGAGCGGGTGGCGGGGGCGCGCCGGTGCGGCTTTTGTGGCCCGGTAAACGCGGGCCCTTCCGGCTCGGGGTGGCGCAGGCGGTTTAGGCGAGCTTTACGGGGACGAATTCTATCCCCGGGCCTTTGCCGAGGTTGCGGGTGTACTTGCGGTCGGTCGAGTTGTTCCAGTGCTCGTGGACGCCGAGGCTGGCGAGCGGCTTGCCGGTTTTAGCCGGGTCGTAGACGATGCCGGAGGGCGGCTGGTGGGCCAGCGCCTCCTCGTGGAGGTAGTTGTCGACCGCGCCGGTGACGATGGCGGTGAGGGTGGGCTCGTTGCGCAGGAAGTCGAGGGCGACCGAGTCGAGGGCGACGCCGTCCTGCGAGGCGAACAGGCTGGAGGTCCAGTGATCGTTGAAGGGGGCGCTCTGCCACTTGCAGACCGGGGCGAGGCGGAACTCGTTGTGCTGGGTGGCATAGAGGCCGTCGATGAGGTAGAGGACGGTCTTGCCGCCGGTCTGCGGGTGGCCGTTCATGTCGACCAGGCCGTTGTAGGAGGCCATGCTCTGGGCGGGCGGTCCGCCGACGCGGTTGCCGGACTTGACGGCGAGCCAGGGATGGACGTGCGGCGCGCCGGGTCCGCCGTCGGCGGTGAGGATGGTGCCCTGGTGGTTCTTGGCGGTGACGGTCATGCCGGCCATGGTATGGCCTTTCAGGCCGGCGACGTTGATCATGTAGGCGGCCTCAGTGACGACGGTGGGGAGAAAGAAAGTGAGGTCGCCTTTGGCGAAGACGAGCGGGTGGGCCTTGTCGGGGACAGCTTTCTCGCGGCCGTCGGTGCCGGTCCCATCGACGAACCGGACGCCCGGGAATGCTTTGGTGCAGCGGTCGAAGATGGCGGCGGGCACGTCGCGGATGGCGTCGTAGAAGGTGATGTCGGCGGGCGCGGCCCCGACCTGGGTGACGAGCTGGCGCAGGAGGTTGTCGACGAGCTGTGGCGCGATGTAGGAGGCGTTGGCTCCGTTGCCGTGGTCGTGCACCTGGTTCAGGTTGAGCTTGACGACGATCTTCTCGCCCTTGCGGTAGCCGACGGCGCCTTTGCCGCTGCGCTTGTTGAAGTCGATGAAGATCTTGTTCCAGGCGGCTTTGTCGGTGGGCGCGTCGCCGACGGAACGGATGGTGGCGGAGAGCATGGAGGCGACGGCTTCGGGGTGGGTGTTCGAGTCGTCCCACCAGCCGGGGGCGTTGGTGACGCCGTCCCAACTGGTGGCGGCGGGATCATGAGTCCATGCGACGCGGCCGGGCTTGACGCCGAAGGCGGTGCCGATGGGCGAG
This sequence comes from Granulicella sp., assembly GCA_003162875.1. GTDB lineage: Bacteria > Acidobacteriota > Terriglobia > Terriglobales > Acidobacteriaceae > Edaphobacter. Next base: position 9,220 of record PLUT01000222.1, read on the forward strand.
TTGGCGGCGTCGCTAGGGCTGAAGGGAGGTTGCGGCGCAGGGGCCTGGGCGCTGCCGGGGACCTTGAGGGCGGTGAGCGCGGCGGCGCTGCCGAGCACGGAGGTCTTGAGAAAATCTCTGCGGGAGGTTGAGTAGTAATCGGATTTCATCGGAATCTCCTTCGTCTGGGGCCCTGGATGGCGAAAATTATAGGCCCCGCCCGGAGAGCGGCAATGTGCGCTGCATCACCGGATGGGGCAGAGGTGGGCACAAGCCAAGTTTTCGGTAGCACACACAAAGGCCCGGGGCTAAAGCCCGCCGATTTATTGGCTGTTTACCGCGCGCTAAAGCGCGCTGCTACTCCGAAGAGCAAGAGCGTCGGGGTTTGGTGCAGCTTGTGAAGCGCGCTGCTACTCCGAAGAGCAAGAGTGCAGGCCCTCGGCGGATGAACTGCGCGGGTAGACTGGGAGTGTGATGGCGGCGGATTCAAACGCGGTGGATGCGGAGCGAGCGGGCGCAGCGGTGCGTGCGGCGGGCGGGAAGGCGCTGTTTGGGATGGGGCTGGAGGAGTTGCGCGCGGTGGTGGAGGGGCTGGGGCTCAAGAGGTATCGGGCGGTGCAGTTGGGGGATGCTCTCTACAAGCAGCGGGTGGAGCGGCTGGAGGAGATTACGACGCTGCCGGTCGCGCTGCGAGAGGAATTGGCGGCGCAAGGGTACGGCGTGGGGCTGCCGGAACTGGTGCAGACGGCGAAGAGTGTCGATGGGACGGAGCGGTACCTGGTACGGCTGACGGACGGCGAGACCGTGGAGACGGTGTGGATGCCGGGCGGCGATGGCGGTGAGCGCGGGGATGGGAGCGAGGCGGCCAGCGAAGAGGAGGGTGAGGTTGGGGATGCGGAGGATGCGGTCGAGGTTCGATCCCACGTCTCAGAAGCGAGACGCTCACCCCAACGAGCAAGCTCGCTGGGGACCCCGAGACGTGGGGCACCCGCATTGTCGCAAAACAAATACGGAGATTCTGACTCTTCCCACCCCAGCGAGCAAAGCTCGCCGGGGACCCCGGCTTCGAGTCAGAATGACGCCTCAAGGGGGGCGCGTCAGAATGACGAACGTGATTTGGGTGGGTATAAGCGGGCGACGATTTGCATTTCGAGCCAGGTGGGCTGCGCGGTGAACTGCCAGTTTTGCCTGACGGCGAAGCTGGGGATGCGGCGGAATCTGACGGCAGGCGAGATTGCCGGGCAGGTGGCGGCGGTGCTGAACCGGCAGCAGGTGCGGATCGGGAGCGGCAAGGGCGTCGAGACGCCGTCGCGCATCAACCTGGTATTTATGGGGATGGGCGAGCCGTTCCTGAACTATGACGCGTTTATGCGGGCGGTGCATGTGCTGCGGGCGATGGGGATTCCGGAGTCGCGGATGACGGTTTCCACCTCGGGAATACTGCCGGGGATTTTGCAGTTTGCGAACGAGCCGGTGCGGCCGAAGCTGGCCTTGAGCTTGAACGCGCCCAACGATACGGTGCGCGGCGAGATTATGCCGATTACGCGCAAGTGGAGCATTGCAGCGCTGCTGGATGCGGTGCGGGCGATTCCGCTGGGCAAGCGCGAGTACGTGACCTTCGAGTACGTGCTGCTGGGCGGGGTGAACGACCAGCCGGAACATGCGCGCGAGGTTCTGGCTCTGTTGCAGGGGATGAAGGCGAAGGTGAACCTGATTGTGTGGAATCCGGGGCCGGGGATTGAGTATCGCCAGCCGACGCCGGAAGCTGTCGCGGTGTTTCACCGGATGCTGATCGATGGGGGAATCCCGACGTTTACGCGGCGGCCGCGTGGGCGGGATATTTATGCTGCGTGCGGGCAGTTGAAGCGGACTCTCTCTGAAGGAGTGGCGGAGCCGGGGCTAGTGGGCATTCAGCCGGTCGCATAGCGCGGTGGCCTCATCGTCAAAGTGAGGGGTCGGGGAGCCTGGAGCAGATTGAGGGAAGGCACACACGGAAGACCGTGCCGGTCGTGCGCCGAGGAGCAGAGGAGGTTCGCATGCGGATGGAGCCACCATACTTGCGGATGATGGCCTGACTGATCCAGAGGCCAAGGCCGGTGCCTTTAGAGACTTTGGTGGTGAAGAAGGCCTGGAAGATCCTGGCGCGGGCGTTCTCCGGAATGCCGGGGCCATTGTCCGCGATGGTGACGCAGACCATGTTGCCGTGGAATGCAGGAGTGACGGCGACCCGAATTCGGCCGCCGCGCGGAAGCGCTTCGATGGCGTTGAGCAGAAGATTGGTAAAGACCTGGCGAAGCTCTCCGGGGCTTGCCCACACGGGGGCGCATTTCTGGAACTCTATGGACGAAAGAATGGACCTCTGCTCCATGAGGGGCTGCTGCAGGTTCAAGGCATTTTTCAGGATGCAGGACAAATCGACTTCCGCAATGGTGGACGTGTCGCGGTAGAAAGACAAAGTCTGGCGGGTAATCTCGCTGACGCGTAAGACCTCGTTGACGAGGAGTCTGGCATAGGCTCGGGCTTCGTCGTTGAGGGATGGATTGTGCTCGAGCAGATAACCGAGGTTGAGAATGGCCTCGAGAGGATTATTCACCTCATGGGCGATGCTGGCGGCCATGCGTCCGATCGCGGCCATGCGCTCGGATTCGAAGAGCGCCGCCTCCCTCAGCTTGCGTTCGGTGATGTCGCGCGCGATCTTGGAGATGCCGATGATCCGTCCGTCGGTATCGCGGATGGGCGAAATCGTGAGCGAGATGTGGAGCAACTCGCCGTCTTTGCGGCGGCGGCGGGTCTCGAAGTGATCAATGCGTTCGCCGGAAGTGACTTTGCGGAGGATCTCGGGCTCTTCAGAATGAAGCTCGGGTGGGATGAGCGTCAGGACGGACTGGCCGATGATCTCGTCGGGCAGATAACCGAAGAGCCTGGTGGCAGCAGTATTCCAACTGGTGATGATTCCGTCCAGGTCCTTGCTGATGATGGCATCGTCCGACGACTCGATGATGGCGGCAAGCTGCAATCGAGCTTCGATTGGATGGACTCTCTCCGGGCTTTTTGCCTCTGGTAGAGAGCCGGGCGAAGTGAGCAGCGAGGGCATACTACAAGTGCTTCCTGGCAGTTGGATGCAGTTTCCACCGGCCAGTCAGAGGTGTTCTGGGAGGGAATCGGGAACCTAACATGCGGTGAGACTTGGATGCGGCGGGCGGCGATCGCGGTTGGCTACGCCATGCGCAGAGCGAGCTGGAGCAGGGCTTCGGTAACGCGGTCGGGGTCGTGGCGCAGGACGCTGCCTTCCAGGACGAAGTTGCCGGCGATGGGCTCGACGCCGAGGGCCCGGATGCGGTCGAGGTCAGGCTCGATGGGTGCCTGGCCTTCGCGCGCGTACTGCTGGAGCAGCGTGGGCGAGATGGGCGCGGTGTTGATCAGGGCGTAGTCGAAGAGCTTTGGGAAAGACAAATTGCTGTTTCCACCGGGGCAGTGCTGGAGGATTCTTTCGATGTGCTGCGAGGCGGTGAGGCCGAGCGACTCGTTGGCCTGGGTCATCAGGTTGCCGATGTAGACGCGGGTGGCCTTGGAGGCGGCGATGGCCTCCGGGATGCCGCGGACCAGCAGGTTGGTGATGAGCGACGTGTAGAGCGAGCCGGGGCCGAGGGTGATGAGATCGGCGTTGGCGATGGCGTCGAGAGTGCCGGTGAGGGGTTCGCAGCCGGCGGGCTCCAGCATAAGCTCCAGGATGCGGTGCGGACTGGCGGTGATGCTGGTCTCGCCGCGGACCACTTCGCCCGAGTCCATGCGCGCGGCTAAAGTGACGTTGGTATTTGTGGCTGGATAAATGCGGCCGCGGGTGGCGAGGATCTGCGAGGACATCNNCGGGCGGCGAGGATCTGCGAGGACATCTGCACGGCCTGGGCGAAGTCGCCAGTGATGCCGGAGAGCGCGGCGACGAAGAGGTTGCCGAAGCTGTGGCCCTCAAGGTCGCCCTGCGAGAAGCGGTACTGAAAGAGCCTGGCGAGCAGGAGTTCATCCTCAGAGAGTGCGACCATGCAGTTGCGCACGTCTCCGGGCGGCAGGATGTTCAGGTCCTCGCGCAGGCGGCCGGAGGAGCCTCCGTCGTCGGTTACGGTGACCACGGCGGCGAGGTCGTGAATGGAGCAGGGAAGCAGTCGGGTGGTGGATTCGGCGCGGCGGTCGATGCGCGGTTGAGCGGGAGATGCCGGGTTGGGCGTGGGTTCGGGCGCGGAGGGGACCCGGGGGGATGCGTCGGTGGCGCGCCGCGAGGCGATGGTGGCGGGGACGTAGCGCTTGAGTCCGCGGAGCAGGGTGGAAAGGCCGGTGCCTCCGCCGATGGCGACGACGCGGAGGGAAGGCGGCGCATGTTTGGCTGCCGGAGAATCGAGGGACGAGGTCGGATTCAAAGTGAGGGTGCGGCTCATCGGCTGATAACGAGGGTATCAGGTTCGATGCAGCGGAGCTTACACCTCGGGGTAGAGGAGTTCGGTGAAGCGGGGGTCGTCGGCCATGTCCTGGAAGTCGGAGTCGGCGCGGGCTTGGATGCGGTTCTTGGCGTTGAGGCGGATGGCCTCAGTCAGGCGTTCGAGACAGATATGGGCTTCGCCGGTCATGCTGGCGAGGATGGCGAGACCATAGAAGGCGTAGTCGGCCTTATCGTCCTCGGCGATGATCTTCTTTAGCTGGGCGCGTGCGTCCTCGTAGTTGCCTTCGTTCAGCAGGGAGACGGCGTAGTCGTATCGTTCCTCCCTGGTGGCGAACTGGGTTTTGCTTTTGGCGCACTGCTGCAGGCAGGCATTGATGTACATGCGGATGCGCTCGGCAAGGTCAGCCGGGCTGGAGGCGAGCATATGGTTGAAGGCGGTGTGCGCCTTCTCGAATTTGCCCTCCTGCATCAGACGCAGGGCGGATTCGTACTGAGCGAGGGTGCGGGCGCGGGAGGCGTCGACGGATGCGGACGCGGTCCCGGCGAGGGTGCGGGGACGCTTGCGGGAGGAAGGAGCAGCGGTCTTCATGGAGTTGCGTTCCTGTGTGGAAACGGTTAGCCGGACGCTGGTGCAAAGAGCCGGACGAGTTGGGGCGATGATCCTGGACCGTTTGCGCGGCACTCCAGTTGGAAAGGCTTCGCTGGGAAAGATACTGCGCAACAAACGGGGAATATCTACTGGTCTTGATCCGGTTTTATACGCACACTTGGCGAGAAGGTCAACTGGACTTCCGTGCAGCCTTCTTTCGCTTGGGCTTGTGGGCGTAGACCTCCGGGTTAAGCTCCGGGTCGTTGTACATCTTCATCTGGCGATAGAGCTTGAAGCGCCGCTTGCCGTCGAGCGCCTCTTTCCAGAGCGCATTCAGGCAGGCGGCGAGATCGCTGCGCTGCTCTTCGAGCAGGGCGAGCCGAGCGCGATTTCGCTTGCGGTGGGTCGCGGTGGCGGAGGCGCGGCGGGTCTCCGCGGCGGTGTGGTAGATTTTCAGCGCCAGGATGGAGAGCCGGTCGAGGATCAGGCCGGGCGATTCGGAGTTGAGTGGAGCGGTGGACTTCTGACGGCCGGCCGCGGCGACCAGAACATGGTCCATGGCTTCGACCAGGTCGTTGCGGTTCTGGTTGCGCGCGTCGATGTTGCGCTTGACCTGCGCGACGGAGGCGTCGGAGGCCCCCGGCTCGCGGGCCTTGTCTTCCTGGTGCCAGAGGTCGAAGTTGACTTGGTGATGGATGAGCACGAGTTCCAGCAGAGCTTCGGGTACCCTGGGCTGCGTGCGGGAGCCGCGGGACCGGTCCGAGGCCTGCGGAGGATTGACGTCCTTTAGCTGGGCGAGGGTGAGCGGATCGGGCCAGGGTTTGTCCTGATGCCAGCGGACGGTTGCCTGGTCCTGCAGACGCGTGATTTCAAGAGCGTTCAACATAGAGTCGACTTTGCCTCGACTGGCAGGCCCATCCAACTGTAGCAGCAGCTTGCCGATGATTCCAGCCGGGCGCGCGAAGCGGGACCGGCTCGAACGGCCGAGAGTGGTTCCAGTTATCATCGGACAGTTGCTCCAATCGCCACCTTGACTCCACCGTGGACTTCATCGCGGCAGAGTTCAACCCACGAGTGGGGGCGCACGGGCTTCCTGTTGGGAGAAGCAGCTTGCTGCCTGATTCGCGGATTCGGAAGGTCCTGATTTATCGGCTGGGGAGCCTGGGCGATACGGTGGTGGCGCTGCCGTGTTTCCACCTGATCGAGCGAGTGTTTCCGCAGTCGGAGCGTGTTCTGCTGACCAATTTCCCGGTGCACGCGAAGGCGCCGCCGGCGGCTGCGGTGCTGGGCGATTCCGGACTGGTACACGGCTACATGCGCTACACGGCGGGCACGCGGAGCGTTGCGGAGCTACTGCGGCTGGCGTGGCAGATCCGGAGGTTCTCGCCGGATGTGCTGGTGTACCTGATGCCGGCGCGGGCGCCGCAGCAGGTGCGCAGGGACCGCTGGTTCTTCCGGCTGGCCGGGATGCGGCGGATAGTAGGACTCCCGGGCGACGGCGAGCTGAAGCACCGCTTTGACGCGGCCACCGGACTCTACGAAGCGGAGGCTTCGCGGCTGGCGCGGGCGGTTGCAGAATTGGGCGATGCGCAGATCGGGGAGCCGGCGAACTGGAGCCTGCGGCTGACGCCAGGCGAGCGCGAAGCGGCGGCTTTGGCCATGGGTTCGCTGGCTGGCCGTCCGGCGATCGTATGCGGACCGGGGACCAAGATGCAGGCCAAGGACTGGGGCGCCGACAACTGGCAGGAGTTGCTGACGCAACTGCACGCGCAGTTTCCGGGGTACGGGCTGGCGTTGGTGGGCGCGCAGGAGGATGCCGAAGTGAGCGAGCATGCCGCGCGGAACTGGGCGGGCGCCAAGGTGAACCTGTGCGGCACACTGAGCCCGCGCGAGACCGCGGCCCTGCTGGAGCACGCCGCGGTTTTTCTTGGACCGGACTCCGGACCGATGCACCTGGCCGCCTGCGCGGGTGTGCCGTGCGTAATCGCCTTCTCCGCGCGTGGATTGCCGGGCGTGTGGTATCCCGCGGGACGGCAGCACCAAGTCATTTATCATCAGACCAGTTGCTACGGATGCAACCTGGAGACCTGTACCGTGGAGGCGCGCCGCTGCCTCACCTCCATCACGGTTGCGGAGATGGCGGCGGCAGTGGGCAGGGTGCTGGACGGGCGAGCGATGTAGCCGGCCGGCGGCGAGTCGTACACGCCGGACCCTTTCCGCTTCGCAAAGGAGAACCACCAGGCATGTTGATCGTCACCGGAGGCGCGGGTTTTATCGGCAGCAACCTTGTGCACGAACTGAACGCCCACGGCATCGGCGACATTCTGGTGGTGGACAACTTCGCCAAGCCGGCGAAGTTTGCGAACCTGCACGGCGCGCGCTATGTGGACACCATGGATAAGCGGGAGTTCCGCCGCGCCATCCGCGAGGGCGTGCTGGGCACGGGCAAGGTCGAGGCGATCCTGCACCAGGGCGCGTGTTCCAACACGCTCGAAGACGATGGCGCGTACATGATAGACAACAACTGCCAGTACACCAAGGAGGTGCTGGCGTTTGCCGTTCGGGAGGGCGCGCCGCTGGTGTTTGCGTCGACCGCGGCGGTCTATGGGCTGTCCGGACCGGGCCACTTTACGCCCACGCTCGCAAACGAGCGGCCGCTGAACATCTACGGGTTTTCCAAGCTTGCATTCGACCACTACTTCCGCAACCAGTTGGCGCTGGGGCAGGTGCCAATGACGGCGGTGGGCCTGCGCTACTTCAATGTTTATGGCCCGCGCGAGCAGCACAAGGGGCGCATGGCGTCCGTGGTCCACCACTTTTCAAAACAAATGAAGGCGACGGGGAAGGTGCGGCTGTTCCGCGGAACCGGCGGCTACGGCGACGGTGAGCAGCGCAGGGATTTTGTTTATGTGCGCGACCTGGCGCGGATGAATATGTTCTTCGCGCAGATCGGCCCCTACGCGCCGAAGGCGGGCACGGCCGCGAAGATCTACCGCGGAGTTGTGAACGCGGGCACAGGCGCCAGCCGAAGCTTTAATGATGTGGCCCGCTCGCTGATGGCGGTGCATGGCAAATCGGAGATTGAGTACATCCCATTTCCGCCGGAGCTTGAAGGCAGGTACCAGCACTTTACCGAGGCCGATCTGACCGGGTTGCGCGAGCTGGACTGCGACCTGAAAATGACCGCGCTGGAAGACGGAGTCGCCGAGACCTGCGCTACGTTGCGCGCGCTTGGGGAGTAGGCCGGGTGCACCGCACACAACACAAGTACTCCGATATTCGCGTCGCACCCCTATGAATTCGCCGCGATTAGTCCCTGCGAATTGCCACTCTGCCCGCTCTCAGTTTGCCGTGGGATCCTTTTCGGCGCGGTCCACTACCAGCCGCTCCATCGGCGCCTTGCTCTTCTCCAGTTTCAACCCCAGCTTCTGGAGCGATAGAACCACCATCGAATCGATCTCATCCGTCACCGGAACCCCATAGTCGCCGGTCGGCGTGTAGACTCCTGCCCCATTTCCCTCGAACGTCTCGCGGCTGCTCCACGTGACCTTCGTCCCGCCGGTCACTTGCGCTGTCGCCGTTACCGGATCGAGGGTAGTCTGGATCGCGACTTGGTAGACGCCTGTAAGCCCGGTCCTGTCCACAACCGGCCGCCAATCGTTATCGCTGGTGTACTCCGCCGTATCCTGGCGCCCTCGATCGCTGCCTCCATGCAGGACATTCGTCAGCAGATCGGCCAGCCCCGGCATCGTCATCCCACGCGACTCCAACGTCGCGCCCTGGTGCGGATACATGACCACACGAATCTGCCCCTCGGGAGTCATCACAAACCCGTCGATGTTTTTCGTCCGCCCATTCGCCGCCGGTGCCGCCCCGGACTCCGTCAGCTTCGGCCCACCCTTGCCCACCACCATCGCCAGCACCGCCTGGTCCTTCGTCTCGCGATGGACCACCAGCTTGAACCGGTCTTCCAGCAGCGTCCGCAACATCGCCGGCGCATCGTTCACGGAAGCGCCATCCGGCATCTTCGCCACAATGTCGAACTGCCGGTCCGCGATCCACGCCGGCCCGCTCACCAGGTACGGCTTCATCCCGTACGCGATGACGATCAACGACTTCAGCGTCATCGAGTCGTACTCTGCCTGCGACGCATCCACATGCGGGCCCATCCTCGGCAACACCGGCCTTTTCATCGCCCGCATAAGCGCCGCGACCTTGGCCGTATCCGGAGGAGGCGCCGACAACTTCACCGTCGCCGAAACGAAACTGAGGCTCGCCGGAGCAGCCGAGCCTGACTGCCCAAACGCCGCACCCGCCATCATCACCAACCCCGCAACCAGGCAAAATCCACACACTTGTCGCATCGTCTACCCCCATCCAGATCGAACGCCCAAAGTGGGCCGCCGCATCAATGCACGACACGACTCCGACGCACTGAGCGTGCAGAACTTGCATCCGTCTAAATTCGCCGCGATTATAGGCCCCACTCACCCACCGGAATGTGCGTCCGGTCACCGCCTGTGCGGCTGCCCCCTAAGTTGCGTCCAGCAGGTACTTGACCGCTTCAGAAAGATCGGCGAAGTGCAGGTCGGCGGACTCGCGCGCGGCTTCGGCTCCTGGCTTTTGATGTTCGGGATCGCCATCGACGAAGATGGTATGCATGCCGAGGCGGCGGCCGAACTCAATGTCGGAGAGCGAGTCGCCGACCATGGCGCTGGCCTCGGCGGCGATCTCCGGGAAGTCGGCCTCAGCTTGCTCGAACAGGCCGGGGAGCGGCTTGCGGCAGTTGCATTCGTTCTTGTCGTGGGGGCAGAAGTAGAAGGCGTCCAGATGCGCTCCGGACTGCTGCAGCAGGGCCTGCAATTTCGCGTGGATGGCCAACACATCCGCGGCGGTGTACAGGCCGAGCGCGATGCCGCGCTGGTTCGACACCACGACCACGCGCAGGCCGGCACGATTGAGCGAGGCGATGGCCTCGGCCACGCCGGGCAGTAGATGAAAATCTTCCCACGAGGCAACATAGCCGCCTTCCGGCAGCTTTTGGTTGAGCACGCCGTCGCGGTCGAGAAAGACGGTCGATACCACGCGCGAACGATTGCCGACTGGGGAGTTAGCCACGCCGTTATGATAGCAACAGGGTTTCCAGCGCCGGCCATGCCGGCGAGAACCAGAGGTCGCGGTGATCGAGCAACTGCACGAGGTGATTGGGGACATCGAGCACGAGTGGGCGAACCAACGCCTGCTGGTGGTGGGCGACGTGATGCTCGATACGTACATCTGGGGCGAGGTGGGACGCATCTCGCCGGANNACCGGGAGCGACGAGAACGAAAAGCTGCTAGCGGAGAGCCTGCGGGCGAATGGAATTGCGCCGATCTTTGTCGCGTGCGATGGGTTTCCGACGATTACGAAGCAACGGATTCTGAGCGGACAGCAGCAGATGCTGCGCCTGGACAGCGAGCGGATGGGCGCGCGGTCGCCGGGCGACTATGAGCGCCTGGTGAGCCGTGTGCTGGACGAGTTGCCCGGCTGCCACGCGGTAGTGCTGTCGGATTATGCCAAGGGCACCCTGACGCCGGAGGTGTGCCAGGCGATTATTCCGGCCGCACGCAAGCTGGACATTCCGGTGCTGGTCGATCCCAAGAGCGCGGATTTTTCGCGGTATCGCGGCGCGACCACCATCTGCCCGAACCTGGGCGAGTTGGCCAGGGCCCTGCAGTCGGATGCTCACGATCTGAAGCCACTGCTGGATGCGGCGGAGGCGTTGGTGCAGAAGCTGGACCTCGAGTTCCTGACCGCGACGCTGGGCGACAAGGGCATTGCGCTGGTGCGGCCCGGCAATTGCTTTGTGGTGCCGGCGGTGGCGCGGCAGGTGTTCGATGTGTCCGGCGCCGGCGATACGGTAATCGCGGTGCTGGCATTGTGCCTGGCCTCGGGCCTGAAGCCGGAAACGGCGGTGGAGCTGGCCAATGTTGCCGCCGGCATTGTGGTGGGCAAGGTGGGCACCGTGCCGGTGGAGAAGCACGAACTGCTGGCCGCGCTGGCTCCGCAGATCGCGCTGCATGCCGAGGACAAGGTGGTGACGCGCGAGGAACTGGTGCAGCGCGTCGCGTCGTGGAAGGCGAACGGCGAACGCGTGGTGTTCACGAACGGCTGCTTCGACCTGCTGCACATTGGACACATCACGCTGATGGAGCAGGCGCGGCGCTTTGGCGACCGGCTGATTGTGGCGATCAACAGCGACACCTCCGCGCGCGGGCTGAAGGGGCCGGGCCGGCCGATTGTGGGCGAGCGGGAACGGGCGCGCGTGCTGGCGGCGCTGGCGGCGGTGGATGCGGTGGTGGTCTTCGGCGAACCGACTCCGCTGGAGCTGATCGTCGCGACGCGGCCGGATGTGATTGTGAAGGGCGGCGACTACGGCGTGGATACCGTGGTCGGCGCGAAAGAAGTGATGTCCTGGGGTGGGCAGGTGAAGATTGTGCCCACGGTGGAAGGCTTCTCGACGACAGGGCTGATTGCGAAGGGTGCGGGGAGGACTTAGTGCCAGAACCAGCTCAGCACCATCGCCAGCACGGACGTAAAAATGCCCGCCATCACCATGGCCAACGACGAAACCGATCCCTGAATCTCGAACCGCTGAATTAACGACGCGGTCCCTATCGCGTGCGACGAGGTGCCCACCGCCGCACCCACCGCATGATCGTGGCGAATCGAAACCAGGTCCAGCAACCATGGCCCCAGCGCGCTTCCCAGTAGACCGGTGATCAGCACCATCGCCACCGTAATCGCCGGATTCCCGTGAAGCTCTTCGCAAACCTCAACCGCAATCGGCGTGGTCACCGACTTCGGAATCGCCGACGCCACCACCTCGTGCGAAGCCCCGCACATCCATGCCACCCCGCCGGCCGTCACCATCCCTACCAGCGAACCCACCAGCACCACCAGCGCGAGTTTGCCCAGTGATTGCTTCAACCTCATGCCTTGCAGGTACATCGGGACTCCCAGCGCCACTGTCGCCGGCCCGAGCAGGTAGGTCAGCACTGCACTCCCCAGGCGATAGGTCTCATAGGGCACACGTAGCGCATACAGCACAACCACCACCGCGGCGGTCGTCGTAATCAAGGGATTTGCCCACGTCCATCGCCGATGCGTGTGCAACGCAGCCCAGTAAAGTGCCACCGTCACGCCAATCGCCAGAACCGCACGTAGCACTATCTCAGTCAATCGTTGCGTCCCCTGGTTTCGCATCCACTACATCGCCCAGCAGTAAATTCGCCAGCCCACCGGTTGTCAGCAGAACTGCCAGCAGGCTCACAACCGTGCTCGCGATCAGTGCCAGCGCATCCTTGCGCAGCACGTCGCCCATCACCGTCAGCCCCGCCAGCAGCGGCACAAACAGCAGCAGCATATGACGAACCATCAAACCCGCCGTCCGCTCCACCCACTTCAGCTTCACCACTCCGGTCATCAGCGCAGCCAGGAAGAGCAAGAGTCCCAGCACGCCCGCCGGCAGCGGAACCCCAAGCCGGTGCAGCCCGAGTCCCACCGCATGAAATCCGACCAAAATCGAAAGTCCGCGCATTCGTTTAGGATACGCGTGGCATCGCAGCGCGATGCCGGGCTATTCGAAGACGGGGGTGAGGAGGCGGACGAGGGTGTCGGGTTCGGCGAGGAAGGCGTCGTGGCCGTGGTTGGAGGCCATCTCGCGGTAGTCGCAGCGTGCGCCGGCGGCGCGGATGATGGCGGCGAGCGAGCGGACGTCCTCGGGCGGGAAGAGCCAGTCGGTGGAGATGCCGACCAGGGTGAGGTGCGCGGCGATGCGCGCGTAGGCGGCGTAGGGCGTCTCGTGGGCGCGGACGGGATCGAAGATGTCCATGGTGCGGGTGATGGAGACGTAGGAGTTGGGGTCGAAGCGGGAGATGAAGCTCTGGCCCTGGTAGTCGAGGTAGCCGGCGACGTCGAAGCGGCCGTTCTGCCCGGCTGCGGCGGAGATGAAGGGGTTCTCGTCGCCGTAGCGGTTGGGCTTGCGGGCGAAGCGTTCCTCTAAGAGCGGAACCGACTTGTAGCTGATCATGCCGAGGGCGCGGGCGAGGGCGAGGCCGCCAGTGGGGCCCTGGCCGGGTTCGTAGTAGCCGCCCTTCCATGCGGGGTCGAGCATGATGGCCTGGCGCTNNGGTTGAGGCCGAGGCCCATGGCGCCGAGCGGGGCGACGCCAATGGCGATAACGCGGGCGACGCGGTCGGGGAAGAGGATGGCCCACTCCAGGACCATCATGCCGCCGATGGATGCGCCGAGGACGAGTTTGAGGCGAGGGATGCCGAGGTGGTCGATGAGCTTGACCTGGGCGTTGACGATGTCGCGGATGCTGATGAGCGGGAAGGTGGGGCCGTAGGGCTTGCCGGTGGCCGGGTCGATGGAGAGCGGTCCGGTGGAGCCGTAACAGGAGCCGAAGATGTTGATGCCGATGACGCAGTCGCGGGTGAGATCGAGCAGGCCCAGGTCGCCGGGCAGGAAGAGCTGCGGCCACCAGGCGCCGACCTGCGCGGAGCCGGATAAGGCGTGACAGACCAGGACGGCGTTGTCTCGCGCTGGGTTGAGCTGGCCGTAGACGGCGTAGTGCAGCGTGGGGTTGACGAGGATCTCGCCGCTCTCGAGGGAGAGAACTTCGTCGATGACGAAGTCTCCCTCGAAGGCGGGGGTGGGGATTGGGATTGGATCTTCTTCGGTCATTTCGTTATACGGTCCGCTTCCATCTTACTTGCCCAGTCCGTTGGCGGTGAGGATTGCCTGGTCCAGATCGGCGAGGATGTCGCGAATGTCCTCGATACCGACGGAGAGACGCACCAGTTCCGGGGTTACGCCGGTTTCGGCCTGCTCCGGCACGGTGAGTTGCGCGTGCGTGGTGGAGGCGGGATGGATGATGAGCGACTT
>PLUT01000102.1:0-970 GCA_003162875.1 Granulicella sp.
CCAGCAGCGCGCCCGCGCGATAGGCATGGTCGGTAATCCGCCGGACCAGCGGCAGCGCCTCAATCGGCGCAGTCAGCACCAACTCCTGGCCCGCGCGCAGTCCCAGGCCCACACGCACGGCCACCTCGGCCAGCCGGTCAAGCTTTTCATCGAAAGAAAGCGAAGCAAACGAAGGGGGAGTGAGAATCGCGGAACTCATACCTACAGGCTAAGCACAACCTCGCACTCTCGCAAGGGCTCTACGCTATCGATTGGAGGTAGGCCGACGGAGTCAGAATCGACACGCCTCGCCATGGATGCAGAACAAGCAGATCTTCATCGCCGGTCAAAATCAGGTCTGCCCGTCCGCTCAGCGCCAGTTCCAGAAGCTTGTCGTCCTTCGGGTCTCTGCAATCACGCACCGTATGCATCACCGGAATCAATCTCGCCGCGGCGGCGTATCGGTCGACGAATTCCCGGCGGGTTGCAACATCCAGATACCGATCGAATTTCGCCCGCTCCGCGACTTCGCGCAACTCAGCCAACACTGGTTCAGAGGTAAGCAGAAAGCACGTGTCGTAAACCAGATCGAAGACGGCGGCCGCAACCCCGCGCGTCAATAACATACGGCTGATGATGAGATTGATGTCGAGAACAATTCGCTGAGGTTTAGTCATCATCCCGAAGCAAACGTTCTACAAGCTGTTCGGACGTTATGCCCAGCTTTGCAGCATTCCTATCGATTCGCGCCTCGGCTTGCTTAGAAATATCGTTGATCCGTTCCCAGTTGAGTCGCCGCATCAGTTCGTAGTTCTTCATCGAAACCAACGCGGCCACCTGTCGTCCCTCACGGGAGATTACTACCGGCTGCTGTTCCACCTCGTCCAGCAACGCAGGCAGGGTCGCAATCGCCTCGGATTGTGCTACGGTCCGCATACTCCAAAGGATACACCCCCTACAGCTTCTCCCACACATCCCTGAAGTCGTAGCA
>PLUT01000102.1:1002-4848 GCA_003162875.1 Granulicella sp.
GCGCCGCGTTCCACCATCTCCGCAATCGAGATCGCCGTCCCCGACGGTTTGTCCAGCTTGGTCACGTGGTGCGTTTCCACCACCGAAAACTTGTATCCCGCCCGGGCCAGTGAAGTCCCCATCTGCTCCGCCAGTTTCAGCATCACCTGCACGCCGATGGAATAATTCGTCCCGTAGAGCAGGCCTGCGCCTTTGCGCTCCGCCAGCCCGCGCATGTCCGCCAGTTTGTCGTACCAGCCGGTCGTGCCGACCACGATCTTGCCGCCGGTCGCCAGCACTGCGCGCATATTCTGCACCGCCGCCTCGGGCGTGGTGAAGTCGATCGCCACATCGAATCCCGCGACAAACGGAGGCGTCAGCGCCGTCGCGCCGGCGTTCTCCAGCACATCCAGCCCGCTCACGCTGTGGCCGCGCTGGGCAGCAACCTCCACCACCACCTTGCCGGTCTTTCCCTGCCCAAGCACCAGTATCCGCATAGCGACAGTCTACCGCGCGGTGCCTGCAATCGCGTTTGCTCGTTGCAAATCGGGGTCAGGCCTTGGCCGCGACCACCCTGGCGTCGGTATCGAACACCGTTGGATCGGGGTCCTGGAAGAACTCCGCGTGCAGCGACCGGACCGCCTCATCCACATCCGACTCCTCGATCATGAAGCTCATGTTGATCTCGCTCGCGCCCTGCGAGATCATGCGCACGTTGACGTGCCGGATCGCCGAAAACACCCGGCCCGAGATCCCGCTGCGCCCGCGAATGTCCTCGCCCACCATGCAAATCAGCGCCTTGTGCCCTTCCAGCTTCACGTCCGCCATCTTGCTCAGCTCGGCGCAGATCTCCGGCAGCCGCTCATTCGAGTCCACGGTCACGGAGATGCTCACCTCGCTGGTCGAAACCATGTCGATCACGCAGTGATACTTGTCGAAAACATCGAAGACGTCCTTGAGATACCCGTGTGACATCAGCATTCGGCTGGCTACCACGTCGATGATGGTCAGCCGTTTCTTCGCCGCAATGCACTTGAACGGACTCGCGCACGGCGGCGCCATCGCTGTAATCCTGGTGCCCTCGTTCTCCGCGTTGCGAGAGTTCAGCACCCACACCGGTATGCTCTTCTGCATCGCCGGCAGGATGGTCGCCGGGTGCAGCACCTTCGCCCCGAAGTACGCCAGCTCCGCCGCCTCCTCGAAGCTGATCGTCTTCACCCGCAGCGCGTCCGGGCAGATGCGCGGGTCCGTGGTCATGATGCCGTTCACGTCGGTCCAGATCTCGATCGCCCCGGCGCGCAGCCCGCCGCCCACCAGCGCCGCGGTATAGTCGCTGCCGCCGCGACCCAGCGTGGTCGTAATCCCTTCCACCGTCGACCCGATAAAGCCGCCCAGCACCGGCGTGTGCCCGGCCTCCACCAGCGGCAGCACCATCTCCGTCAGCTTCGCCTCGATCGCGGCCTCCTGCGCTGCCGCCTTGCCGAAGTGGTCGTCGGTAACGATGCACTTCCGCGCGTCCACATGCATGCCGTTCATGTCGTGCTGCGCAAACACCGCCGCCACCATCTGCGACGAAATCCGCTCGCCGTAGCTCATCACCTTGTCGGTGGTGCGCGGCGTCAACTCGCCCACCGCCGCAATCCCGCGCAGCAGATCGTCCAGCGCGTCGAACCTCTTGCAAATCGCCGCCCGGATCTCGGTAAACAAATCTCCGCAAAGCAACTCTGCCGCCGTGTCCAGATGCCGGTTGCGCAGTCGCGACGCAATCGCCAGCGCGCCATTCTTGTCGCCGCGTCCCGCCGCCGCGGCCGCGGCCAGCAGTTGGTCGGTGACCTTCGCCATCGCCGAGACCACCACCACCGGCTTCAGCCCGCGCTCGCGCCTTCCGCGCACAATCGCCGCCGTGCGCAGCATCGCCTTCGCGTCCTCCACTGAAGTGCCGCCGAACTTCATCACCACCAGGCTTGGCCGGATCTCGCCAGTCACAGTCTCGCCCACCCGCTTCTCCCCCCTGTGCGCCTCGCTCATGCCGGCACCGCATCCCGCTGCGCCCGGCTCAGCTCCTTCATCTCCAGCTTGCCCAGGCGCGCCAGCACCTCGGCATTCAACACCGCCGCGCCCGCCGCCCCGCGAATCGTGTTGTGCGACAGCACCACGAACTTCCAGTCCAGCAGGTTGCACTCCCGCAGCCGTCCCACAGTCGACGCCATCCCATGCCCGCGCATCCGGTCCAGCCGCGGCTGCGGCCGATCCGGACTCGCGTCAAACTCAACTGGCTGATCCGGCGCGCTCGGCAGCTTCTGCCCCATCAGCGGCGCGAACTCNNTGCCCATCTTCCACCGCGACGCGGTTGCAGTGCGCGCTCAGCTTGGCGTCCAGCATATGGACCGCGCCGCCATCCAGCCGGCCCAGCAGCTTGCCCACCTCTTCCTGCAGCTTCTCTTCCTCATTCTTGATGTACGGCACCACATTGCCCAGTATGTCCAGCGAAGCCACCCCCGGATATCCCGCGCCGCTTACCGCCTGCATGGTCGACACAAACAGGCTCTCGATCCCGAACCGCGCTTCCAGCGGCTTCAGCGCCAGCACCAGCCCAATCGCGCAGCAGTTCGGGTTGGTCACGATAAATCCGCCGCTCTCCCGCCGCCAGCTCTGCCGCTCGATCAGTGCCAGGTGGTCCGCGTTCACCTCCGGCACCACCAGCGGCACGTCCGGCTGCATGCGGAACGCGCTCGAGTTCGACACCACCGCGCACCCCGCCGCCGCAAACTTCGGCTCCAGCTCCCGCGCAACATCCGCGTCCAGCGCGGCAAAGATGATCTTCGGCAGTTCGTCGTCCGGCGTCTCGTCAGGGATGTTCGGCATCACCGCCATCGCGGCAATGCGCGCCGGCAGCGGTGTGTCCAGCTTCCACTTGCACGCCTCGCCATACGTCTTGCCCGCGCTGCGATCGCTGGCCGCCAGCCACGCGATCTCGAACCACGGATGGTTATTCAGTAACTGGATGAAGCGCTGCCCGACCATGCCCGTAGCGCCAAGAATGCCAACTTTTCGCCGTTCCATATCTCTCAAGAATACCGCAGAACTCGGCGAAATCCGCCCCAAATCGAGTGCCCCACCTACCGCTGCGGCCGCCCCTAATAATTGTTCCTGTGCCGTCGCCGCGAATGATAGCTACCCGACCCGCCCCACACCAACACCGCCGTCACCAGGTGGATCACGAACCACAGGCTTATTCCCTGGTCCAGGTAGATCAGGTACAGCACCAGCACCCGCGGCAGCAGAATCGCCACGATCAGCGGCAGCCAACCGTGCAAATGGAACGGCGGCATTGCCGATTCCAGCCAATACACCGCCAGCGCAATTCGTGGAAGAAACAGCGAGAACACCAGGAACCAGAGCGGCAATGTATGAATCGTCCACATCAACTGAAAGTTCATGCCAAGTCACCCCAGGCTTCGTTTGATGCCGTTCCTGCGCGAACCGTGCACATTGCCTTCAACGAACAACCTACAACGAAGAACGGTCAACGCCTCTTCTTCGCGTCTTTCCCGATCAACAACTCTTCCAGCTCCGCTTTGAACTCCCGCACGTCCTTGAAGTCGCGATACACGCTCGCAAATCGGATATACGCCACCGTATCGATCTCCTTCAGCCGCTCCATAATCAACTCGCCGATCTCGCTGGTCGACCGCTCGCGCTCGGCCGAATCCACCACAAACGCCTCGCTCTCATCCACGATCCGCTCCAGCGCCGCACCCGACACCGGCCGCTTCTGGCAAGCATGCAGCAGCCCGCCCAGGATCTTCTGGCGGTCGAACTTCTCCCGCCGCCCGTCCTTCTTCACCACCATGTAGGGAATCTCGT
>PLUT01000046.1 GCA_003162875.1 Granulicella sp.
ATGGCGTCGCGGACGTTGGCGTAGAAGCCGCGATAGTCGCCGGGCTCGGTTTTGACATGGTGCTCGACCAGCATTGCGGGATCGGCGGGCACGGGGGCGACGGTGAGCTTGCCCCAGGCGGACTCCTTCTCCTGCAGCCAGACTGCGGGCGATCCCATGACCGGGACCTTGGCGCCGCCGACCAGCGCCGGCTCCTGCGGGTCGAGGCCGTGCTTCTTGAAGCTGCCCTTGGTTCCGTGCAGCAGAAAGCGGGGCGCGTTGTCGCAGGCGAGGTAGCTGGTGCGGCAGTGGGCGAGCAGGCCCTTTCCGTTCTTGCCGGGGTAGTGGAGGGTGATGTCGAAGGCGTCCTCGATGGCGGTTTCGTCGCGATCGGAGCGCACGCTGGCGGTGATGGCGTCGGGCGCGCCGAAGAGGGCGAGAACCTGGTCGACAAGATGCGGGCCAAGATCGAAGAGCATGCCGTTGGCGGGGTTTTCCGCTTCCTTCCAGGTGTTTTCGCGGGGGATGGGGCGGAAGCGGTCAAAGTGCGACTCGAAGGTGACCAGCCGGCCGATGGCGCCTTGCTGCAGCAGCTTGCGGACGGTCTGGAAATCGCCGTCCCAGCGGCGGTTGTGGAAGGGAATGGCGAGCAGGCCCTTGCTCTTGGCGAGTTGGCCGAGCTCCCGAGCCCCTTCACTGGTGGGTGCGAAGGGCTTGTCGATGACGACGTGCTTGCCCGCTTCGAGCACGCGTTTGGCGAGCACGAAGTGGGTCTCATTGGGCGTGGACACCACCGCCAGATCGATGGATTTGTCGGCGAGGATCTCGTCCAGCGAGCGGGCGATCCTGGTGGCTGGATAAGCTTTTGCTGCCGTATCTCCGGTGCGCTGCATGATGGCTGCGAGGTGCAGGCCAGGCACTGCGCTGACAAATGGCGCATGAAACACGCTCCCACCCAGTCCATATCCGATGACGCCAACGCCGATTTCGCGGTCTGCCATTATGTCCTCCCAATCTCTCTCAAAGCAGGATACAACCGCCGGAAACTTTGATAGGCCTGGTCCATTGCCGCGGCGTGCTTCGGCTCGATCTGGCGGGCGACGTGTACGCTGGCAGCGCAGGCCGCTTCCACGCTGGGCCATGCGCCGATGGCAACGCCGGCGAGCAGCGCAGCGCCGAACGCGCCACCCTCGTCGGCCGCAAGCAGTTCGACGGAGTGGCCGTAGACGTCGGCCTGGATCTGTTGCCAGAGCGGGCTGCGCGCGCCGCCGCCGCCGAGGCGGATGCGGGCGACCGGGATCTTGAGGTCTGAGAATAAGGAAAACGTGTCGCGGAGGGAAAAGGCGACGCCTTCCATGACGGCGCGGACACAATGGGCGCGAGTATGCGACGCGGTGATGCCAACGAATGCCGCGCGCGCCTGGGGATCGAGATGGGGCGTGCGCTCGCCGAAGAGATAGGGCGCCCACAGGAGTCCGTCGCTTCCCGGGGGTGCTTTTGCGGCCTCGGCGGTGAGTTGGTCGTAGTCGGCGCCGGGGGCAAAGGTGTCGCGGAACCAGCGCAGCGAGAGGCCGGCGCCGTTGGTGACGCCCATGACGTGCCAAAGGCCGGGAGCGGCGTGACAGAAGGTGTGCAGGCGGCCGAGCGGGTCCATGGCGGGCCGGTCGGTGGAGGCGAAGACCACGCCGCTGGTGCCAATGGTGGCAGAGACCGAACCCGGGCCGACGATGCCCATGCCAACCGCGCCGGCGCCCTGGTCGCCAGCACCGGCGGCCACCGGAGTTCCCACGGCCAGTCCAGTGGCGGCTGCGCCGGTTTCGCTGATGCGCGCGCAGATCTCGGGGCCTTCAAACAGGCGGGGAAGCCAGGCCATGGGAATGCCCGCCGCCTCGGCAACCTCGCGGGACCAGCGGCGATGCGCGACGTCGAGCAGCAGGGTTCCGCTCGCCTCNNGTCGATGGCGAACTCGCCGGTGAGGCGATAGCGCACGTAGTCCTTGGGGCAGAGCACATGAGCGATGCGGGCAAAGATTTCCGGCTGGTGGGTGCGCACCCAGAGCAGC
Source organism: Granulicella sp. (assembly GCA_003162875.1). Lineage (GTDB taxonomy): Bacteria > Acidobacteriota > Terriglobia > Terriglobales > Acidobacteriaceae > Edaphobacter. The sequence goes on from PLUT01000046.1 coordinate 2,042, forward strand.
TTGGTGAGGGTGAAGTTGGGCAACGCCGGGTTGCAGGTGAGTTCGATGAGGCGGGCACGGCCGATTTTTGCTTCCAGCCAGTCGCATTCAGGCTGGGTTCTTTGATCGCACCAGATGAGGGCTGGGCGGAGCACATTGCCGTCGGCGTCGAGCATGACGCAGCCATGCATCTGGCCGGTGAGGGCGAGCGAGTGAATCTGAGCGCCGGAGAGATTGGCCGCGGCGATGGCGGCGGGGATGGCCTGGCGCGCGGCGCGCCACCAATCGTCAGGGTCCTGTTCGGCCCAGCCGATATGATCGGACCGGATGGCGGCGTGCTCGGCGGCCGCCGAGGCGACGACGCGGCCTGCGCGATCCACCAGCACGGCCCGCGTGCCTCCGGTGCCGACATCGATGCCAAGCAGCATGTATGCCCTCCGTAGTTCCGCATCAGTTCCGCATCGACGAGTGTAGCTGGTTTTTGTGGGAGACGATTTGGGGCGCGAAGCAAGTGCGATTAGCGACCCGCCAAAGACCCGGCCGCTGGAGACGGACGGGGTCTTGCCCGGCCGCGTTAGGGAAAAACCGCCGGTTTTTTGCATTTCGGGCGCAGTTGAGCGCATCCAATCCGTATTGCAAAAGGCAATGGGTGAGAGAGTTGCAAGCTGCCGGCAAAGTGCAGGTACCATAGAGACAATGACTCCAGGTAAAGTAGCGCGGCGGGCACGGACGACGCTTGCGGCCAGCGGCGTTTGCGGCCTGCTGCTGTTCGCTCTCGCGGGAGGCGCACAGGGGCAGGGTAGTCCGAATGCTCCCGGCGCCACGACGCCGGCGCAGGCGCAGCAGACCGAGGGCGGGTTGCAGCAACTGTCCGCGCCGGCAGGCGAAAACCTTGCCGCGCCGAGCCAGGACTCCTACAAGGGGTCGCTGGTTGAAGGCAAAGCGACGGGAGCGGTACTCGATCTTTCGCTGGACGATGCCATTGCCCGCGGCTTGCGGCAGAACCTTGGCCTGATCTTGCAGGCAAGTGCGCAACAGAATGCGAAGGGCCAGGAGCTGGAACAACTGCAGGCGCTGCTGCCGACGATTACAGGCGACGCCTCGATTGAGGTTGAGCAGGTAAACCTGGCGGCGTACGGGCTGAAGTTTCCCGGGCTGAATCCCATCATCGGGCCATTCCAGGTGGAGGACTTTCGCGCGTACCTGACGCAGAGCCTGGTGAACGTACCGGCGCTAGAGAACTACATCGCGGCGAAACATAACTTTGCCGCGGCCAAGCTTTCGGCTGAAGACGCGCGCGACGTGGTGGTGCTGACGGTGGGCAACGCCTACCTGGTGTGCATCGCGGACGCCGCGCGGATTGCGGCTGTGAATGCGGAGTTGGCGACCTCGAAGGTGTCGCTGGACCAGGCCACCGCATCGCATGATGCCGGTATCAGCCCGCGGCTGGATGTGCTGCGGGCGCAGGTGGACTACCAGAACGAGCAGCAAAGCCTGATCTCCTCCACCAACCAACTGGCGAAGGACAAGCTGGCGCTGGCGCGCGCGATCGGCCTGCCGCTGGACCAGGCGATCCGGCTGACCGACACGGAGCCGTACGCGGCGCTGGACAACCTGGACCCGCAGGCCGCGTTTGCCCAGGCGCTGAAGAACCGCAAGGACCTGGCTGCCAAAAACGAGCAGGTCGCGGCGGCGCGCGCGCAGAAGTCCGCCGCTTTCGCGGACCAGTTGCCCACGGTGAAGGTTTCCGGCGACTACGGCGACATCGGCGAAACGGCTGCGCACTCGCACGGGACCTTCACGGCTACCGGCACAGTGGAAGCGCCGATTCTACAGGTTGCCAAGACGCGGGGCGAAGAGGAAGTGGCCGAATCGAATTATCAGCAGGCCAGCGACAAACTCGCCGACCAGATTCAGCAGGTTAACGCGGATATCCGCGACTCGATTCTGGACATGCAGTCCGCGGCGAAGCTGGTGGAGGCCGCGAAGTCGAATCTGGACCTGGCCAACGAAGAACTGAGCGAGGCGCAGCAGCGCTTCCACGCGGGTGTTTCGGACAACCTGCCGGTATCGCAGGCACAGACAGAGACGGAGCAGGCCAACGACCAGTACATCAGCGCGCAGTACCAGCACAACGCGGCCAAGCTTTCGCTGGCCCGGGCACTGGGGGTTGCGTCGACTAACCTGAAAGATTATCTCGGAGGAAAGTAACCGTGGCAGAAGATCAAGACAAAGACCAAGGCCAAGCAGAGCCGAAGCGAGCCGCCGGGCCGGATGAAGGCGTTCCAGAGCCGCCGCCGAGTTCCAGCCGCAGATTGCTGGTGGTTGGTGTGGTGCTGGTGCTGGTGCTGGGGGCGATCTTCTTCTACTGGCGCTCGACCTTTACCGAAGACACGGACGACGCGCAGGTGGATGGCAACCTGTACCAGGTGAGCTCGCGGATTACGGGTCACGTGGTGAACGTCTACGTGGACGACAACCAGACGGTGCAGACGGGCCAACTGCTGGTGGAGATCGATCCCACCGACTACCAGGTGGCGCTGGACCAGGCCGAGGCGGACCTGGCCAACGCCCAGGCGCAGTACGTGCAAGCCAGCACCAACGTGCCCATCACCAGTACGAACGTGCTTACGAACGTCAGCACTTCGGGATCCGACGTGAAGGGGTCGAGCGACACGGTGGCGCAGGACGAGAAACAGGTGGAAGCGGCGATGGCGCGAGTGGCGCAGGCGCAGGCCAACCAGCAGAAGGCGCAGGACGATGTGGATCGCTACACGCCGCTGGTGCAAAAGGATGTGATTTCGAAGCAGCAATTCGATACGGCGGTGCAGGCATTGGCCGCGGCAAAGGCCTCAGTGGTGGAGGCCGAGGCCAATGTGCTCGGAGCGCAGAACGCCGTCTCGAATGCGCGGCAACGGCTGGCGCAGTCGGAGGCCCAGTCGCAGCAGTCGGTGAAGAACGCGCCAGGCCAGATCCACGTGGAGCAGTCCCGGGCGGCGGCCGCGGCAGCCGCCGTGAAACAGGCTGAGGCGCGCGTGGAACAGGCGCAACTGAACCTGTCGTATACGCGCATCGTCGCGCCGATTGCGGGAGTGGTGAACAAGAAGAACGTCGCGGTTGGGGCGAACCTCTCTACCGGGCAGGACCTGATGACAGTGATCCCGCTGACCGACCTGTGGGTGACGGCGAACTTCAAGGAGACGCAGCTTGCCCACATGTGCAGCGGCCAGCCGGTGACGCTGAAGGTAGATGCCTATGGCGGGCGGAAGTTTTCGGGCAAGATCACGCAGATTGGCGGCGCGACCGGGTCGATGCTCTCGCTGTTCCCGCCGGAGAACGCGACCGGGAACTACGTGAAAGTGGTGCAGCGCGTGCCTGTCCGGGTTGACTTCACCAATCTACAGCAGGAGGACGGCGACT